>DAIRVC010000006.1:38912-42313 GCA_036803025.1 Anaerolineales bacterium
CGGATTGGGCCAGGTAGTCGACCAGTTGTCCTGGAGGGAAAGGTCCGCGCGTCGGGAGCGGCGAGGTCTGCGGTGTTTGGGTCGCCTCGGGCAGCGCAGCGCCGTCGGGGGTGGAATCGCCGGCCGGCAAGCAGCCCGCGAGACTCAACGCCAGGACCAACGCCAGGGTTCTTGGCCTCGTCATCGTGAGATCTGGGTCTGCAGCGTGCCGAAGGGTGAAGCGATCACGACCGAGTCGCCGCGGGTCAGCGTCCCTTCGTATGGCCGTGTCCCCCCGTGGGCCACCCAACCGCTCAGCTCGAACGGCAGCGGCCCGTCGGCCAGGATCCACTCGCCGTTGTACTTGCGGGCGATGTGCAGGTGGGTGCCGGTCGCCAGGCCGCCCTCACACGATGGGTGTCCCAGCAGGTCACCCGCTTCGACGAACTCGCCGGCGGCCACGCGCCCCAGATTGGCGATGTGCAGGTAGACCAGCACCCAGCCCGTCTGCTCGCGCCCGTCGCCATCCAGGTCCAGGATCACCACCCCGCCGCCGCTGCGCAGCACCAACCCCGGCGCGGAGGCCACCGCCCAATCCGGAGACGGATCGCAGCCCAGGTTGGCGGTCGCCGGCGCGAAGTCGAGCGCCGCCCAGGCGGACTCGAACTCCCACGCGCCGTGCGGGCCGCCGGTGAACGACCAGGTGTGCCCCGGCAAGAAGGGCAGGTCAAGCAGCGGCTGTACGACCCCCGGCTCGAACAAGGGATAGGCATACTCCCAGGGGTCGCCGAAGAGCGCCCGATAGGTGGCGATGAAGCCATCAGGCGCCAGCGCCTGCGCCCACGCCAGCGGACCGTTCCGCACGGCGAAGAAGTATTGGAGCGCGACAGTGCCGGCGTTCAACTCCGGCGACAATCGGGTGCGCGTGTCATCCTCGAAGTGGAGTTCGACCAGAGTCCCCGCCCGCCAGCCGTAGTAACCGTTACCCAACTCGTCGGCTACCCAGGTCAGCTGCCGGAACAGCCCCGGGAATTCGGGGTCGATGTTGCCCATCGGGTAGCGCAGCGCGTCTCCGCTCGGGCGGACAGGGTCGGTCAACCAGCCGGCGCTGTATTCGATCAGCGCCAGCAGCAAGCGCGGGTTCACCGAATTGTCGCGAGCGACCTGAGCCACCACCTCGCCGCCGCTGCGCAGCCGGCCCCCGACCGTCTCGCGATAATCACCCAGGTATCCGCCCTGCTCGTCGACGAAAGCGACCACATCGAAATCGACAGCATGGGGGGAGAAGACCGCCTCGCTGTCGGGGACGAGCAGCTCGCCCGGACCGGTGGCTGCCAGGCGCCGCGGGATGGAGAGCAACTGACCGGGGTCGATCATCGTCCCGTCTTGAGGCAGGGCGGCGGAGGCGGTGATGTCCTCGGGGACGACTCCGAAGCGGGCCGCCAGCGCCGGCAGCGTATCCCCGGCCTGGGACACATAGACAAACGGTTCGGCCGTCCCGCTGAACCCGAGGGTCGGCGTGGGCACCGTGGTCGGCGAGGCCGGCGGAGCCAGGGGCGTCGGCGAGACCTGGACGGCGGTCGGGGGCGCCGTCGTCGGAAGCGCCGATGGGTCGGCAGAGGTGGCGGTGGCGCTGGGCAGCGGCTCGAGTCCGCCGCCGCCGATACCGGCCGTCACCGGCACGTCGGAGCGCGCGCAGGCCATGCCGGCAGCCACCAGAGCGGCCAGCGGAATGAATGCAGGGCGGGATAGCGCGGCGATCCGGATCGACATGGCAGTCTCAACGAGAGACCTGGTTCTCCGTGTTGCGGCAGGCGCAGGCTACCAGAACCTCCGACGCGCGGGTCAGCGTGCCGTCGTATTCGAGGCCAAGGCCGGCAGAGACCCATCCATCCAAAACAAAGGGAAGTGACGTGTCGGCGGGGATCCACTCACCATTATACCTGCGGGCGAGGTGCAGGTGCGTCCCGTTCGAGACCCCGCCCTCGCACGACGGATGGCCGAGGCGGTCGCCGGCCTGGACGTAGGTCCCGGCCGCGACACGATCGCGGGACTCAATGTGCATGTACATCAGCACCCACCCGGTCTGCTCCAGCCCGTCCCCGTCCAGATCCTGGATCACTTCACCCTGGTCGGAACGCAGGATGAGACCGTCGGCCGCCGCGACCACCCATTCATCCGACTGCACGCATCCCAGCGCGTAGCCGGGCGGCGCGAAATCCAGAGCCGCCCAGGCGGCACCTGCGCCCCAGGCACTATGGGGTCCGCCGGTGAACGACCACACCGAGCCGCTCTCGATCGGAAGACGCAGCGTCGGCTGCCTGAGATCGGGCGGGAGGGACGGTTCGATGGCCAGGTCGAAAGGGATCCCGAAGAGACGGACATAGGTCTGATAGAAGCCCCCCTCGCCGACGGCCTGCTCCCAGGCTCCGCTCCCGAGCAGTTGGGCGTACAACCCCTGCAGAGCAGCCGTCCCGGCGTTGATTCCCGCGCCGGGGATCACGGCCTGGCCGTCCGCCAGAAGGAACGGGCCGGCCCACCCTGCCCGCCAGGCATAGAAGGTCGCGTTGAGCGCGTCCGCCGCCCACGAGAGCTGGCCGAAAAGCCCGCCGAGGCGAGGCTCGACGAACCCCAGGGGATAGACGAGCGTTTCGGCGGCCACATCGGTGCGGGTCAGCCAGTGGGCCTGATGCTCCAAGAGCGCCAACAGGAGGCGCGGGTTGACCGAATAGCGCTGGGCGACGGTCACGACGATCTGCGCCCCGCTGAGGTTCCGCTCCTCGACCTCCTCCCCGTAGCGGCTCAGGTAGCCGCCCCACTCGGCCACCGTCCTGTTAACGTCGAGCAGCGTTGAAGCCGGACCGTAGACGATCTCGGAGTCCGGCAAGACCTTGAAGCTTGGGCCGAACGACCGCCCGGAGGGCGCCGGGATGACCAGCTGCTGGCCGACCGAGAGCAGGTCGGGGTTGACGATGCCGTTGGCGCGCATGACCTGAGCCAGACCGATGGTGTAGCGGTAGGCGATGAGGTTGAGCGTGTCGCCGGGTTGGACCGTGTAGTACTCAGGCTCGGTGCGCATGACCGGTGTCGGCCGGGAGGCGTCCGGCGTCGGCGCAGCGTAAGCCTCACCGGGTGCACGGGTAGGCGGAAGGAGAGCCAGGATCGGATCGGGGATAGGGCTCGGCACCGACGTTGGGGCCGGACGCGGAGCCTCGCCGGTCCACGGCGGCAACAAGCGCCAGCCGGGGGTCGCCGGTGCAGGGGTGCCGCAGGCAGCGGCTGCGACGACGACAAGGAGAAGGATCAGCCGGGGGGAAGGCGCCAGCGCCCGCCCAAGGGCCACTCGCTGTTTTTCGCCGCCGCTCAATCCCTGGGGATGGCGTTCCAGGAGATGCCGGATTTTCAGGGCTTCGATGACCCGC
>DAIRVC010000007.1:0-40917 GCA_036803025.1 Anaerolineales bacterium
CTCTACGTCCTCCAGGCCGAGATCATAGACCAGGTAGGCGTAGGCGACGTGGTCGACAGCCCGGCGTGGGCCAGGAGGTTGGGCTCGAACGCGTACACGAAAGCGGCGGCGACCCCGGCCGCAGGCCCATACCACTCACGCGACCAGAAGAACAGGACCAGCCCGACGGCCCCTGAGAACAGGATGGTGGCGATGCGCCCGATCCTCTCCGGCTGCCAGGTGCCGTCAAGGCGCTCCGGCCACAGGCGCAAAGCGACCGCGACAGGGAGCGCGTTCAGGGCCGAGACCGGCATCTTGCTGTCGTCGAAGCGGTCGGAGTTGCGGTCGAGGATCTGCATGCCGTAGCGCAGGTGAGACGACTCGTCATAGGTCAGCGACTGGGTGCGCGTGCTCAGCGCCGCGATCACCATGTGCGCTGTCAGCAACGCTACCGCAAGCCAGAATGCAGCGCCCGGGTTTCGGATGCGAAGAGATGGCATGCTTCACCTTTGCGCGTGCCCTGCTTGTTTGCCCGGGTGTGGTCCCACCCGAGGTTCGGATTGCGCCAGGGGACCCATACTGGGAGCGGAGCCTGCCCGGCTCTCATGCGCCGGCCAGGACGAACTCAGCCACCAGGGCGCGGTGGTCGGACGGGTAAGGGGTGACGACAATGTCCGCGCGGGCCGCGTCCTCGCCGACGATTTGGATCCCGCGCGGGATCGCGCCGCTTCGTGCGGCGAAGATAAAGTCGAGCCGGTCTGGATGATCCAGCGGATCGTCCTCAGCCCGCGTCGGCGTCCAGGTGTAGCCCGGGCTGCGCACCTCGTCCGGATAGAAGAGCCGGAAGACGTCGACCAGGCCTGCCTCCGTGAGCGTCCGCGTGGCGGGGAAGTCCACTTTGATCGGGCAGCGGCCGGCGCGGGCGGCCGCCTCGGTCCAATCCTGGTGCGAGGGTTCGTTGAAGTCGCCGGTCAGGAAGCAAACCTCCCGTGCGGCCTGCGCGCGCCGCAAGTCGCTCAGGAGAGACTCGATCTGGGCGGCGCGCGCCTGGCGTGCTGCGGCGATGACCTGGGCCTCGCTTTCCAGGAACGGCGCGTCCTCGTACGGGATGTGCAGGATCTGGTAGGGCTGGTACGGCTTGTACATCAGATGCGCGTTGAACAGGAAGAAGGCCGCGCCCGAGGGCAGGGTCACGCGGGCCCCCCAACGCATGGGCGTCAGGTCGCTCAGGTGGTGCGGGCTGAGGATGGCCCGGCCCTCGCCCTGATCGAGGACGTTCCATCCGAGCATCGCCGCCAACTGCGCGGCGCGGTCCGGCCGCGGGCCCTCGATACGGAGTTCGTGCAGGCCGTCGGCTTGCCGGCCTCGGCCATCCGGCGTGGCTGTGGACGGGAGACCGAGAGTCTCTTGCAGCCCGACCACGTCGGGCAGGGCGGCGGCAATGACTCGGGCCGACTGCTCGAGGGGCTGGCCGCCGGCATCGCCGCCGTGCCACAGGTTGAATGTCATCACCCGGATCGTGCGGCCGGGTCCCCTCGACGGCTCTTTAGAAGGCACGCCCAAGCCTCGCTGGGTGCAAGACTCGATCGCTTTGATCCCCGTACCATCGGACCGCGCCCGGGGGCGGTCGGCAGCCAGCCCGAGCGCCGTCGAACGCGCTCGCCTCAGGCGCGGGCAGGCACGCGGCGGATGAACAGGCTGGCCACCGCCATCAACGCAACCAGCGCGGTGGCGGTCCAAGCTGCCGTCGCCACAAGCCCTGTGCCCGCGTGTTTGACGCCAATGCCGGCGAAGGCCCAGACCAGCACGAGCAGGTAGACCACGTCCCTGCGACTCCAGGCCATGACAGCGGCGATGGCTACGGCCACGGCCAGGACGATCACCAACCAGGTCGCGTCGGAAACGCCCCAGCCCCCCCACTGCAGGTAGTCGAGGACGGAAGTGACATTGGCGATCGTGGCGACGGTGATCCACCCCAGATACAGGCTGAAGGGGGCCTGCACCAACCGTCGCTCGGCCGGCGTGGTCGGAGCCTTCCCGATTTCCAGACGCAGAAAGATAACGATCAGACAGGCCAGCAGCACGAGCATGGCGGGTAAGGTGAGAAGGAAGATTTCATAGTGCCAGAAGAACAGCCAGGCGATATTGGCCGCCGAGGCGATCACAAACGGCAGGGCGATCCGCCGCAGCGCCGGATTGGCGCGCTGGCCAGGGAGCGCCTGGAAGACTGCGTACCCGATCAACCCCAGGTAGATCAGGCCCCAAATCGAGAAGACATACCCGGCCGGGGTGAAGTAGACCTGAAAACGATCGGAGATCTCGCCGGTGTTGAGGCCGTTCAGGGGCAGCACATTGGCCAGTGCGTTGACGGCGATGGTCAGAAGCACTGCTGAGACTACCAGGATCTGCCGAAGCGTGTCTTTGTTCATCTCGCCTCTCTCGGTCGTGCGGCCGCGGCGGATGGTCCTGACGGGAAAGGCTCGTTGGGAGCGGCCCGCAACAGCGAATAGTGGACCGGCGGCAGCACGCCTTGCGCAGTATTGTAGCAGGCCGGATGCGTTAGGTGGCTGCCGCGGCCCATCGGCGTCGGTGGCCGTTGACCGCCCGGGAAACGCCTGGGATGCGCGCGAGCCATTTGGCCGCGCCGGCCTCAGGCCAAGAAGATCCGCTCCGGGTCGACGACTTCGCGCAGGATGCGCAGCTCTTCCGGGGAGGGCGCCGGGGTTTCCCGCGCGCCCTCAATGTCGATGGGAAAGCCGGTGTCGTCGGCCACGGCCTGCGCCGTCAGACCGGGGTGGTAGCTTTCCAGGTAGAGGGCCTTGCTGTCGGCGCGAAAGCGCATCACGCCCTTGGTGGTAACGATGGCGCTCGGCCCGCCGCGGACCAACCCGGCCTGCCGGCGGCTATCCCCGCCCTCCAGCCAGCCGGGGCTGGTGACATAGTCGACGGTGACCGGGAAGCGGCGCTTTTCGTGCTTGGCGATGATGATCGTGCGCTTGGCCAGGCAGGCGATGTCGCATGAGCCGCCGCTGCCGGGAAAGCGCACCTGCGGCCGGCGCGGGTCGGCGCCGATCGAGGTGCTGTTGATGTTGCCGTGGCAATCGACCTGGGCGCCGCTCAAGAAACCGACGTCGACGCGGCCGGCCTGGAGCACGTAGTTGAAGACCTCCTGTAGCCCGGCGGCGGTGGCCGCCCCGCGCAGCGTGCGCGGGTCGCCGACCGACATCGGCAAGTGCGCCAGCTGGCTGGCGCACGTCCCGGCCTCGAAGATGATGCAGCAGTCGGGGGCGTGGGTGTGCTGGGCAAGCATGGCGCCCAGCATCGGCAGGCCGGTGCCGGCGAAGACGACCTCACCGTCGCGGATCTCGCGCGCCGCCGCCACGGCCATGAGCTCTGTCAGCGAATACGGGCGGGCGCTCATGATTCGAGCCTCCTGCGACGCAAGTTCGGGCTGTAGCCGTAGGCCGGATCGGCCCGGAGCGTGTTCAAGTGCAGCGGCCCTCCGACGGCTTCCAGGTACTCGAGGTGATTGCGCGGTCCGAGCACGTAACGGTCCAGGTACTCCTGGAAACCAGCGTCGTCGCGCGCGTGATCGTGGTAGCGCTTGAGGTGGAGCGGATCGTAGTCGTAGTAGTTGTAGACCGCATACGGGTGTGCGCCGAAGGGCACGTGGCAAACGTGGGCGATGGCCATGTGGGGGATCGGATTGCGTTCCGGCTCGGCCCGCAGCGTCTCCTCCGGGACGATCTCCTCGGCGGTCACGATGACGACGTCGGCGCACAGCGCCTGCTGAACGTCGGCGAAGGTTTGCCCCTCGATGCGCACGATCCCGTTGCTTGCCGCCTTCTGGACATGCAGCACGGCGAACTCGGTGTGGATGGCCGGGACCAGGACGACCCGGTCGTCGGCCTGGAACGGCGATTGCAGGACGTGTGCCTTGAGGGGTGAGGTGCGCCGATCGGCGGCGCGCTGCGCCTCGGTCAGTGCCTGACGGGCGAGGACGTCGCTGCCCAGCAGGCTGCGGATCGGCATGAACGGGATGCCCATCGCGCCGGCGGCGAAACGCGAGACCATGGCGAAGTTGCTGTAGTCTTCCCATTCGATCTGGCCGCGCTCGACGGCCTGCCGCCAGCGCGGGCCGACCGTGCCGAAGGCTTCGTCGGCTTCATAGGCCAGCTCGACGCGCCGGACGCAGCCGGCGCCGATGAGCAGGTCCCAATCACCGCCGGGCGAGTGGCCGAACAAGTACAGGTCACGTCGACGCAGACGGACGAGTTCGTGGATCAAAGCCATCGGGTGACGCTGGGTGGTGAAGCCGCCGAAGGAAATGGTCGCCCCGTCCGGAATCAGGGCGGCCGCGGTGGGCAGGTCGATGAGCTTGCCGGTCATGGGATCGTCCCCCGATCGGGTGAGGTTTGCTGGCAGTATGGGCGCAACCGTGTGCGGCAGGCTGCGCTTCAGGCTGCGGGGGCCTGGCGTCCCGGC
The DNA here is from genome assembly GCA_036803025.1 of Anaerolineales bacterium. GTDB lineage: Bacteria > Chloroflexota > Anaerolineae > Anaerolineales > E44-bin32 > DAIRVC01. The sequence continues at coordinate 4,465 of DAIRVC010000007.1, forward strand.
CCAGCCGGACGCGCCCCCGGCAACTCGGCTCGATTGTAGGCGAGGCATGCAACGGCGCAAGTTGGCTTGTGTGGGCAGCCGTAAGCCGGGGGCCCGCCGTCAGCGGCGCAGAGGCGATGCGCCCTGGCCTCCAGATGCCTGCAGCGGGAGTCCGGCGAGGATTGCGGATGGGCGAAGCGCGCATCGACCCGACGCGGGCCGTTCGCGGACAACCACCATCCGTTTGGCGCGCGAATGCTGTAAGCCACCTGTAATCCGGCCCGAAGGGTTGCGCCCCATAATGGCGCACAGAGCGAAGATACTCATGAATATCTACTCGACCCTTCAGGCCAAAGGCATTGACGATGGGGCTGCGTTCATCCTGACCCTCGAAGGTGCCGCCGTCGAAGTCCACGTGTACAGCGGTATCGTGATCTCCGCCAAATCGATGCGCCTGTCGGGGGACGAGATCCGCACGGTCTTGTCGCGCGGCGAGGTCAAGGAGATTTCCGTGCAACCGCGCGACGTGGACCCGGGGAACGCGCAGGCGGCGGTGGTTGCCGCAGCCTTCCCGGCCGCAGCCACTGCGGCGCTCGACATGCAGAAGCTGACGCCGGCCAGGCTGGTCCGCCTGGCCAGCATCCTGCCCGGCCTGATCCGCTCGGATGCGGAACAGGGAGCAGGAGCGTTCGATCTCGTGCGGCGGCACATCATGGCACTCTACCCCGGCTTCCTGCCGGATGCCGCCACGATCGGAACGCGATTGGAGAAGCTCGGTCAGGAGTTCGGGATCGTGACGCCCGCCGACCAGCCCCTGCCCGGTGACCTGTATGCGGTCCCGCAGTGGGTGTTCGGCCGATTGGATTCCATCGACGACGCGACCTTGAGGGATCTGGCGCTGTACTTCGTCCTCTTCGGCGAACTGCCCGGGAGGATGATCACCACGACGGCCGAACGCGTCACCAGCCTGGGGGCGAAACCCGGGTGGGCGATACTCTCCAAGAGCGCCTATCCGGGGCTGGAGTCGAGCACCTCCGCGGCCGTCTTCAAGAACGGCAGGAAGATCGGGGATATCGGCATCGATTGGCACACGGATCAGAAGAAGACGATGGCCTTCACCAAGGCCGACTTCGATCGCATGGGTCTATCCGCGGACGACAAGCTGACCGTGATCCTCACCGACTGAAGGAGACGCAATAATGGACTATGTAACGCTGATGAACTTGATCTTCTGCATCTTGATCCTCTTGCTCGGCATCAAGAAGTGGCGCGATACGGGCGTCAAAGCGTTCCTGCTCGTGGGGCTCGGCTTCACGATGTTCGGCATCTCCCACACCATGACCCTGCTGGGCTACGCCACCCCGCTGAAGACGGTGCTCATCGGCGTCCGATCCATCGGGTACATTCTGGTCATCGTCGGACTGCTGGTCTAGTGCGCGCCGGCCAGCCGCCGACCGCGGCGGCTGATGGCCGATCCTTGCGCTTGACATCACCCAACCAGAGGCCCACTCGGCTCGCGAGTGGGCCTCTGCTTTGTAGGGCCCTGCTTCACAACTGTGGTGCGCCGCGCGGCCGAGCCGCTCAGGGGATGGAATCCGAGCGGTCAGGTCTCCTTGGAGGCCTCCGGCGCCGGCGCGCTGACGATCACCGGAGCGACCTTGCCCGGCTGCTTGCGGTGCGATCCGTCGCAAAAAGGGAACTTGCCTGAAGCGAAGCAGCGGCACAAGGCGACGGTCTCGCCCGGGTCGAGCTGGATTTCGGTGCGCAGCTTGCCGTTGCGATCTTCGGTCCTGTGGGTAGCCATTCGGGGAACCTCGTGGTGCGGCCCGGGATTTCCAGGATTCTACGGCGCTGCGTCGGCGGCGGGCAAGCGAACGCGGAAGTCTCTGACCGATAACGTCCGCCGAGGCGCTGTGCTACCATAGGAGCGTACCATCCGGGGTTGATACGGGTGCGCCTCGCGGCCCAGCCTGATGATTGAGATCGTCGGCCTCCAGAAGGTCATCGCACAGCAGACGGTGCTGGATATCCCCGAACTGCGGATCGAGGCCGGGGAGATCGCCGCGCTGGTTGGGCCGGCGGGCAGCGGCAAATCGACGCTGCTCGACCTGCTGATTGGACGGATTCAGCCGTCCGCCGGTCGGGTGCGGGTGGCGGAGATCGACCCACGCGCAGACCCGGAGACATTCAGCCGTCGGACCGGCGTCCTGTTCTTTGAGGACGGCCTCTACTCGCAGCTCTCCCCGCTGCAGAACCTGCGTTTCTTCTGCCGGCTTCAAGGTCTGCCGGCTGTGCGCGCCGAGGAAGTGCTTGACCTGATCGGGTTGGCTGACCAGAGCAAGGCCCGGCTGCAGAAGCTCACCGCCAGCATGTTGCGGCGATTGGCCTTTGGCCGGACGATCCTGCATCAGCCCTCCGACTTGATTCTGATGGAGCCCTTCGCCCGCTGCGACGAACCGTCCATCGCCCTGTTGACCGGGCTCCTCCGGCGGCTGGCCGATGGCGGCGCGGCGATCTTGACCCTGGCTGACGATGCGACTCGCCTTGTGGGCGTGTGTGATCGCGTGAACCTCCTGCAGCAGGGCCGCATCGTTCCCGCCCCGCACCTGGGTCAGGAGCCCGCCGCGGCGCAGGCGTTCAAGATCCCGGTTCGCCTGGAGGGTAGCGTCGCCCTGGTCAACCCGGCCGAGGTCTACTATGTCGAGGCCGAGGAAAGCCGGGCCATCCTGGTAACGGCCGACAGCCGCATGGCGACCCAGTTCACGCTGGGGGAACTGGAGCGGCGCCTGGGACGGAGCGGGTTCTTTCGCGCCCACCGCGGCTATCTCGTCAACCTGCAGCATATCAAGGAAGTCATCCCGTTCACCCGCAACGCCTTCAGCCTGCGCCTGGATGACGCCGCCGGCACGCTCATCCCCCTCAGCAAGGCCGCCGCCGCCGAACTGCGCGAACTCCTCGGTTACTGAGTCTGCCGGGGACGCAGGTTGTCCCCGTGCCCGGCGAGCGACCGCCCCGGCCGGCCCGCCGATCGCCGCCCTGTCGCCCCACCCCGAACTCACACCGCTTCAGGCTGTCTCGACCGCCCTGCTGCTTGCTCCATTCAACCCCCGGGAAGCGCCGTTCAGCCCGATTCTGTTGCGGGGCCTGTGTGTTTTGGCTATCGTGGGTTTGGAACGGACGGGCCCAATGCGCTTGGGCCTAAGCGGGAGTGTCCAGGGAGGGTGCCATGTCTGCCATCGAAGCCGCCAATCTGACCCGTAACTTCAACGGGCTGTGTGCCGTCGACCACATCAGCTTCACGGTCGAGCCGGGAGAAGTCTTCGGCTTTCTGGGACCGAACGGGGCCGGAAAGACGACCACCATCCGGATGCTCACCGGGCAGCTGCGACCGAGCGAAGGGCGAGCCGCCGTCATGGGCTGCGACGTCGTTGAGGAACGTCAGAGACTCAAGCCTCAGATCGGCCTTGTATGGGAGTACCAGAACCTCTACGAGCGCCTCAGCGCCCTGGACAATCTGCTCTTCTCCGCCCGGCTGTACGGGGTCGACCGCCGCCGGATCGCCGAGGTGCTGGAGTTCGTCGGGCTGACCGACAGGGCCAAGGACCGCCTCCAGAAGTACTCCAACGGCATGAAGCAGCGACTGCTCATCGCTCGAGCGCTGCTTCACGCTCCGCAGGTGCTGTTTCTGGATGAACCCACCCGAGGTCTCGACCCCGGTGTGGCGCGTGACATCCGCAGTCTGGTGACCGAACTGGCCCGGTCTGGGACGACTGTCTTTCTGACCACGCACTACATGGAAGAGGCCGACCGGCTCAGCAACCGGGTGGCGATCCTCGATCACGGACGAATCGTGGCGCTCGACGCGCCGCAGCAACTCAAGGAGCAACACGGCGCGGCGGCGACGCTGGAAGACGTCTTCATCCAACTGACGGGGCGGGGCCTGCAGCAGACGTGAATGAGTCCGCATGCATGAGGCGCAGCGAAGGTTGCTCAGGGGTTTGTTTGGGAGAACTGTGAGGCCGAAATGACAATCCACAAGAGCATGTTGACGCAGCGGGTGCGTGTGACCTGGGCCATCGCCGCCAAGGATATTGTTGGGGCGTTGAAGAACAAGAACGCGCTCGGCGTTCTGTTCTCCTGCCTGTTCATCGTGGTCCTGTACCGAATGCTGCCGATCATGAACGCGAGGCTGGAACCCTCACCTGTCCTCATCTATGACGCCGGCGATTCCCCCCTATCCATCTACCTGGAGAACAGCAGCGCCGTCACAGCCCACAGTGGGTACGACAACCAGGAAGACATGCTGCAGGCTCTCGCCGAGGGTGATGTGCCTGCGTTGGGATTGGTGATTCCTGTGGGTTTCGACCAGTCCCTCGAGGCTGGGAACGTGATGCCGCTTGCGGGCTATGTAGCCTACTGGTTGTCCGACCCGCAGGCTGAGGAGATCAGGCAATCCGTCGAGGCGGAAATCACCCGCTTGCTTGGGCGCCCTGCGGCCGTTGAGCTGCGAGCCGACCGGGCCTACGTGGAGCCGGGGCCGGATGGGGCCGGGACCCAGGCCGCCATGGCGCTGGTCTATTCTCTCACCATGATCGGTATCAGCATGGTCCCGCACCTGATGCTGGAGGAGAAACAGTCGCGCACGTTGGATGTCCTGCTGACGTCTCCTGCCAGCGAGGCCCAGGTGGTCCTCGCCAAGGCGGTCGCGGGCCTTTTCTACTGCCTGGTGGCCGGGATCGTGATTCTGGGGATCAACCATGCCTTTGTCGTCCACTGGGGTCTGACGACCCTAGCGGTGACGGGCTTCTCCTTGTTCGTGGTCTCGCTGGGCTTATGGGTGGGCATCAAGGTCGAGACGCGGGCGCAACTCTCGGTCCTGGTCTGGCCGATCTTCATCCCGCTGTTGTTCCCCATGATCATCTACCTCCTGGGAGACCTCTTCCCGGAAATTCTCACGCGCCTGATTGTCGTGATCCCGTCAGCGACGATGTTGACGGTGATGGGGCACGCCTTCGCTGGCTCGGTCGCCTGGGGCACCTGCCTGCTGGCTCTAGGCTGGATCCTCGCCTGTGCGGGCGCGGCGCTGGCCGCGACGGCATGGCAGGTGCGCCGACGGGATCGGGAGGCGGAAGGGCGTGCGCGAGCTCGGGAGGGGGCGGTCACCCGGCGGGTGTCGGTGAGCGCCGCCAATGGTTCGGCGGACGAAGAAGTCGCCCGGCCTGGTCGAGCCGTCATGCCCTCAGGTCGACCCCTGGCCACAGCCACTTCGCGTTCGATGGCGACCGCGCCCGCGCTGCGCCGACCTTCCGGCATGCGCATCTTCGCTGCCCTGGTCGCCAAGGACATGCGCGAGGCCATCAATAACCGGTTGCTGCTTTCGATCCTGCTGGGCACCGCCTTTGTGGTCCTCAACGGGGGCGCGCTGCCCCTGTTGATCCAGGCCCGGATGAAACCCACAGCGATCGTGTACGACGAAGGCCGGTCGACCATCTTGCGTGGGTTGGCTGGAGGGGAGCAGTTCGTCGTGGGCCTGGCCGAGTCGCGCCAGGAGATGGAGCAGGCGATCAGCGAGGGGCTGGGAACGCGGCTGGGGCTTGTGCTCCCGGCGGATTTCGATGCCCGAGCCGGCAGCGGCCAGGTCATTGAACTGGACGGCTACACCGCCCATTGGGCCGACCCCGACAAGGTCCGCCAGTTGACCGCCTTGTTTGAGGAGCAGCTGGGCCTGGCGACCTGGGGGACGGTGACCATCGACCTGGAGGGTCACCAACTGTATCCGACTGCGGGCGCCGGCGGTCTGATCGGCATTAACCTGCTCACCTTGGTCATCGCGGTCGCGACTCTTGGGATCGCCCTGGTTCCGCTGCTCCTGGTGGAGGAGAAGGAATCCCACACTTTCGAAGCCATGCTGGTCTCGCCGGCCAGACTCACCCACATCGTGTTGGCCAAGGCGGCCGTCGGCGCCGTGTACTGCCTGCTGACGCTGGCCGTCGTTGCGCTGTTCAACGCGGCCTGGATCGTGCATTGGGATATCCTGCTGCTGGCAGCTGCGCTGACGGTCGCGCTGGTAGTGGGGTTGGGTCTACTCGTAGGCATCCTGGCCGACAGCCCGACCTCGGCAGCCTTCTGGGGCGGCCCGCTGCTTCTCCTGCTCCTCGCCTCGGCGCTTGTCGAACTCTGGGTCGTGTCGGGCGCGCCGGCGATCGTGCGTCAGGTCACCACGTGGCTTCCCGGCCCATTGATGCTGAATCTGTTCCGGCTCTCGGCCGCGGGCGAAGTTCCGGCGAGCCAACTGTGGCCCTACGCAGGCGCCCTGGCGGGCATGGCCGCGGTCGTCTACCTGCTGGTTGGCTGGCGGCTGCAGAGATGGGGAAGATGAGGAACGCACTCCTCGGGTGCGTGGGGCTGTTGTGCGCAATCGGGCTGACGGGGTGCACGGTCGGCGCATCCCGTCAGGCAAGCGCAACACCAACCGCGCCATCCACAGCCCCGCCGGCCTTCTTTGACATCCCGGTTGACCCGGGGACCTTTCGATCGGCCCTGTGCCCGTTTGTCCTCCCAGAGGACCTGCACCAGGGAGTGGAAGTGGAGTGCGGGTACCTTTCTGTGAGAGAGAAGCGCGGAACGGAAGGAGACGCGTCGCAGGGCCGTGTCATACTTCTGGCTGTGGCCATCTTCCACCCGCCCGGAGGCGCTACTCACCCGGATCCCGTCATCTTCCTCGCCGGCGGGCCCGGCGCGAGCGCCCTGGAGCCGATGCGCTACCAGTTCGACGTGATGTCTGAGCCCGTGTTCGCAACCGGCCGGGATCTGGTGGTCTTCGACCAGCGCGGGGTGGGACTCTCTCGTCCGGCGCTCGATTGCCCGACCTATGATGACCTCGCCCTGGAATTGATTGACCGGGAGGTCGGCGGGCGGTCAGTGTCGGATGATGAGGTGGCCGAACTGGTCATGGGTGCCCTGCGCACGTGCCGGGACGAGCTGGCTGCAGTGGCCGACCTGTCAGCCTATAACAGTGCAGCCAGCGCCGCCGACGTCGAGGACCTCCGCCTGGCACTGGGGTACGAGAGCGTCAACTTATGGGGCGGATCGTACGGCACGCGCCTGGCGCTGGAGGTGATGCGTCGATACCCCACCAGCCTGCGCAGCGTCGTCCTGGACGCGGTCTACCCGCCGGATGTCGATCTATACGCGCAGGCGCCCGCCAACTTCGAACGCGCCCTCGAGCGGCTCTTCGAGGCCTGTGCTGCCAACGCGGTCTGCGGCGCAGCCCACCCGGGCCTGCGCGCAACCTTCTTTGAAACGGTGGCCCATCTCAACGCCGAGCCGGTCTTGCTGGAGAGCGAAGACCCCCTCTCCGGCGACAGCCGTCGAACCTGGATCAACGGCAACACCCTGATGGCCTTGACCTTCCAGCTCCTGTATGACAGCCGCCTACGATACCTGTTGCCCGAGCAATTCGCCGCGGCCAGCCAGGGTGACTATAGGGTATTCGAACAGGCGATCGCCGCCCTGGTTCGCATGGCAAGCATCTCCAGCCGGGGCATGATGCTCTCCGTTCAGTGCCACGAAGAGATCGCTTTCAGCTCGTTCGAGGCCTTCCAGGCCGAGGTCGCCCGACATCCGGATGTGGCCGGGATCTACCCCAATTCCCTCCTGGGCGGGCTGGTTTACCGCGTGTGTCAGGAATGGGGAGCCGGGCGAGGGGGTGCGAGCGACAACCAGGCCGTGTCCAGCGATGTGCCCACCCTCTTGATGGCCGGCGAGTTCGATCCGATCACGCCGCCGGCCTGGGCGCAGGGCGCAGCCGCGGCCCTGGCGAACGCTTATGTGTATGAGTATCCGGGCGTCGGGCACGGCGCCAGCGCGCTGCCCGGCTGTCCGCAGGAGATGTTCATGGCGTTCTTGGAGGATCCCTACGCTCCTCCGGAGGACGACTGCATTGCGGACATGCGATAGGAGATGGCGTTGCACAGGGCCAGGCGACGGGAGGCCGATACGAGACGGACGCTGAAGCTCTCACCGATCGGCGTAGCGGGCCTTCTCCTGGCCTACTTGGCCTCGGCCTGCCTCCCGAAAACCCTCGGGGATGGCTCATCGCTGCCAGGCGAGAACCGGGAGCTCTTGGATGCCCTGCGAGGCCTGCACTTCGATCGGTACCTGGAAGGACCGCCTCTCGAGGCGGAGCGCTCGCTCGTCGGTGGATGGGAGTTGTTCCGCTACCAACAGGATGATCTGCGGTGTGTTGAAGGAGGGGAGTACAGCCTCGCGGCGCGGCCAGGCACGCGGCCCGACGGCACGGTCGTGTGGCTCGATGGAGGCGGCGCGTGTTGGCCCGGCAGGGACGACTGCAGTAAAGACGCGCGGTTCAACTGGTGGATCGAGGAGGGCGGCCTGGCCTCGCCGAATGAAGACAACCCCGTCAGGGCCTGGAATTTCGTCTACGTCCCCTACTGCGACGGAAGTCTCCACTTGGGTGATGCGCAGGCCGACTACGACGGCGACGGTGTTATCGACCACTGGCACTGGGGGATGCGAACCACGTCCGCTGCGGCGAGGCTGACCGCCGAGTTGTTTCCCGAATCCGAGCGAATCCTGATCGCCGGTTGCAGCGCCGGCGGGGCGGGCACCATTGGGGCGGCCGCAACGATCAGGCTGCTCTTCCCAGAAGCCAGGCTGTACGTCCTCAACATCTCGGGTCTGGGCTTGGTGGGCCCCTCCCAGCCCGACCTCCCGAGGCTTCTGGCGGAAACATGGAACATCGACGATTTCCTTCCGGCCGACTGCCAGCAATGTCGTGAGCGGCTTGCCTTCATGTACTCGTGGATGCTCGACCGCGACCCCGGCCTGCGAGTCGGCGTGTATTCCACGTTGGAGGATCGCATGGTCAGCTCGGGCTGGGGCATGGATCGGATGGAGTTCCGGGCGCTCCTGCTCAACACCACCGACACCATCCACGCCGATCACTCTGAGACGTTCCGGCGGTTCCTCGTTGCCGGCGATACGCACTGCGCGGGCGACTACTCGGTTCGTCTGTCCGGTGTTTCGCTGTGGGAATGGATCGGCTACCTAGTCGGGGATGACCCGCGCTGGGTGGATCTTGTCCAGGGCCAGGTCCCGCCCGCCGAGCAGCAGTGATTGAGGCCGTCGAGGCCTGAGACACCCGGGCGACGGGAGGGATGAACCGATGGAGCGCCTTGGTCGTGATTCGGACGAGGCGCGGATGGAAGAGGTTCTGGTCGTGCTGCAGCCGTCGGCGCTTGTCTTGATGGCCGTGGGTGTTCGCGAGCGTATCCATTCTCGGGCTCATCGGCCTCGGCGCCGTAGCGGGGGTCCGCCGCATCAGGCGGGGATCGCCGAATTGAGGCGGATGGTCCGGCCGCCGCAGCCAACCGCGCCGGGGACTGTTCCCGGCGCGGGGGTCGATACAGATCGGCGCTCGCCGCCTACTCGCCAGTGATCACCGGCTCAATCAGCTCCCAGTTGACTGCGCCGTTGACCGTGCGCACCAACGAAGTGCCCTCTTCGTTCGTCGCCACGGCCCAGCCCTGCTGGTCATCGACAAAGCTGAACTGACCGTCCCAGTTGACCGACCTGATGAAGGTCCAGGTGGCGCCGCCGTTGTCCGTGCGATAGATGTCCCGCCCGAGCGCGAGGCCGAGGCTGTCGTTGAAGAACACGATCTCGCCGCCCGTGTACGGCTGGGCGGTCCAGGTCACACCGTCGTTGGGTGTGCGATACAGGTAGGCTGCCTGACCGGGAGGATCGGTGCTGTAGGTCCGGCACTCGACGGCCAGCGAGCCGCTCTGCGGCGACACAAGCCGGGCGGAATGCGTGGCGCATTCAGCGGCCTGGAACAGGTCGGGCCGATCTGGCGGGGGCGGAAGCATGACCGTCTCCCAGGTCGTCCCGCCATCGAGCGTGCGGTCGTAGAACGCCCCCTCCAGCACGCCGTAGTTGTCGCGGGTGAGCCAGCCGTTGAGGGCGTCGTAGAAGACCATCCCGGTCTTGCCCAGGCTCTGAATCCCGCCGTCGGTGTACGGGTCGAGCAGGCGCGCCCAGATTCCGGCGCCGTCTTCCGAGCGGAAGAGCATCACATACTGATGGCTCATGCCGACCCCCGCACCAACCATCAACCAGCCATGGCGCAGGTCGGACGAAGCCCAGAACATCGGATAGAACTGCTCACCGGCGGTCTCCAGCCGGCGGCTGGCCGCCCAGGACGAACCACCGTTGCCCGTTCGCCACACAAAGACATCGGCGGCCGGCATGCCGCTGTCGAGCCCATACACCGCCCAGGCCGTCAGGGCATCCAGGAAGACGGCGCTGGCAGTGCGCGGCTCGTCGGCCGGCTCGAGCGGGGTCACGTCAGCCCAGGTCAACCCGCCGTCCTGCGTGCGCAGCACATGGTCGCTGCGGCCGACGGTTCCGCCCAGGGCCCAGCCGATGCTGGTGTCGACCATGTGGATCATCGTGATCGTCACCGCCGTCCCGGGGGCCAGGCGGGGGATCGTCCCGCCGGGCGTGACGGTCGGCTCTGGCGTGTCACTGGGGGCGATGGTGGTCGTGGGCTCGAATGTCGGAACAGTCGGCGCGGCGGTTGTCGGCGGCGGCGTGGGGGATGGCGTGTCCGGCGCCGGGGCGCCGCAGGCAAGGATGCCCAGCGCACAAGCCACAGCCGCACCAAGTATCGAGGTCTGTCTCGCCATGGGGATGGGCCTCCTGTTAGCTTCCCGCGAGCTTTAAGCTCGCGGGAAGCTAGCTACCAGGGCTCCAGTCAATAAACGCCGTTTGCAGGGTTCCAACGGGCGCTTCGGCGGGGGCGCATGCGAACTGACCGTAGGCGTCGCCGGTCGCGAACTGCCCCGGCACCAACGCGGAGTCGCTGATACCACCTGTACGCATACCAATGACGTCGGCATAGTTGGAGTAGACCCAATCTTGCGGACGCACGACCAGCCCCGCCCGAACTGGATTCAGGTGAATGTAGCCAGCCACGTGCATGAGCTGCTCATCGCATTCGACCCGGACGCAGCGGAACCGGCCCTGGAACAAGGGACCGCTTCGGCCTCGCTGGCGATTGATCGCCTGCGCGTAGGATCCCTGAACGCTGCTCATGAACTTCCTGGGCGCATCATCGAGGCGCGAACGCAGCAGGACGTGAAAGTGATTCGGCATCAGACAATATGCGGTAAGGTCGATAGCGTGGCGCTGAAGGCTCTTGCGGACGACCTCGACGAAGTACCTGTAGTTCGGCTCCCGAAAGAAGATCGGCTGACGGTCCACCCCGCGGTTGAGGAGATGGTATACCCCATCCCCGGCGAAGGGTTCTCGGCGAGATGGCAAGCTTGTCCCCCCTGTCTGTACTTCTCCCCGCGAGCCTGACGTTCGCGGCGGAGCTGGCAACCACCCCAGTATAATCCTGTGCGAATGTCCATTCTCGAGGCCCTGGAGACGCTGCGTTTCGATGCGCAGTTCATGCGCAACGTGGCTGCCTGGGAACGGCTGCCGGCGCGCCCGGCGCGCTACGCCGAGTTCCCCGCCGGCCTCGACCCGCGCCTGATCGCCGCGCTACGGGCGCGTGACACCGCCCCGTTGTATTCGCATCAGGCCGCGGCGGTCGAGGCGGCGCTGCACGGCGAGAACGTGGTCATCGTCACCGGGACCGCTTCGGGCAAGACGCTGTGCTACAACCTGCCCGTGCTGAACGGCCTGCTGGCCGATCCCGAGGCGCGGGCGCTGTATCTGTTCCCCACCAAGGCGCTGGCGCAGGACCAGGCGGCGGCGCTGGGCGCCTTGCTCGAGTCGGCACAGGCCGTCGAGCAGATCCCGGTCCGCACCTACGACGGTGACACCCCCCAGGCGCAGCGGCGCTCGGTGCGCAATCTGGCGCGTATCCTGATCACCAACCCCGACATGCTGCATACCGGCATCCTGCCGCATCACCCGCGCTGGTCGGATTTCTTCGAGCACCTGCGCTGGGTTGTCGTCGACGAACTGCACGTCTACCGCGGCGTGTTCGGATCGAACGTGGCCAACCTGTTTCGACGGCTACGGCGGCTGTGCCGCTTCTACGGCTCCGATCCGAAATTCATCCTGACCTCGGCCACGATCGCCAACCCGGCCGAACTGGCGGAGCGGCTGATCGAGGCCGAGGTGCGCCTGGTGCCGCCGGAATTGGACGGCTCGCCGCAGGCGGAGAAGCACGTCCTGATCTACAACCCGCCGGTGATTGATCCGACTCTGGGGATGCGCCGGGCCTACACGCTCGAGGCCACGCGCATTGCGGCGCACTTCCTGCGTCACCAGGTCCAGACGGCGGTCTTCGCCCGGGCCCGGCTGACAACGGAGGTCTTACTCGGCTACGTCCGCGATGCGACCGCCCAGGACGGCGGCGATCCGCAGACGGTGCGCGGCTACCGCGGCGGTTACCTTCCCCTGGAACGCCGCGAGATCGAGCGTGGCCTGCGCGACGGCACGGTGCGCGGCGTGGTGGCCACCAACGCCCTCGAGCTGGGCGTCGATATCGGCCAGCTGGGAGCGGCGGTCGTCGCCGGATATCCGGGGACGATCGCCAGCCTGTGGCAGCAGGCCGGCCGAGCCGGTCGCCGGGCCGAGACCTCGGCGGCCGTGCTGGTTGCCTCGGCCGCGCCGCTCGACCAGTTCGTGGCCGCGCAGCCGCGCTACCTGTTCGAGCGCTCCCCGGAACACGGGCTGATCAACCCCGACAATCTGGCCCTGCTGGTCCGCCACCTGCGTTGCGCGGCCTTTGAGCTGCCCTTCCAGGCGGACGAGGCCTTCGGGCGGTTCGAACATGTCAGCCAGATCCTGGAGATCCTTGCCGAACAGGGCGAGCTGCACCGGTCTCAAGACACCTTCCACTGGGTGGCGGACTCGTATCCGGCCGAGGGGGTCTCGCTGCGGGCGGGCACGGACGACACCGTCGTCATCCAGGACGTCGGCGGCGGGCGCCCGGTGGTCATCGGCCAGGTCGACCGCGAGGCTGCCCCGCTCCTGGTGCACGCGGGGGCGGTGTATATCCACGAAGGCCGGACCTTTCTGGTGCGCAAGCTGGATTGGGATAACGCCCTGGCTGAGGTCGAACCGGCCGAGGTCGACTATTACACCGACGCCTCAGAGGCGGTCGACCTGGAGGTGCTGGAGGTGGCCGATGCCGACGAAAGCCTGCCGGCGCGGCGGGCGCATGGGCGGGTGCGCCTGACCGCCCAATCGACCTCCTATCGCAAGATCAAGCGCTACACGCACGAAACCCTCGGCTACGGGCAGATCGACTTGCCGCCGCGCCAGTACGAGACGACGGCTTACTGGACCTGGATCGCGCCGGAGACCGTCCAGCGCATGGAGGCGGCAGGGGTGCTGACCCCGCCCAACGACTACGGCCCGGAGTGGAATCGGTCGCGCGATGCGGCGCGGGCGCGCGACGGCAATCGTTGCCGGCAGTGCGGGGCGCCCGAGCGCCAGGGCCGGGTGCATGACGTCCACCATATCCGGCCTTTCCGCGAGTTCGGCTATGTCCCCGGCGTGAATCGCCTCGATCGCCAGGCCAACGCGTTGGACAACCTGATGACCCTGTGCGCCACCTGCCACCACCGGGCCGAGACCGCCCGCGGCACGCGCACGGCGCTGGGAGGCCTTTCGTACGCGCTGGGCAGCATCGCGCCCCTCTACCTGATGTGCGACCCGCGCGACCTGGGCGTGCTGGCGGAGGTCCGCTCCAAGGAAACGAAAGGGCCGACGGTGACGCTCTACGATCATGCCGCCGAGGGACTGGGCCTGGCCGAGAGGCTGTATGAGCTGCACGCCGACCTGCTGCGCGGGGCGGCCGAGCTGATCCGCGCCTGTCGCTGCCAGGACGGCTGCCCGGCCTGCGTCGGGCCGGTTGGGCCGGGCGGCCGCGAGGTCAAGGCGCTGACGCTTCGACTGATTGAGGAGCTCCAATCCCCCTGAGGATTGACGGACACAGGCTCCGGCTCGAAGATGGCGCCATCCAGGCACGATCCAAGGGGAAGACAATGTCTGCCCGTCTGCTCCGTCTGTCCGCGCTTGCACTTCTTCCGCTCTTCTCCATCGCCTGCTCGACTATCCTGCAAGCGATCACTCCGCCTTCACCAACGGAGACGGACGGCCCGACAGGCACGCCAACGGCGTCGCTGACGAGCACACCCAGGCCAACGTCCACCCCGCGCCCATCACCGACGACCGATCCCTGCACTCCTGGACAAGTTGCCCATGCTCTGAAGCAGTTCATGCCCTACCTCGAATCCACGGTGTACTACTTCACCGCGGACGGCGAACGAACCCTCGTCGTCTGGTTCGTCGACCCCGCCTTGAATCCGCTCGCCGACCAGGCTGAGGTAGACACTCAACTGGCGCTAGCCATTGACGATGCTGTCCGCCTGGCGTTCCAGATGAACCACCATGTCTACCCATGTCTACAGGAGGCATTCGACACCGTCCGAGTGATTGCTGTGGACCAGGAATACCAGAGCTGGTTCAGTGGAAGGATCCGGCCGCACTCGCTGGCACCGGTTTCTGAACCCACGACCGCGCAAATGGAGAGCGTTGAAATCGCCGATGACTACTACTCTCGCCAGGAGGCCCCGCAACCGCCGAGCCAAGAAGGACCAGTGAGTGACACGTGCTCATGGCCCCAAGTGAGGAGCGGGCTGGTCCCGCGTGGTGACTGGCGACGCAGCCTGAACGGGTCTTTCCTGGTGATTGATGAGAGTGGCGTGTTTGTGTTCGCGCAGTGGGAGGGGCCTAGCGACTACAACACAACGGGTCACAGTGTGCTCAACATGGGGACGGAGTTGAACTGCCTGGTGCCCCAATTGGATTGGCTATTGGTGACCGTCGTCGATGGTCAAGGCGTGGTCCATATGAGAGCCCAACTTCCCGGCGCGGCCGTCCGGGCAGGGCTGTTCGAGATGACGCAACAGCTTGAGTTCCTTGAGCCCTAGGGTCTGGCCGCGTGCAGGGGGGCGCCACCTCTCCAGCGGCACGTCAGGCGACGCGCGGATGGATGACCTCAGCGTTGTCCTGCCGCAGGCCGGTTGACGGGGTTCTCGACTGTGCGTTCAAGGTGTCTCGGGCGTGGGGGTCCGCCGCCACCGGCCTCCGCCCTGGCCATTGCCATTGCCGATAGCGTCGAACTCTACGGCCCGTAGGCGTCAGTCGAGATCAGCTCTGAGCCAGGCGCTTGCGCAGCGCCTTGAGGGCGCGGTACTGCAGGACGCGGATCGATCCCTCGCTGCGGCCCATCCAGGCCGCCACCGTCTCGGTGGGCAGGCTCAGAAGCATGCGCAGGCGGATGACCTCGGCGTAATCCTGCGGCAGGTCGGCCAGCGCGCGGCGCAGCGCCTCGTTCTCCATCTGATCGATCAGCTGGTCATCCATCGAGCGAACGTCGGCCTGAGGTACATCCGCCGAATCGATCGGCAGCTCTTCCTTCTGCAGCCGGTGCTTGTCGATGAGCAGATTGCGAGCCACCTTGTACAGGAAGGCCGAAAACGGGTGACCGCGCGGTTGGTAGCCGTCCAGCGCCTGGTAGGCGCGCAGGAAGACCTGCTCGGTCAGGTCCTCCGCGTCGCGCGGGTTCCCGACGTGCGATTGGACGTAGCGATACAGAGGGTCCAGGTAGCGCTCGTACAGCCAGCCGAACGCTTCTCGGTCGCCGCGCTTGGCTCTGGCGACCAGGCTGGCATCATCGAGCGCCGACCGGGGAGACTCGCTCATCGACAGATCACCCGTGGCGTCGCGTTTGCGCGCCAGAAGCATACTACAGCACTCGCTCGATCCGTGCCGAGAAAGAATCAGGCGCCTAATAGGCTGAGGGAACGTGGTGGGCGCCCACCGACGAGTAAGCTGGCGTATTCTGTCCTACGCCAGCCGGCCGGTCGACGGGGGGTAAGTCTGCGTTCTCAGGGTGCCTCGGGCGTGGGGGTGCGTCGCCAGCGGCCTCCCCCCTGCCCCTGGCCGCGCCCGCGATCGTTCCCGGGGGCCGGGCTTTCGGTGCGGCGCAGTTGACCCGGGGCCTGGTCACTGGGGTTCCCGCCCTGAAGGAGCGTCTCGAGCACCGCCTGGCTGTGGCGCGCCTCTTCCATGGCTGCTTCCCCGGCGGCCTGTCCGCCGGCGCCGCTCGATCGCTCCAGGAAGCGGTTCAGAGCCTGCTGCTGTGCCGCCAGGGCCTGCTGCAGACCATGAACGCGCTCGGGATCGGACGATTGGGACAGCAGGCCGACGGCGATGGCGATCTCGGATTGGTATTCCGCCAGCAGGCCATTGGCTTCCGACTCTCGCCCGGTCGCCAGCACCGCCTCCGCCTCCCGCAGTCGCTCAGAAGCGAATCGGGCGCGCAGGCTGGCCTGGCTGTCCGGGCTGCTTGTCAGCACCAGTTGCAGCCGCTCCAGGCCGCGCTTTGCCCCGTACAGGACGTCCCCGGGCAAGGCATCGCCGGCGGCATACGCGACCCCCAGGCTGCCGCCCAGCAGCAGCGCCAGGGCGATCAAGCCGGCCAGGGCCGGTTGCCACACGCGGCGCAGCGCACGCACCGGTCGCCGATCGTGCCGCACCGCAGCCGGCGCCGATCGGGCCCAACGGTTCAGCAATCGCGTCTTCGCCGCGGCGCTGAACGCCGCCGATGGCGCCGGTGGAGTCAACCCGTCGCGGACCTCGACAGCCAGTTCGATGAGCGGCGAGAGCCCACTCTGACCTTGCGCGGTGGTCGGTCGAGCGTCGGCCAGCGCCCGCTCAAGGTCCTCTGATTGTGTCTGCTCAGTGCGCATCATCTCGGTCCGTCAATCTCTGGCGCAGTGCCTTCAGCGCCCGGAATAGCAGCACCCGGGCTGCTCCCTCACTGCGACCCATCCAGGCTGCCACCGTCCCGGTCGGCAAGCCCAACAACAGACGCAGGCGGATCACCTCGCCATAGTCGGGCGGCAGCGCCGCCAGTGCCTGCCGCAGCGCCATCAACCGCTCCCGACGGATGAGGACCTCATCCAACTGACCCGGGCCCTCACCCTGACGGTCGGCCTCCTCGATCGTCGCCTCGTCCCTGCGCTGGCGATGGTGGTCGACCAGCACGTTGCGGGCGACCCGGTAAAGAAAGGCCGAGAATGGCAGCCCGCGGTCCTGGTAACGCGGCAAAGCCTGGAACGAGCGCAGGAAGACCGTCTCCGTCAGATCCTCTGCATCTCCACTGTTGCCGACCCAGGAGTGCAGGTAGCGGTAGATCGGCTCCATATAGTGCTCGTACAGCTCGCCAAAGGCCTCCACCTCGCCGCGCTGGGCCCTGGCAATCAAGACCGAATCCGGCGCGGAAGGGCGTTGAGCCTCACTCATCAGAACGGCCCGGCCAAGGGGTTGTTACGGACATACCTGGGGCAGGATAACACATCGCCGCAGCGCGTGTGGACCGCCCGCCCGGCGGAAGCAGAGCGGGACGGGCCTTTGCCTGCCCGTCCCGCTTCTCTCAGACAGCCTGGATTCAGGTCAGTTGGGCTCGACCGGGTCCGGCCCTTCCGGGGCGGCGGGGCACGTGACCTGTCCGAGGCCCCGGGCGTTCGCCTGGCCGCCGTGTGCGCGGGCGTTGCACACACCCCGTGCTGGATCGCCGGCCGGCGGCGGTTCGTCCGGGCGCTCGGCCTGGCGTACATGCCCCACGCCCTTGATCGTCGGCCGCCCGTACAGCTCGAAGAGCTCCCCGAACCCAGTCCCGGATCGGAAGGCGCTGACCAGTGTTTCGAGGGTCACATCGCAATCGCCTTCGCTGAGTCCTTCTTCACAGGCCTGCTGCGACTCGGCCGCAATGGCATACAGCTTGACGATCGCACCGAAGCCCAGGCCGTCCTCGTGAAGGGCGGCGATGGCGTCACCAACGTCGACAATCCCGACCGAGCCGTCCTCGCCGATCTGAAGCTGCCAATCGACGAGCAGGACTCCCAGAGCCTCCATCACCGCCTGCGCCAGAGCAGGATCTTCGATCACCACCTCGATCGGTGTCTCGCCTTCCTCGGCGATCAACTCCAGCGTGAAGGTGCCGTCCTCGTTCTCGGTGAGTCCGAGGATGGTGGCCGCCAGCGCGCCCTCATCTGCCTCGTCTGCAAGTGTGCAGTCGTCCGCTTCGCAGACCACCCAGACCCGGGTGGCCTGAAGCGCCGCGGCCAAGGCCTCGATATTCACATCGCCGAAGTAGGCGCCGAGCAGGGATACGATCGGGTGATCGTAGTCGCCGCTCAACGTCACCGTGCACAGGCCGTCCTCGGTGGCGAGAGTCACTGTACCGTTCGCCTCGTCAACCGCCACCACCGTGCCGGATACGTTCTCGCCGCTGCAGGCCGGGATCTCCTCCTGCGCTGCGGCGGGACCGGCCAAAGTCGCTGCCAGTCCCAGGACCGTTAAGATCGTGAGAACCTTCGCAATCCTCATTTCAACCTCCTCGTTTGGTGAATACAGGCTACACTCCAGGAAATCGAATCACTTGCAGAGTTGTTACATCCAGGCCAGTCACGATGGCCGGTGCCAGTGATGGGCAAGTGGGGCCCTTGCCTTGACCCGGCCGCGCCCCTCAGGCATAATGCCCCGCACTTGCATGGGGGAAGGACCCTGGCATGCCCAACCGCCTCGCTTGGCTGCTCGTCGTCGGAACGGCGCTCTTGGCCGCCTGTGGAATCTCGGCCCCCTCGCCGACGGCGCCGCTCGGCACGCCGGCCACGCCCACGATCGTGCCCTACGTGACCGGCGCAGCAATCACCGCGACGCCTCTGCCGGCGGCCGGTGCGCCCACGGCAACGCCCGGTCCGGCCTGGCTGGGCAGCGGCTGCGACGCCAATGAGATCGTCGCCGCGTTGCGCCCGACGATCCCGTACGCGCAGTCCAGCCTGAGCCACAACTACCTGATGTCCGTCTATTACCTGAATGCGTGGGTCGTCGATCCGGGCCTCGATCCCCTGGCGGGCGAGGCGCAGCTCGATTTGGGTGTGGCGCTGGCACGACGCCATGCCGCCCTCCTCAGCGTTCAGCTCAACCGCGCCGATGTCTGCCTGGGCAGCGTCTTCGATCAGATCGTCGTGACCGTCGTCGACCGCGACTACAACTCGTGGTTCAGCGGAAGCATTGACCCGCAGGATCTGCCCGAGAGCGACGCGCCTTCCGATGCCGAGATCGATACGGCGATCGAAGCCTTCAGCCCCGGGTTCGTGCGCTCGGCGGTCACCGCCTCCGTCGGCCGCTCAGCCGCCTCGGCCGAAGCTTGCACCTGGGAGCAGGCCTCCGCCGGGATGCAGGAACGGCTGGGCGCCGATCACCCCAACTCGGCCTTCTACTATGCGATCGACGATAGCGGTGCAAACGTGTGGGCCCAATGGAATGGGCCGGCGGACATCGACGTCTTCCTGCCCGAGATGATGGAGATTGGGATCGAGCTCGCCTGCCTGCATCCGGCGGCGGATACGTTCTGGGTGGTCTACACGGACGCCTATGGAGGCGCCCAGCTGATCGTCGCCGAGCCGGGCGAGGCGATTCGGCTGGGCGACCGGCAGGCGATGCTGGACCAGCTCCAGGTCGTCTATCCCCAATCCAGCCAATAACCTCGGAAAGCCCAAGACACAGGCCCTGCGGCGGATGCGCAGGGCCTGTCTGTTTGACGGGCGTTGCTCGGGCTACGTTCAGGCGTCGCGCCTGGCTCCCGACTGCGGCAGACCGAGTAGAACGACCGCAGCCAGCACGAGCCCTCCCCCGATGATCTGCGCCGGGGTGAGCGCCTCGTGCAAGTAGACGGCCGCCATCAGGACGGTGAACGCCGGCTCGAGCGTGCTCAACAACGCGGCGGCCGTGGGGCCGACGCGGACCATGCCGGCCATGAAGGTGCCGATCGGCAGAATGGTGCTGAAGACGACCATCGCCAGCATGATGGAGAAACGGGCCGGCGTCAGCGTGGTGGGCAGTTCGCCGAGCAGCGCGCCCATGAAGGTGAAGGTGATGAAGGCGCCCAGCGTGATCCAGGCCGTCCCGACCAGCGAACCGGCCCCGGGGATGAGGCGGCTGCTGACGAGAATGAACCCGGCGTACCAGATCGCCGACACCAGCACCAACGCGATCCCGAGCGTATCCAGCGTGGAGACATCCCCAATGCGTCCGCTGGTCAAGACCACTCCCGCCAACGCCAGCCCCAGGGCCAGCCATTCCATCCGCGTCGGTCGTCGGCGGTTGATCGCCCAATCCAATAGGGCAACGAAGGCCGGGTAGCTGTACAGCAGCAGCGCGCACACCGAAGCCGGGATGCGCTGGAGCGCGCCGACGTACAGGCTGGCCTGCGTCGCGTAGCCGACCAGTCCCAGCAGGATCAGTGGAAGAGTGCGGACGAAACCGAGGTAGACGCGCGTGCGTCGGAGCAGCAGGAACGCCATCAGGATGAGCGCCGCACCGCCGAAGCGCAGATCGAGGATCTCCAGCAGGCGCATGCCCTGCCCATAAGCCAGCTTGGCCAGGATCGACAGCGTGGCGAACCCGGCGCCGGAGACCGCCAGGAGCCCGGTGCCGATCCATCTCTGGCGGCCGTCGGGCGCGGCGATGGTGCGTGGCGGAGGAGGGTAGTTGTCCATCACGAGGATCGCAGGCAGATCGGGTCAGACGGCAACCCGGTAGACGGCGCGCTCATTGTACCCGGTGATTACGCGCGCGTATCCGCACAGGCTGCGGTCGACCTCGGGATCGCCGGTGTCCACCAGCAGCGGGCGGCCGCGCAGGGCGTGCAACTTCTCCGCGGCGCTGACGATCAGGACATGCTCCCGCCCGACGGTCCGCAGCACCGCCGGGCTGATCGGTGCGTTGCCGCGCCCGAAGATGAACCCCTGACCGCCGATCGGGGTGACTACGATGCGGCTCGGGTGTCCCCGGACGACGGCCAGCAGGTCGGTTTCGTTGGCGTCCGCTACCAGCAGGGCTCGGCCGAGGAGGACGTCCACGCCGACCAGAGTCTTCTCCAGCCCCAGACGGGTCAGGATCGGGCGGGTCGTGGTGCCGGGGCCGACGATGGTGGCGACGTCGTCACGCAACTGGTCGATCACGTCCTGCGCGATCGACTGAAGCTGTGCCTGCAGGCCCGCGGCGCTGGGTGACTTGCGGCCCTGCAGCTGGGTGCGCGAGTCGGGGACGCGCAGGCCGCCAAACAGGCGCGGCGATACCCGGCCGGATCGGTAGGCGTCCTCATCCAGATCGAGCACCTCCGCCTCGCGCAGGCGTCTCGCGCCAGCGGCAAGGTAGCTGCAGGCCAGATCGCCGGCCGAGCGTGGGTTGGTGGCGAATGCGGCCGAGAGGATCTTGACGCCGGCCGGGATGCCCAGGACCGCGATCGTGCCGCCCACGGCGCTGACCAGATCGCGGGCGGTCCCGTCTCCTCCGGCGAACAGTATCAGGTCGACCGCCCGGCGGCGCATCTCGACCGCCGCCGCAACGGTGTCCTCCGGCGTGCTCGCACCCGCCTCGATCGCGCCGAAGACCTCCGGCGTGAAGCCGCACTCACGCGCCGCCCGCTCGCCCATCTCCCCGGGATAGGTCAGGATCGCCAGCCTGTCGCGCAGCGGCTCGAGGCGTTGCAGTGCCTCGATCGCGCGTGCATGGGCGAGCGGCTCGGCGCCCATCCGGCGGGCCAGCGCCTGCACCTCGGTGCCGTCGCTGCCTTTCAAGCCGACCCGGCCGCCCAGGCCGGCGACCGGGTTGACGATCAACCCCAGCCTGTGGGTCATCCGCCGGCCAGTCCGCCGCCGTCGACCAGGAGCGTCGAGCCGGTGACGTAGCTAGAGGCCTCGCCGGCCAGGAAGAGCGCCGCCTGTGCGATCTCCCGCGGCGTGCCCACGCGGCCGAGGGGACGGCGGGCCGAGGCGGCCAGGAACGATTCTTCGGCGATGCCCAGCTGCTGCGCTTCGCCGCGCAGGAGCGGGGTATCCGTATCGCCGGGGCACAGGCAGTTGACCCGGATGCGGTCGGGGCCGCAGTCGATGGCCATGGCTTTGCTCAGCAGCACCACCGCCCCCTTGCTGGCGCAGTAGGCGGCCGCCTGCGGCCCGCCGACCAGCCCCCAGCCCGAAGCGACGGTGATGATGCTGCCGCCTCCGCCCGAGCGAAGCACCGGGATCGTCAGCCTGGAGATCAGGTACACCGACTTGACATTGACGTCCAGCACGCGATCCCAGTCGGCTTCGTCCAGATCGACGACGGAGCGGCGGACGATGATCCCGGCACAGTGCAGGACGATATCGAGACCACCGAGGCGCTCGACAGCCTGGGTGACGGCGGCGGCGCAGTCCGCGGCGCGGGTCACGTCGCAGGCGATGAACGCGGCACGGCCGCCGTCGCGCTCGATTCGGTCGGCCACGCCGCGTCCGCCGGCGACGTCGCGGTCGAGCAGCGCCAGAGCGGCGCCTTCGGCCGCGAACAGTTGCGCCGCCGCGGCGCCGATGCCCGAGGCGGCGCCGGTGATCAGTGCCCGCTTGTGATCGAGTGTGCCCACGGCCGCCTCCGCATTCAGGCCTGGCTGGCCAGGCCGCCGGCGATCTCGCCGCCGTCGATGACAAAGCACTGCCCGGTGATGTATGCCGACTCGTCGCTGGCCAAGAAGGCGAACAGCGCGGCGACCTCTTCGGGGCGTCCCAGCCGTCTGAGCGGGATCTTGTCGGCGAAGGCGCGCTGCATCTCGGAGGTGTACTCCGCTTCCTGCATCGGTGTGAGGATGAAGCCGGGGCACACGGCGTTGACACGCACCGTGGGCGCCAGCTCCAGCGCCAGGCTGCGCGTCAGCTCGATCACGCCCGCCTTGGAGGCGTTGTAGTCGGCATAGTAGTGATAGCCGGTCAGGCCGTTGGTCGAGCCCATGTTGACGATCACGCCGCCGCGGCCGGCCAGCATGCGCCGGGCTGCCTGTTGCGCGACCAGGAAGACGCCCTCCAGGTTCGTGGCCAGCACGGCTCGCCACTGCTCGGGAGTGATATCCAGGAACGGACTTCGAACGCTGATGCCGGCGTTGTTGATCAGGATGTCCAGCGGCCCGAGGTCCCGGTCGAGGTTCTCGAAGGCCCGCACGACCTGGTGCGCGTCGGAGACGTCCGCGCTGACCACGGCCGTCAGGCCGTCCAGGCTATCCTGTGCGCGACGGCAGGCGGCCTCGTCCCGATCGAGGATCGCTACGCGCGCACCTTCTTCAATGAGGCGGCGCGCAGCGGCCTGGCCGATTCCCCCCGCCCCGCCTGTAACCAACACGCTCTTGCCCCGCAATCCGCGCATGCCTCACCCCTCCCCGCCGTGCTTCCGCCGGTAGGCACGCCAGGTGATCGCCCACATTGCCGGATCCTCGAAGTAACGTGTGTCGGTCACCCGGTGGACCGGTCCGTTGTGCGGCGCGGACTTGACCCGCTCGGGTTGGCGGCGGGCCTCCTCGGCGACCTGGCGCAGGATGGCGGCGTACTCGTCCAGATCGGCCTGCGAGTAGGACTCGGTCGGCTCGAGCGTCATCGGCTCGGGGACGATGAACGGGTGGTGGCTGGTCCAGTAGTGGACCCCGAAGTCGCCCGCTCGCAGTCCGAGGTCGTCGCTGGTCACCCCGGTCTCCTGGCTCAATTCCTCCCAGCTGTAGCGCACCTGCTCGATGCGCCGCCTGCCCTCGGCGTATGGCGCCGAGACCCCCGGAATCTCAAGGACCTTCTTGAGCAGGTAGTTGTTGTTGAGCACCGCCGTTTCGGCCGCCTGGCGCAGCCCGTCGGCGCCCAGGCTCATGATCCAGGCATAAGCCTTGAGCACAGCTGGGGCGACTCCCAGGAACTGCCGTACGACGCCGATGCTTTCGGGCATATCCCAATTCAGGTGGTAGCGCTGACCGTCGAACTCAACCTGGGGTACGGGCAGGAAGCGCGCCAGCGAGGCGGTCGTGCCGGTCGCCCCGACGGCCGGGCCCCCGCACCCGTGCGGGGTGCCGAAGGTCTTGTGCAGGTTGAAGTGGCACAGATCGAAACCGGCCTCGGCCGCGCGCGTGATCCCCAGGAGTCCGTTGGCGTTGGCCTGGTCGTAGGCGCATACGCCTCCGGCCGCGTGAACGAGGCGGACGAACTCAGCGATATGCGGATTGAAGATGCCGGTGTCTTCCGGGTTGGTGATCATCAGCCCGGCCGTACGCGCCGTGAGCGCCGCCTGCAGCGCCTCCACCGGCGGGTAGCCGGATTCGTCCGGATACAGGGTGATGATCTTGAATCCGGCCACCTTCGGGCAGGCGGCATCGGAAGGGTGCGAGAAGATGGTGGTGATGATCTCGTCGCGGGCAGCGGCCGGGCCGAGCGAGGCGTGATAGGCGCGCATGATCGAGGCATTGGTGTAGATCGCCTGCGATCCGGCGCCGGGCTGGAAGGTGAAACGCTGCAGGCCGGAAATCTCCTTGAAGATCTGCTCCAGACGGTAGTAGATCTCGAGAACCCCCTGCAGCGTCGACTCGTCCTGCAACGGATGAAGCTCGGCCATCTCCGGCCGGCGGGCGAGCTGGTCGTTGACCTTGGGATTGTGCTTCATCGTGCAGGTGCCCTGGCCGACGTCGATGTTCAGGTCGGCGCCCAGGACCTCCTGGGACAGGCGCAGGTAGTGGCGCAGGACGTGGACCTGGGACATCTCCGGCAATTGCGGCGCCCGCTGCCGCCGCAACGCGACGGGGATGGTCGCCAGGACGTCGCCGGCGCTGTCTGCCAGCCCCGGCTCAACTTCCGGGACCAGGATGCCGCGCGCCCCCGGCGTGGTCAGATCGAAGATGACCGGCTCATCCCAACGGGCCTGATGAAAGCGGCGCAGGGAGGGTCGACCTGAGGTTCGGCGAGCCTGCAGGATGTCGGCGGTCATCGCAGCACCTCCTGCAGCGCCCCTGCCAGACGGTCGATGTCTGCCTGAGTGTGCATCTCGCTGAAACACAGCAGCGTGCTCTGGCCCAACTCGGGGAACTCGGCGCTCAGGTCCTTCCCGCCGAAGATGCCTCGCTCGAGCAGGCCGGCGTTGACCTCGGCCACGCGCTTGTGGGTCCCGTCCAGATTGACGACGAACTCCTGGAAGAAGGGCGACTCCAGGGCCGGGGCACGCACGCCGTCGATCTGCGCCAGACACCGGGCAGCATAGCGCGCCCGCTGCAGGATGCCGATGCCGATCTCCGCCATCCCCTGTGGTCCCATCAAGGCCAGATACACCCCGGCGGTGATTCCCCACAGCGCCGCGGCCGTGCCGACCCACTCATTGCCCTGTTCGCGCACGGCGAAAGAGGTGCGTTCGTAGGCGACATCGCCGAAACCGAACTCTCCGGGGACGGAAGTCGGGGCAACCCCGAACAAGCGCGAGGGGAACTGCTGGACGTAGCGTTGCTCATCGCGCGAGGCGAGGAAGCCGGCCTGGCCGCCCCCGAACTGCATGTGCATACCCAACGGCTGCAGGTCGCCGCAGACGATGTCGGCGCCGTAGGTGCCCGGCGGGGCCAGTACGCCGAGCGAGATCGGATCCACGCAGACAACGCACTCGGCGCCGGCCCGGTGGGCCAGCGCGGCGATCTCGGCCGCCTGATCTTCCAGGGTACCCAGGTAGGCCGGGTTCTCGAAGTACACGGCCGCGCAGGCCGACGACAGGCGCGCCTCAAGCGCCGCCAGATCCAGCGCGCCGCTGCGGCGGTCGAAAGGCAGCAGCTGAACGTCGATCTCCGGCTTGCAGTAGTCGCAGATCTTCGAAAGACGGTCGCGCCCGATGGACCCGGCCAGGAGCACCTGCCGGCGCCCGTTCATGCGGCAGGCCATGCGCAGCGCGGTGGCCGAGGCCTGGAAGCCGTCATAGGTTGGCACGCTGACGACGTCCATCTCCAGCAGTTCGCCCATCATGCTGGCGTACTCGAACAGTGCCTGGAAGCGGCCGTGGTCCTCGTACGGCTCGCCGGCATAGGCGGTCAGGAACTCGCTGCGCCCGTTGATTTCGTCGCACACGGCGGGCACGTAGTGCCGGTAGCAGCCTGCGCCGAGGAAGCTGAGCATCTCCTCGCAGGAGCGATTCCTCTTCAGGAGGCCTTCGACATGACGCCGCAGGGCATACTCGGAGAGGAACGGCTCGGGCAGATCCAGGCGGCGCCGCAAGCGCAGCCCTTGGGGAATGTCGGCGTAGAACGTCTCGGTGCTGTCGGCGCCGACCTGGCGCAGCATCTCCGCCTTCACGGCCGGTATCGAGTTGGGGATGATGGGGTAGACGACAGGCTTGGCGTGCGACATAGAACCTCCCTGCTCCGACTTCCGAAATCCTCCTCCAACTTCCGAAATTGCTGCAATTTCGGAAGTTGGAGGAGACTCATTGTACTTCCCGTGGAATCCCGGCCGTGAGCCGAAAGCGGACCGAAACGCGGTAGAATGGCCCGCATGCCGACCCGAGATCGCCTTCGAACGGGTTCCGAGCCAGTCGCGGCCGCACCGCAGCGGCGGCCGGATTGGATTCGAGTGCGGGCGCCGTCGGGCGAAACGGTCGAGTGGCTGCGCGATCTGATGCGCTCCAAGTCGCTCCACACCGTCTGCGAAGAGGCGATGTGCCCGAATTTGGGCGAGTGCTGGGGCTCGGGCACCGCCACATTCTTGATGATGGGCGACACCTGCACCCGCTCGTGCGGCTTCTGTGACGTCAAGACCGGCCGCCCGGCAGCCTTGGATTGGCTCGAGCCGGAGCGGGTGGCGCGCGCCGTCCAGGCCATGCGCCTGCGCCACGCCGTGATCACCAGTGTCAATCGCGACGAGCGCCCCGACGGCGGGGCGCCCATCTTCGCCATGGTCATCCGCCGCATCCGCGAGCTCCAGCCGGGATGCTCGGTCGAAGTGCTCATCCCCGACTTCAAAGGATCGATCGAGGCGCTGCGGACGGTCATGCACGCGCAGCCGGAGATCCTCAACCACAACGTCGAGACCGTGCCGCGCCTGTTCAAGAAGGTGCAGCCGCAGGATCGCTACGAGTGGGCCCAGGCGACCCTTTCCAATGCCAAGCAACTGGACGGCGAGGTGCTGACCAAGTCGGGGATCATGCTCGGCCTGGGCGAGACCCTGGATGAGGTCAGGGCCGTCATGCGCGATCTGCGAAGCTGGGGCGTCGATATCCTCACCCTCGGTCAGTACCTGCAGCCGTCGAAGAGGCACCTGCCGATCGAGCGCTACTACACCCCCGCCGAGTTCGCCGATCTCAAACGCTTCGGCGAAGAGATCGGATTCCGCTGGGTCGAGAGCGGACCGCTGGTGCGCTCGTCCTACCATGCCGAGCAGCAGGTCCGTGCGCTCAGCGACGTTCATCGCAAGCTATATGCCCTGACCTGAACGCGACTGGCCGGCGGCCGACCCGACGGGGGACCGGTTTCACTTGCGCCGGCCATCGGCAGGAACCCGCACGGCGGCTTCATCGTCGATTCAGGCATTCAGGCGGCCCGCCCGGCCGCAACGGGCCATTATCGAGCGGCGCGTTCGCCGCACCATCGTGGAGGTTGTGAGATGTTGTCACGCACCAAGACTCTCGCCTTTCTGATTCTCCTTGCCGCCGGGATGCTCTCGGGCTGCACGGGCCAGGCCGCCTCCGCAACGCAGCCAGCGCCGACCGAGCCGCCGGCTACGACCGCGCCGACAGCCGACCTCCCGCCTGAGCCGACCGCCACAATCCAGGCGATGCCGTCCTTCGAAGCGGTTACCTATCGAGATGAAACGGCGGGCTTCGAATTCGACCACCCGGCGGGCTGGTACGTCGGCCCGATCGAGCAGTACTCGCGCGGAGGCATCACCGCCTTCACTTCCTGGGAGCGCCCGACCGACGTCCTGCCCGGTGAAACCCCCAGCGGGGAAACACGCATGGATGTGACCGTCCAGCTCTGGGATCCGAAGGGCGACCTGCCGGCGTTCATCAACCAGCGCATGCTGGCCTGGGAGGCGTCCGGGATCGCCATCGCTGCGGAGGAGTCTTGGGCGCTGAGCGATTCCCGCCCGGCGCGCGCCTTTGTCGTCAGCGGTGCCGACGGCGCTCAGGCGTACTTCTTCTTCACCACCATCGGCGATGACTACCTGGTCCTGAGCGGCTCGGGTGACCTGGCCCTGCTGGCCGAAATCGCCCACACCGTCCGGCCGCTTTCCTCCTGAGTTCTCCAGTTCCGACCGCCTCAGACCCGGGCCGCGTGGCCCGGGTTTCTCATTTCCGCCCGATGGTCCGCGGGATTAGACTCTCGACCATATCGGGTGTTTGCCAGAAGGAGACTGCATGGGCGGCGAGGCGGTGATCCGCACCTGGGAGCTGACCAAGCGCTACGGCAAGACGACGGCCGTCGACGGGCTGACGATGGAAGTGCCGCGCGGCGAGGTCTTCGGCTTCCTGGGACCCAATGGCGCCGGCAAGACGACGACGATCGCCATGTTGCTGGGCCTGGTTCACCCTACAGCGGGCGGGGCCGAGGTGCTCGGCTGCGACATCCGCAAGAACTTGGGCCCCGCTCTGCGGCGCACCGGGGCGACCATCGAGAGCCCGGCCTTCTATCCCTACCTGTCCGGCAGGGACAACCTGCGCGTGATGGCCCTCAGCGACGGCGGTCCCGGCGCCCGGCGGATCGATCAGGTCCTGGAACGGGTCGGGCTGACAGAACGCGCCGGCGACCCGTTCAAGGTCTACTCCATGGGCATGAAGCAGCGCCTGGCGCTGGCGGCGGCGTTGTTGAACGATCCGGAATTCCTCATCCTGGATGAGCCGACCAACGGCCTCGACCCGGCCGGCATTCAGGAGACGCGCAAGATGCTGCGGCAAATGGTCGATGAGCAGGGCAAGAGTGTGTTCCTGTCGAGTCACTTGCTGCACGAAGTCCAGCAGGTCTGCGATCGCGTTGTCATCATCGACCGAGGACAAGTCATCGCGCAGGGGCGAGTCGACGAACTCCTGCGCCAGCAGGAAGCCATTCAGGTTGAACTGACCGAGGCGGAAGCCGGAAAAGCCGAGGCGATCCTGCGCGGCCTGGACTGGGTGCAGGCAGTTCGCCGCGAAGGGACCAGGATCCATGTGTCGGCGCCAGCGGAGCGCTCACGGCAGGTGGCCGAGGTGCTGGCCGCCGCCTCGATCTACCCCAGCCAACTGCTGCGCGTATCGGCCACTCTAGAGGATCTGTTCCTGACCCTCACCAGGGACAATGACCATGCGTGAGTGGCTTGGCCTGGTGGCCGCAGAGCTGCTCAAGGTCGGCCGCCGCAAGATCACCTGGGTCCTGCTCGCAGCCCTCGTGGCCGCCAACGCGCTGCATGGGCGCAGCTTACGGACGGAGCTGCTCGACTACCGCCAGGCCATGCAGAGCGGCGTGGGGCGCTTCGGCCAGGCGATCGCCCCGGAGGTCGCCCGGGCGACCGCGGCCGATCTGGCACGGCGCATGACGTTCCCGGACGTGCTGGACGAGGTGTGGGTCATCACCGACTTCTGGGGGGTGTTCGCGCTGATCATCCTGGCCGCCCTGCAATCCGGTGAGGAATCCGAACTGGGAACCGGCCGGAGGCTGCTCCTGAGAGGGGTCCGGCGAGGCACCTGGCCGCTGGCCAAACTGTGTGCGCTGGCCGCCGCAGCCGCTGGATTCTGGAGCGTGCTGGCCCTCACCATCTTGCCCATCGGCCTATGGACAGAGGCACAAGCCGGAAGCGGCGGCGGACTGGGCGCGCTCGACGGCCATGTGTGGGCCGCGCACTTGGGCCAGCTGGCGCGCTCGTGGCTGGCGACGATCCCTTATCTGGCCTTCAGCGTGTGGGCGGCGACGCTGGCCCGCGGCGCCGGACCGGCGCTGGCGCTCGGGCTGGGAGGGCGTTTCGTGGAGCTTGGGTCGACCGTCGCCGGCGCGGTCCTGGTCGGGATGGAAATGATGGAATCCTCGGCGACCCATGCGCTGTACGCGGTCTGGGCCCCCCTGCATGCGCTGTCCTTTGATTGGAGCGGCAAGGTCATCCGGGCCTGGGGCAACCCGTCCTGGGCCCAGCCGCTCTCACCCATCCCATCCTCTCCGGTGCGCTACTCCCTGCCCTGGCCCTTCTTCGACAGCCCACTCACCGCGCTGCTCATTCTCCTGGCCTGGACAGTGTTGTGGATCGCCTGGGCCGGCTGGTCGCTGCGCCGAAGGGACATCACCGCATGAGGCATTGGCCTGGCCTCTTGGCCGCCGAGTTCGCGAAACTCCGACGCCAGGTCGTCTTCCGGGCGGTCGTCCTATCCCTTCTGATCGGTCCGGGCGTGATGATCCTCGTTCTGCGTCTTGTGTCCAGCGACATCTCGGACATCGTTGTCTCTCCGATGGAAGTGGTCCTGGGGAGCGTGGTGATCCTGGCCGCGTTCGGCAGTGTGGTGCTTGCCTCGGCGATCCTCGGCCGGGAGTTCGATTGGGGCACGGCCCGGGCGCAGCTGTTGCGAGGTGTATCGCGCTTCGACCTCCTGCTGGCCAAGCTCATCACGGCGCTCCTATCAACGACCGCAGCCGCGCTATTGGCTGCACTCGTTGGAGTCGCCGAGGCATGGCTGGCCGGATTGGAGCCGGACGCGTCGCAGGCTGCGCAGGTTGTCACCCGCACACTGGCGCTCGTTCCCCTGGGCTCGCTGGCCTATGTAGGCGTCACCCTGCTTGGGGCGATCCTGGGCCGCTCGTCTGCCGCAGGCATGCTGGCCGGCCTGGTCCTCTTTCTCGGTGACTTCCTTCTATCGACACTTCGGACGCGGATCCCGCTCGGCGAATGGCTGCCGGTCACGAACCTGCTCGCGCTCCTGGGGGGCACATTCACCGTGATCCTCCCTTCCGGCACCGTTCTACCCGAAAGCCTGGCGGTCGGTCGACTGCTGTTGTTCGGAGCAGCCACCGTCGTCGCCGCGCTGCTCGTCTTCCAACGACGGGACGTCCACCAGTAGGGTCTGGCGGGTGCTCATTGTGCCGGGCGGATGGGTTACGACTGTCCGGCGGGTGGGCGAAGAGCGCTGCCTCGCACAGCCAGGAGGCCGACGAGCGTCAGGAACGGCACGGGAAGGTACATCCACGGGCTTTCGGTATTGCCCTGCACAGTGGCGAGGAACAGCCCCCACAATCCGATCCAAGACACGGCCAGCGTCGCGAGGACGATCGCCGGCCCGCGCCGAATGCCCGCGCTGGTCCAGGCCGCCAGCACCAGGCATATCGGCGGGAGCAGGACGACGTAGTTGGTGGTCGCCGTCCGCAGGATGATCAAGTTGGTGATCACGATCGTGAGCGCCGCCGTCCACTGAAACCAATGCCGCGGCCGGGCCCAGGCCTGCCGCCATTCCCACAACAGATAGATTGCCAGAACGGCGCTCAAGCCGAGGGTGACGGCCGAATCGGCTCGGCCCAGGAACCCGCCCAGGATCGAGACGGGCGACCCCAGCGCCGTGTAGCCTGGATAGTCGGCCATCTGGCGCAGCCAGTCGGACGGCCAGCCGGGGAGCAGGAGGTACGACGCGCCGACCAACGCCAGGATCCCCCCCGCGGTCCATCCGACCAGGGTCCAACGGCGGGCCGAGATGCCCCACAAGATCACCAGAGGAATCAGGAGCACCGCCATCTGCGGCTTGGCGATGGCCAGTGAGAGCAGGAGGCCGGCCAGCCGGTCCCGGCCTCGATCGATCGCCAACAGCGCGCCGCACAGCAGCACAGCCTCGATGACGGCAAACTGCCCGACGATAATGCTGCGCGCGCCGTGATACCAGAGCAGGGAAAACAGCGTCAGGGGAACCAACAGGCGCTGGCCGAGCGGCCAGTCGGTCAGGCGCACCCCGATCAGCGCCAGCGCCGCTAGGCCGACTTCGAGAACGGTCATCCACGCCGCCCGGGCGATCGTGTAGGGGAGCAGTGCGAATGGTGCGAAGAACAGCATGGCCGGGAGCGGGTAGACGAAATGCGCGATGTCCTCCCCGCTCGCGGCGTCCGCCGGGCGGCCATAGATCCACTGCTGGGCCGCCAGGCTGACCTGAGGATCGTATGGGTTGACGCCCTCAACCACCCAGTAGCGTGCGCCGACCCAACGCGCCAGGAAATCGTTGCCTCCCGGTGTCTGCACGGCGAAGCGGTAGTTCACCAGGGAGAGCCCGACCAACGCGCCGGCGGCGAGCACGACCGCCAGGAGGCGGCCCCGTCGGCTGGCCGGCGATCCGGCTTGGAGCGGCTCAGTCTGGAGGGTCGACGGTGTCATGAGGTTGTATCGGGTTGCGTGTGATCTGCTCGGGCCCTGCCCATAGGGCCGCTGCGGGTCGAGCCGCGCAACCCGTTCCGAATCGGCAACGCGCGCCGGGCAGCGCAGGCTGTCATCCACACAATCCCAGGTCGCTCGGCATGCTGCTCCGGCCAGGTTCGGCGCGCGCTGAACTTCGGCGGATTGACGAATGCGGAACCGTGCTATTGTGTATCAAATCATAGGCCGGAGTCGGGCGCAAGGGTCTTGCCGGAGGCCCTGTCGCCCGAGACGGCCAGGGCGCGCCACGCGCCCTGGCTGCGGCAGGCTTGCAGGAGGGGGGAAGATGCCGTTCACCTCAAATGTCCGAGTCCCGGGCTATCACGCCGAGCGTCTGTTCGACAATCTGGCCCGCTTTCGTAAGGCCTGGTCGCGCTACCATCGTCCGGACGATGTGCGCCACTTGCTCAGCTTGTTCCCGCGCGTCACGCTGGAGAGCGGCTACGAACTCGACTATCTGCCGATGGGCGGTACTCCCACCGTATGGATCTGGCCGTTCGCCCGGCGCGTCGGGACGAAGGCGGAGAATCTCCCCGAGCTCCTCACGGGCGTGGATCGCGATCGGCTGGCCGGGATGCGCGGCAGTGAGGCGGGCCGCAAGATCGAGCAAGGTACGCTGTATCGATTCCTGACCTACGAGAAGACCGCCACCGGTCTGTTCGAGTACGCCGTGTTCATCAACGAACTGTGGGCGACCAAATCCGCCGCCAAAGCCGGCGACTGGCTCGATATGGAGCCGGTCTTCAGCCGCCGGGTATTCGACGAAATCTTGCGCAAGTCCACCGGCCAGACCCAGCGGGTGGCGCGGCCCGATTCGTTCGACCCGGTGACGCAGTTGAGCCCGCAAGGGGGCGGCGAGGCGAGCTACCTCGTCTACCCCGGCGGCGGCTACAAGCGCATCACCGAGATTCGGCTGGTGGTCGACCCCGCCGGCTCGGTCCGCCGGGCCATGGGCAAGGTCATCGCCAACTTCACTTGAGCCGTTTGCCTGCACAGGCTGGAACAGCCGAGCGCCGTTCGCGCGCCGCAGTGCTCCGCGTCGCGCACAGACGGACGAAGGCCGCGCTGCTCCCAGGCTGTGCCGCCTCTTGCTCGGCCGTCCCCACATTCGCGTTGGGCGATTGCGGCCAGCCGCGTCCGACGAACCCGAGTCCCCGGCCGGCGGTAGTAGATTGGGACGCCCTGCGACCCGCCCCCGAGGAGTGATATGACCTCTAACCCCGTCTGCTATTGGGAAATCGCTTCGCACGACGCCGACAAGACGGTGGCGTTTCTGCGCGAACTGTTCGGCTGGCAATTCGAATACGACGAGGCCACGACCATTCACGAGCTCCCGGCGCAGCCCGGCCAAGGTCCCGGCCTCGGCGGTGGCGTCTTCAGCCTGCGCAAAGCGCGGCTGCCCTTTCTGACCCTGTACGTGCGCGTGGAGGATATTCAGGCCATGGCGCGGCGGGTCGAGGCGTTGGGCGGCCTGATGGTCATCCCGGTCACAGAGCTTGCCGGTGGCTCGCGCATCTGCCTGTTCAACGAGCCCTCCGGCGTGACCCTGGCGATGATTCAGCCCGCCGTGACGCCGGCGACCTGATTGGCGATTAGCCGATCGACCTTCCCCATCGGGTAACCGGAGAGGTCGGCCGGCGCCGCCCACTCGATGCGGCTGTGCTCCAGGGCGCGCGGCTCACCCGCCAGCAGCGAGCACTCGAAGGCGTGGACGCGGATGGAGAAGTGGGTGTAGGCGTGGTCGTACACCCCCAGCGGCGCCCCGACGACGACCTCGATGCCCAGCTCCTCGCGCAGCTCCCGGCGCAGGCAGTCGGCCAGTTCCTCTTCGCCCTCCTGCTTGCCGCCGGGGAATTCCCATAGACCCCCCAACAGCTTGTGCTCCGGCCGACGGCAGACCAGGACCCGGCCGTCCCGGCGCAGCACGGCGGCCGTGACGGCGTGATGCGGGAGCGGCTTACGCCGGTCCCGCACCGGGCGCTGCAACTGCGTCCCGCGCGCACGCGCCAGGCATCCGCTGGAAAGGGGACAATCCCCGCAGGCTGGCCGGCGCGGGCTGCACACCAGCGTCCCCAGGTCCATCAAAGCCTGGTTGAAATCCGAGGCACGCCCGTGCGGCAGCATGTCGGCCGCCGCGGATCGCAGCCGCCGCTCCCCTTCCGGCGAGCGCGGATCGATCTCCAGGTCGAACAGGCGGGAGAGGACGCGGCGCAGGTTTCCATCGAGCGCCAGGCTGTCCGCGCCGAACGCGATCGCGGCGATGGCCGCCGCGCTGTAGCGGCCGATGCCGGGCAGCCGCTGCAGGCTCTCGATCGTCGTCGGCAGGCGGCCGTCGTACGCTTCGATCAGGGTGCGCGCCGTCTGATGCAGATGGCGCGCCCGGCTGTAGTAGCCAAGTCCTTCCCAGGCAGCCAGGACCTGCTCCTGTGAGGCCTCGGCCAAAGCCTGGATCGTGGGGAAGCGCTGCATCCAGCGTTCGAAGTAGGGGACGACCGCCTCGGCACGGGTCTGCTGCAGCATGACCTCCGAGACCCAGATGACATACGCGTCGCGGCTGCCGCGCCAGGGAAGATCGCGAGCGTGGCGTTCGTACCAGGTCAGCAGCGCTGTCGCCAGCGGATGAGGCATACGGGGATTGTATCGGAGGAAGGCCGACGGGCGGGCTGCGAGTTCCGCTGTCTGCCGGAGCCCGGAACTCGGCGGACAGGTGAGCTGCGGAAGCCGACCGGCACCGGCGTATAATCGAGGCTCCTGCCTGCCCAACCCCCTCCCTGGTCGCACTGGCCAGGGGCGTCAATCGAATGGAGGCGTCTTCGATATGTACGTGGTGCTGCTTTCTCTCCACAACCTGATGCGCTGGGTGGTGCTGGCTCTGGCCTTGTGGGCGTTGCTGCGCGCCTGGTCCGGGTGGCTCGGCCGGCGCGCATGGACCCCGGCCGACCGGCAGGCCGGGCTGCTTCTGAGCGTGGGCCTGGACGTTCAGTTCCTTCTGGGTCTGATCCTGGCCTTCGTCAGTCCTCTCATCCAGGCGGCCCTGGCGGATCTCGGCGCGGCGATGGCGGTGGACGAGCTGCGCTTCTTCATCGTCGAGCATGCCCCGCTGATGTTGGTGGCCGTGATTCTGGCCCACATCAGTTCGGTGGCCGTGCGCAAGGCAGCCGACGATGCCGCTCGGCAGCGACGGGCTGCCCTGTGGATCACACTGACGGTGCTGGCCTTGCTGGTTGCCATCCCATGGTGGCGCCCGCTGCTGCGGCTGTTCAGCTGACCTGTTCCGGCGCTCCGGCGCCGACGGGTTCCTCCGCTCACCAGCGATGACCGAATTCCGCTTCTTTCATCCGATCGAAGTGCGCTACGGCGACGTGGACGCGCAGGGCCACGTCAACAACGTCGTCTACTTCACCTACATGGAACAGGCGCGTGCCAAGTACCTTCAGCACCTCGGCCTGTGGAACGGCCGAGACTTCCTGGACATCGGCATCATCCTGGCCGAAGAGCGCTGTCGCTTCATCTCGGCCATTCGCTATGGTCAGCCGCTCCGCGTGGGCGTGCGTACCGGGCGACTGGGTAAGAAGAGCTTCGAGATGATCTACAGCCTCCAGGATGCAGACAGCGGACTCGAACTGGCCGTGGGCACCACCATCCAGGTGGCTTACGACTACCGCGCCGAAGCCTCCATTCCATTGCTCCCGGCGTGGCGGAAGGTCCTGGCGTCGTTCGAGGGGCTGGAAGACTCCGCCCCGGTATCGGGCGTGTGATCACACTGCCGGAATTGAGGTGCTTGAGTGCGCTTTGATGCCAGCTTGCCCAGCAGCGCGCTGCAGCAGGTCCCTGAGTTGGCCCAGGCCGTCGAACGGATCGGGTTCGATGGAT
Organism: Anaerolineales bacterium; assembly: GCA_036803025.1. Taxonomy (GTDB): domain Bacteria; phylum Chloroflexota; class Anaerolineae; order Anaerolineales; family E44-bin32; genus DAIRVC01. The sequence continues at coordinate 40,596 of DAIRVC010000007.1, forward strand.
TGTGGACGGCGGAGACACAGCACGATCCCTTCCTGCCTCTGGCGCTGGCCGCGGAACACACCCGGCGCGTCCAACTGGGAACGGCGGTGGCCATCGGGTTTGCCCGCAGCCCGGCCACGCTGGCTTACACCGCCTGGGACCTGGCCGAGGCTTCCCAGGGGCGGTTCATCCTGGGCCTGGGGACTCAGGTGCGGGCGCACATCGAGCGCCGCTTCGGTATGGCCTGGCCGGCCTCGCCGGTGGCCAAGCTGCGCGAGCTGGTTGGCGCGGTACGCGCCTTCTGGGACTGTTGGCAGAACGGATCACGGCTCAACTTCCGCGG
>DAIRVC010000008.1:0-39196 GCA_036803025.1 Anaerolineales bacterium
TCTACGCCAGCCGCGACCCGTTCGAGGACATGGGCTCGTTCGGCTCGCGCACCAGCCCGGTCGGCTTCTACAACGGCCGAACGTACGAAGGCTACGCCACGCTCGACTCGGCCAGCCCCTTCGGCCTGTACGACATGGCCGGCAACGTCTGGCAGTGGACCGGCGACGTCCACGAGGGACTGCACGACCGCACGCTGCGCGGCGGATCGAAAGACACGTATGAGATGGACCTGCGCCTGTGGGTGCGCAACGGCGCCACCCCCACCTACTACAGCCCGGGCGTCGGCTTCCGGTGTGTCAGGGAGCCATAGAACCGTGGAGAAGCACACCTCGACCTTCCCGACAAGCACGCCGAGTGCGCCCAAGGCACGCTCCGCTGACGGCTTCTACCGTCAGGACCTTTGGTGTGGGGAAGAGGAAGGATTGGGATGGAAGGTGGGGGAAGCTTTGCTTCCCCCACCTTCCAAGGAACCTCCCCCTCCCCCGGCGAGTCGCCAGATCCTGCAAGAGCATCCCCAAGCCGGGGGAGGGGTACGGGGTGGGGGTCGCACATCGACCCACGCCTGCGGCGCGTCGACCTGTGAACAGCAAGGGTAGGAGGGCGCGAATGACCTCCGTCGTTCGCCGGATCCGAACGAAGCTCAGCCTGTATTGGCCGCTGACCAAGTCGCTCCAGACTGGCCTGCTGCTCTCTACCGGCCTGGCCGGCTACATGAGCGCCCGCTGCCCGGTGACGCATTGGTACGATTTCCTCGGCCTGGGCCTCAGCCTGTACCTATCCATCGCCGGCTCGACCATCCTCAATATGTGGTACGACCGCGATCTGGACGCGGTCATGAACCGCACGCATCACCGCCCGTTGGCCGATGGGCGCGTCTCGCCTCACGAGGCCGTGCGCCTGGGCGCCGTCCTCTCGGCCCTGGGCGTGGCGCTCTCGCTGGCCATGGACCCCCTCTACGGTCTGATCGTTGCCGCCGGCCTGGTCACCGACGTGGTCGTCTACACCATCTGGCTCAAGCGACGCTCGGCCTGGAGCATCGTCTGGGGCGGCATCGCCGGCGGGATGCCCATCCTGGCTGGGCGGACCTATGGCCTCGGCGCCATCGACGGCGTGGGTGCCCTGCTGGCCCTGGCCGTCCTGTTCTGGATCCCGACCCACATCCTGACCTTCGCCATGCGCTACCACGAGGACTATCGCGCCGCGCGCATCCCGACCTTCCCCTCCACCTATGGCTTCCCGCGCACGCGCCTGGCCATCGCCCTGTCGAGCGGCGTGGCGGCGCTGGCCATCGGCCTGGCCGGCATCCTGATCGGGATCGAGTGGGGTTTCGTGCGCCTGCTGGCGGTGCTGTCCGGCGGATTGCTGCTGCTGGCCGTCGCCAGCGTCTTCAAGCCCGCCGAGCGTCTCAACTTCGGCCTGTTCAAGTACGCCTCATTGTACATGCTCAGCGCCATGGTGCTGCTTTCGATATGAACGAGGCTCCGTGCCCATGAGAGTCCTCGACCGCCTCCTGCTTCTGCTGACCGGGCTGCTGGCCGCCTACCAGATCGCCGTCGGCATTGACGGACTGACAAGCGTGCCGATCGCGGCCTACACCGTCGCCTTCGGCGTCCTGCTCGTCGCCGGGCTTCTACTGCTCATCCTGGGCATGGAGGTGCTCGCCAGCCCGGCTGTGGTGATCGTGTCGACGGTCATCCCGCTCAGCCTTTCGCTGGGTTTGGTCTGGGAACGGCTGCCCGCGCTGCGAGTCGCCTACCTGGCTTTCGTCCTGTTGGGATTCGTCGCCGTCCTGGTCACGCGTCTTATCCCTATCCAGAACAAGGGGCCGGTGATCGTGCTGGCAGTTGTGCACGGCATCGCCGGACTGACCATCACGCTGCTCCCGGTCGCGCTCGCCCTGACCGGGCGTGCGCCGCTCGGATTCGCGCTGGTCGGCCTGGGCGGCGCGCTGATCGGCGTCGGCGGGTTGCTGCTGTCCTTCTTGAGGGCCGGCAGGCCACTCCTATCGCGGGAATCCATTCTCAAGGTCCTGCCCGGCCTGCTGCTGCTCATGACCGCCGCCTTCGTGGGCGGATTCCATTTCGGATAACGAGCTCGATTCGTGGGGAGGGAGATATGAGAGATAAGGGGTGGGCCAAGGTCCTGCGCATCATCGGGATCGTCTTTATGAGCCTGACGGCGGCTTTCACGCTGATGGGCGGCGCCGGCACCAGCTGCGTGGCGCTCAATCCGACCGGCTACGGCCCGAAGTTCGCCGGGATCGCACCCTTCCAGTGGCTCTACCTTTTGTTCGTGATCGTCACACTGGCGATCGGCGCGATGGGCGTTTGGGCGATCGTGCTGCTCAAGCGCGGCAAGAGCCACGCCTATCGCTACACCCTGATCACCCTGATCGCCGGCGCGCTGGTGGGCATCATCCACATGGTCGCCTCGCGCCAGCTGCGCGGCGGGTCGATGCCGGTCGACATGGTCGTCTACACCACCATCGTGACCTTGATCCTCTTCCTGCTCTTTCGCATCCCGGCCATCTGGCAAGGCGTCAACTATGCCAGGCCCGAAGGCTCGGCGACCTCCGGCCCGCAGGCGGCCGCCATCGCCCTGGGGGCCTGCGGGTTGCTGGCGCTCATGATCCAGTTCCTGATGGCGCCCACCCATACCATCGGCGGCGTGAACTACGCCGACGTCTGGCATACCTCGCTGACGACGATTGGGCTGGCGTTGATCGCCTGGGGCCTGGGCCTGTTCCTGCGCAACATTTGCCTGGGCCGCCCACGCACTGCCGAGCTGCTGCCCGATCCGGCCAGGTAGGCCGCGCCTTAAGCGAAGACACGTCACAGCGGAAGTCGGTCCTCACACAAGGAGCGTCTGGCATGCAGAACACGCCCCGCAGCATTCGCCTGGCCCTGGCCATCCTGGCCGTGGTCGTCGGATTGTTCATGATCGCTGTCGCCCCGTTCTTGATCCAGACCTCGCTCGAGCGGGTCATCTCGGCGCTGATCGTCGTCTCGGCCGAAAGGCCGGCCTACGCCAGCGGCATCCCGCTCTTCTCCTACGCCTTCCCCCTCTATCGAGGGTTGATCTTCATCGGCGGCATCGCCCTGCTCTGGCTGGCAGGGCCGATCTACCGCGGCAAGGAATGGTCCTATCCGGCCGCGCTGCTGGCGGCGGCCTTCCCATCGGCGGGCGGGATGTTCATGATGATGCCCTACGTGTCCTTTGTCGATGGATTCCCGCTCCCGGTAGCGGTGTCGATGGTGGGGCTGATCTTCTTCTGGTCGATGATCCTGCTGCGCAGCGTGGACAAGTGGGTCAAGTGGGGGCAGTTCCTGGCGCTGACCTTCGCCGGGATGTTGACGACGCACGCGTTCATCGTCGGGACCGGCAACCTGCGCACGCTGCTGACGCGGCCGGAGAAGCCCCTCTACGACGGGCTGGGGACCTGGGTCCTGGCCTGGTCGCAGCCCATCCAATGGATCTGCGTCATCCTGCTCTTCATCGCCATCTACCAGCTGGCGGCGCGCAGACCTGTTGGCTGGTGGTTGGCGCTGATCGCCGTGACCTCCCTGACGGCCATCGACCTCCCGATGCAGATCATCCGCCTAACGCTGACCGACTCAACAGCCTGGGACTACTCGTATGGCCTGCCGATGATCGTCGGGTTGTTCTTCGTCCTGCTTTACCCGAAGTTCAAGGCGGCATTGGTACAGCAATAGGCAAGGGGAGGCGCCCTATGGGCGCCTGAGGGGATCTCGTCGCTTGAGCCGGGCGGTCGTCGCCCGGCTACCGCTTCCGCAGCGCGAGCACCACACCCAGGGCGGCGATGAGCGCGCCGGCAGCCAACAGGGCCGTGCTGAGTGTCTGCCGAGGTACTGCACCGGCCCGGGGGAGGTTGAGCGTTGCCAAAGGGGTTGGCATCGGGGCCGAGTCAGGCGTGACCTGGACCAGGGCCACAGCCGTGGCCGCATCTCCAGGCGTCGCTCCGGATGCGGTCTGTGCCGGCGGAGTCGGCGCCGTCCCCGCAGCCTGCACGGTGATCCGATCGCCCGGATGCAGCAACGGCTCGGCCGGCAGTCCGTTCAACTGACGCAGCCTGTCGACGGGCACCCCGTAGACCGCCGCGATCGTCCACAGCGACTGGCCGGCCTGGACTTCATGCACGATCGAGCCATCCTCGGCCGCGGTGGCGACGATCACCGGCTCGGGAGGCGGCGGCGCGGCCGCGGCGGTGAGCGTGGCCGGGGTGTAGTAGCCCGAGGACGAGTAGCCGCCGGCGACATAGCCCGACATCAAGACGTAGTAAGCGTATCCGTCGACCTCGGCGTAGCCGGCGCCGGCGTCGCGGTAGTACTGTCCGATCATCGTGTTCAGGTGCGGCTCGTCGCCGGTCCACCACTGCACCGCCTCGTCCGGCGTCAGCCCGGTCCCTTCGATGATGTTCTCGGAGACGAAGACCGTCTCACCGGCGCCGTAGCCGGCGGCGATGGCTCGATCGCGCGGCCGCATCCCGCCGACACAGGTGTGGCTCAGCCCGCCGGCCGCCGCGCCGCACTCGGCGCTGCGCTGCGCCACCGCCATCAGGATCGGGTCGACGTTGTACGGCGCCAGTCCATAGCCGGCGCGCAGCGCGTTGACCTGATCCAGGATTGCCGCGGCGCTGCCGAGTTGGGCCGAGGCTCGGCCCGGACCGAAGGCCGAAGCCATCAAGCCCAGCAGCCCTCCGATCGCCAACAGCCTGCGCACGTGGCCACCGACCTTCACCCGCACTGCCTCCCAGCCTTTCCTGCCGCGATTGTACTCGCCGCGTTCGGCGGGGGCCCCTCCCGCTCGGCGAGGCTCGCCTGACCCTGCCGCGCACCCGACCGAAGGTCTCCAGCCTCCGCGCGCAGCAGGGCTTCGGTCACCTCAGGCATCGGCCCAATACGAGAGGACGGTCGCTTAACACGATTCGATTCTTCCGGCAACGCCTCACACGCCCGAGGCCCGAGCTCCGCCCGGCGCGGCGCTCATGCTCGCGCGGCCCACCAGCCACACCAACACAATCCCCGGCAGGGCCGAGGCGGCCGCCCCCGCCGCGGCATTCACCACAACAAATCGGGCCAGGTCGCTCACCGGATTCGAGATGACCCACAAGAAGCTCAGGAACCCGATCGATGTCGCCGCGGCCCAGACCCCCGCCGCAGGAAACCGCCGGCGCAGGACCCCCCATTGCATCGTGCCGATAACCGCGCCGATCAGGAGAAGCATGGCCGCGTTGCCTATCACCTCGGGGCCCGAAAACCTCCGGAACCATGGCAGCAGCAGGACGATCATTGCGAGGATGTGTCCCGCCAGCGTCGCCCAGAGCCAGTCCCGCGGCCTGGCAAGCAGCGGCCCGATCACGATCGACTGAGCCATCCCCAAACACGCGCCGAGGCAGGCCAGGGCCGCAAACGCGAGCAACCGGTCTGAGTTGAGGCCCGCCAGCGCCTGCACCCCAAGGAACAGCCCAACGGCCGCACCCAGACCCGCCGCCCAACCGACCGCGCTCGCCAGCATCCATCGCCCCAACAGCCATAGACCCGTGCTTCCCGCCTCGGCTCCCGGCTTGCCCATCTCCTGCTCCTCCTGCGTCGAAACCGCCAACGCTCGCACCACTCGCTCAGATTGCTGTCGCCTTCTCCCACGCCCGAAGGCGATCACAAGCCGCAACCCCTCGAGGGCCCGCTGAACAATCGTGAACCGTGCGCCCGACTCGATTCCAGTCGCCTTCCCGGCACACGATCGAGATGCGGGCTCCCGCAACCCCGGGTATCCTGCACCCGCGCGAGGGCGGGAGTGGGTCTGCCCACGCAATCCTCTAGGGCGCCGGCGCGGCGCCCTCGTGAGGATCCGTTCGGGTCTCCGCGGCCGGGCGCAGCAGGGTGCCCGCGTACAGCCCGATGGCCGGCGTCAGGCACAACCCGGCGATCAGAAAGACGGTGCGGATCGAACGCGCCCGCCCGATGGCTCCGAAGACCGGGCCGCCGATCACCTGCCCGCCGGCGTCCATCTGGCCGCTCATCGAGAGGACCGTGGCCCGCACCGGTGAATCGACCTGCTGGTTGAGCCAGGTCTCCTGCAAGGGCCGGCCGACTTCCCGGGCGACCGAGATCAGCAGCCACAAGCCCACCGCCGCGCCGATGCTGCGCGTCGCGGCCAGGCCGATGACGCCGGCCGCGACCAGCGTGTAGGCCGCCACCAGTGTGGCGGTCACGCGGCGCGGCTGCGTCGTATCCAGCCGGGCGTGCAGCCTCCCGGTCACCCAGGCGGTCACCAGCGAAGCGGCGATCGACATCGCCGCCAGCCAGTGGACCGGCTGCAGCCCGGCGGATGTGGGGAAGCCGACGTCCTCCACCAGGTAGGCGGTCCACAATCGGTCGTAGCCCTCGCTGAATGCGCCGAAAATGGCCGTGACGGCGAAGATCGTCACCAGCAGCGGCCGCCGTCGCACTGCGCGCACCCCCTCGACGAAGGTATGTCCCAACTGCGCCCACGACGGACGCCCTTCGGCCGGGCGGGCGCGAAACCCGCGCTCCGGCATGGTCAGCGCCAGCGTTACGGCCAACGCCACGAACCCTAGCCCGCCCAGCAGGACCGGCAAGCGCAGGTCGAATCCGCCGAGCACGGCGCCGACCACCACCCCGGCCACACTCGCCAGATTGCCGACCTGTGTTCCGCGCAGGAAGACCGGCCCGGCCGCCTGCTCGCCGACCTCGTCCACAATCCAGGCCGAGGTCGCGCCACTGGTGAAGGTGTAGCCGAATCCCCACAGGGCCGAGGCCGTCAGGAAACCCCAGAAGGTCGGCCAGGCCACCGGCACCAGGAAGCTCAAGCCGGTGATGAACACGCCCAGCAGGATCGACAGCCGCCTGCTGATCACATCGGCGACGACGCCGGTGGGGATCTCGAAGATCAGTATCGTGCCTTCCAGCACGGTCCCGACCAGCACCAGCTGCAGCGGATCCAGCTGCGCGATGGTCACCTGGTAGAGCATGTAGACGGAGAAGATCGCCGAGAACAGCGACGACTGCGCCGCCTCGTTCAACCAGTACACTCGCCGGGCATCCATCCGGCGCCACCTGCTCGAGACCATACGCACCTCAGCCTGTCACTGCGAAACCGACCAGCACGAGTCCGCACCGCCTGGGCGGGCCGCTGCCGGGGCGCCGTTGGGCGCCTTGCGCAGCCATTCCTTCACACGGGCCACGCCCTCGCGGTCAATATCACGAAGTCGGCTTCTCCGACCTCCTGTCCCGGTCGGGATTTCCGCTCCAAGCCGCCTACCGCTCCAGGTGACGCTTGTCAGGCAGGCAAGGACAGATGCCACTTCGCGCCCGAAATGGCCCAAGAGTAGAGTCAGGGGACCCGAGCAATCCGCCCGGGCGCGGGACACGCACACCGATGGCCGTCCAGGATCTCGCGTTGGTCCCCCTGTTTCAGGGGGTAGATGACCAGGGTCTGGCTGTGCTGGCCGGATCGTGCCGCGCGCTGGATGTCGAGCCGCCGGACACGATCTTCGAGCAGGGGGACCTGGCCGAGACGTTGTACATTCTCCTGTCGGGCCGGCTGGCGATCCGCTTCAAACCCTATGACGGCGACCCACTGACCGTGGCCGAGGTCCAGCCCGGTGACGTGTTCGGCTGGTCGACGCTCCTGCGCCGGCCGACGTATACTTCCGGCGCGGTGGCCCTCGTCCCGAGTCGCGTCCTGGCGGTCTCCGGACCCGGATTGCGGCGTCTGTGCCGCTCGCGGCCCGAGATCGGGGCGCTGGTATTGGAGCGGCTGGTGGCGGTCATCCCCGATCGGCTGAAGGGCGCACACGGGCAGGTCGTTGAACTGCTGCGCCTGGGGATGAGCCCCTGCGCCGAAGATGAGTGAACCAGGAGGCGGTAGGATGGGCGAGGCCAGACACAATCACGAGACCAATGCCAGCCCGGTCGAGCGGATGCAGGCGCTGCTCGAGGTGATCAGTTCCTATATCGAGCACTACCACGGCGGCTGGGTGCGCATGATCGAGTTCGATGGAAAGGTGCTCAAGGTCGAAATGGGCGGGGCCTGCCAGGGCTGCCCGCTCTCGACCGGCACGCTGCACGGTTGGGTCGAAGGCACCGTGCGCCAGTTCTTCCCCGAAGTCGAGCGGATCGAGGAGGTCCCGGCGGCCCCCTGAGCGGACGACCGCCCGACTCAGGCTCCCCCTTCCACGGGCAGGATCTCCACCGTCACCGGGCTCAGCCGGCGGAAGCGCTCGGCATCCTCGGGTTCCCCGGCGACGCCGGCGCCGAAGTGCATCGGCACAACGACCCGGGCGCGCAGATCCCCGGCTGCCTGAGCGGCCTCCTCCGCGGTCATCGTGTACACCCCGCTGACCGGCAAGAGCGCCACGTCGCAGACCAGCCCCTTCATCTCCGGAATGCGGTCGGTGTCCCCCGCAAAGTACAGGCTCTCGTCGCCCAGCGTCAGGAGATATCCGACGTGGCCGGACTCCTTGGGGTGGAACTTCGTGCCGATGTTGTAGGCCGGCAGCGCCCTGATCTTCACCCCGGCGGCCGTCGTTTCCTCGCCGGGGCGTAGGACGGTCACGGGCGCCGCCAGCTTCGCCGCCGCTGAAGCGTTGGCGATGACGACCGTCCCCGGCTTGCGCAGCCGGTCGACGTCTTCCGGCGAGCAGTGATCGTAGTGGTCGTGGCTGATCAGGATCACATCGGCGGCCGGCGCCCCCGGCGCGAGCTTCCACGGGTCCAGGTAGACAACCGCCGGCCTGTCGATCCGGAAGCTGTCGTGGCCCAGCCAATGCAGATGCTCAAGCAGTCTCGGTCGCTGTGTGCCCATGGCGCCCCTCCTCAGGCGATCCCGCCCAGAAACTGATCGACGATTGACAGGACGCCCGCCCCATCCGAATAGGCGCGGACCTGCAATCCAGGGGAGTCATTGCCGGTGATCATCTTGGAGACGCGCGCCCCTTGCCGGAAGCAGCACAGTACCGGCTTGCCGTGCTGTAGGGCGTAGGCGATCTCATATCCAACCCCGTGCGACGGTGTGCTCACTTCGGCCACCAGGGCGTCGCAGGCGCGGATCCATTCCACGTCGCGCTGGTAGATCTCGGCCGGGTCGACCACCTTCTCCAGGTCCATGACATTATGGTGCGCCAGGTGGGCGGTCGGGACCTCATGCCCACCCTCGACCAGGTGGGTGACGATGGCCGCGTACATCGCCTGGTCCTGGCGCCCGCCGGTCAGGGAACAGGAAAAGTAGACGTTCATGTCGACCTGCGCCTCCGGCGGCCGGCCTGCCGCCTGATTCCCTTGACATGCCTTGGGGCGCATGATACCATGCCGCCCGTGCAGGACGCAGTCTGAGTACGGGACAAGGGGCCAACCGCCCGGGTAACTCACCAGGCGGTTTTGTGTTCCCTGGTCAGGCTGTGGCCGAGCAAGACACTGCCACAGGAGGCACGTACGACCATGTCAGAAAGAATGCGCGGCACGGTGAAGTGGTTCAACTCGGTGAAGGGCTACGGCTTCATCGGGCGCGAGAATGGCGACGACGTCTTCGTCCATTTCTCGGCGATCCAGATGGATGGGTACCGTAAGCTGGAAGAAGGCCAGCAGGTCGAGTTCAGCGTTGAATCCGGCCCCAAGGGCCTTCAGGCGGCCAACGTTACCGTCGTTTAGCACCCTGCGACAATTCGCCCATACACAACGCCCCGAGCCCGTCGGGGCGTTGTTCTTTTCCGGCGCGGGGAGTTGGAGCGGGGCCGGGGCAGGCTTTGCCCGCCTTTCGAAGGCGTGCTATGATGGGCCTGCCGCGGAGATGCGCATGGACACCCGAGACCCGGTTCGCTTCCTCCAGGCCGAAGTCGCCCGGCTGCGCGATGAGAATCGCGATCTGAAAGAAGAGCTGGGTATCCTGCGCGCCTCGGTACGCGGACTGGCGTCGCTGCAGGATCTAATTCAACGCCTGCAGCCGCGCGCCAACGTCATGTCCCTGCTCGACGATCTTCTGGCGGCCGCGCTGGCCGTGCTCGATGCGCAGGACGGCTCGCTGCTGCTGGTCGACGACGACTCCGGCGAGCTCGTCTTCGCCGTCGTCCACGGCCAGGCGCGCAATCGGCTGACCGGCTACCGCCTGCCGCCCGGCCAGGGCATCGCCGGCTGGGTGGTTGCCAGCAAGAAACCGCACATCGTCGAGGACGCGCGCCACGACCCGCGTTTCTCCCCACTGGTCGACGACACCTTCGATTTTCGCACGCAGTCGCTGGCTTGCGTCCCCCTCCTCGACGGCGGCCGGGTGCTGGGCGTGATCGAAGCCCTCAACAAGGCCTCCGGCCGCGAGTTCAGCCTCGAAGACCACGACCTGCTGGTCGTGGTCGCCCAACTGGTCTCCCTGGCCATCCTGCGCGCCGAGGCTTATACCGAAGCCGGCAGCGGCGGCTGATCCCGTTGCGGGCAGCACTTGGCGGGACTCAAGCTCCCGGCCTTGGGCCGGGAGCTTCTTGTTTCCAGGTCGCGGCGGCGGGCCGCCGTGATCGGAAGCGCCCCGTCGGCTAGGCGCGCAGGCGGGCGCCGAGCTCGGCCTCCAGTTGGTGCACGATCCTGGCGCGCACACGGGCCACCTCCTCGTCGGTCAGCGTCTTGTCCTGCGCCTGATACGTGATCGCGTAGGCCAGGCTCTTCTGGCCGGCGCCGATTTGCTCACCCTGGTACAGGTCAAACAGTCGCACCTCGCTGACCAGCGCTCCGCCCGCTCGGCGGATCAACCCCTCGATGCTCGCGGCCGGAACCCGCTCATCGACCACCACGGCCAGGTCCTCCAGCACAGGCGGGAAGGCCGGCGCCGGGACCACGGTCCGCTGCTGCGGCATGGCGCCCAGCAGGGCTTCCACATCCAGGTCGGCCGCCAGGAGGGGGAATTCGGGGAAGTCATACCGCTCGCGCACCAGCGGATGGACCTCCCCCAGAATCCCAACCGGCCGGCCGTCGACCGACAGCCGGGCCGCCTTGCCCGGGTGGAAGGACGGGTGTTCGACCGGCTCATACTGCCCGGACGGGAGGTGCAGATCGGCGAGCAGGCCCTCGACCACCCCCTTGATATCGAAGAAATCCATCGCCGAGAGATCGGCGCCCTGCCAGGCCGGCAGGTGGCGCGGGCCGCACAACGTGATCGCCAAGCGGCGCGGCTCATCGGGCAGAACGCCGTCCTCGCCCGCCAGATAGACCGGACCGATCTCGAACAGGGCCATCCGCTCGCGCACACGCGCGTTTCGCTCGACGACCTCGAACAGGCCGGCCAGCAGGCTCTGCCGCATCACCACCCGATCGGCGGTGATGGGATTGGCCAGTTGAATGTAGGGCAGCCCCGCCTCCGAGGTCCCCGGCGCCAGTCGACGCGCCTCGCGCTCGGGCGAGGTCAGTCGGTAAGTGACCACCTCCTGCAACCCCAGACCGGCCAGAAGATCGCGCAGGCGTTCCTCGGCTTCCAGCTCGGCGTTGCCGATTTGGGGCGGCAGGCGGTCGGCGACCTGCGTTTCCGGGATTCGATCGTAGCCATACAGTCGGGCGATCTCCTCCAACAGGTCGGCCTTGCCCACCACACCGGCGCCGATGTCCAGGCGGTGGTCCGGCGGGATGGCGCTCAGGCGCTCACCCTGAACGGCCACCTCGAACTGCAGCCGACGCAGCATGTCGGCGATGGCCGTCGCCTCCAGATGAACGCCCAGGCCGCGCTCGACCTCCTCGGTCGTCACCTCGACCTGCGGGGCCGCGGGCGGAAGGGGGTACTCGTCGACCAGCCCCTCGGCGATCCGACCGCCGGCCAGCGACTGCATCAGCCGCAGACCGCGCCGCACGCCCCGCTCGGCCATGGCCGGATGCACGCCGCGCGAGAAGCGGTAGGCGGCTTCCGAAACCAGCCGCTGCGCGGCCACCGTGCGTCGGATATTGATGAAGTGCCAGGCGGCTCCTTCAAGGAGCACACTCACGGTCTTCTCACTCACCTCCGACTCGGAACCGCCCATGACGCCAGCGATCGAGAGCGCGCCCTGCTCGTCGGTCACCAGGACCGTGAAGTCGTCCAGCGCGCGATCTGCTCCATCGAGCGTCGTCAGGCGCTCTCCCGCCCGGGGCAGCCGCGTGATGATGTGCGGCGCCTTGCCGCCCGCCCGGCGCACCAGGACGTCGTAGTCGAAGGCGTGCAGCGGCTGGCCGATCTCGAGCATGACGTAGTTGGTCGCGTCGACGATGTTGTTGATCGGACGCATGCCCGCCAGCCGCAGCCGGCGCTGCAGCCAATACGGGCTGGGCCGGATGGCGACGTCTTCGATCAGGCCGAGCACGAAACGCGGGTTGAGCTCGGGGTTCTCAATGCTCACCGCCGCCCGGCCGCCGATTGGGGCCCCGCCCCACGGCACCTGGTAGTCCGGTTCGCGCAGCTGCGCGCCCGTCAGCGCGGCCACCTCGCGCGCCACCCCCAGGATGTTGGCGTTGCGGGCCATGTTCGGATTGATGGCGATGTCGAAGACCGCATCACCCATGTATTCTGCCAGCGGCATGCCTGCGGGCGCGTCGGCATCCAGCAGGATCACGCCCTCGTGATCGTCGGAAATACCCAGCTCCTTCTCGGAGCAGGCCATCGAGAACGACTCGACCCCGCGGATCTTGGTCCGTTTGAGGGTTATGACCTCCCAACCCGCTTTGTGCCCGTCATACAGACGCGCGCCCTCGCGCGCGTAGGCCACCTTGAGCGGCGGGTCCAGTGGACCTTGACCCTTGTAGGGGAACAGGTTGGGTGCGCCGGTCAGGACGGTGATTTCGCCCTGACCGTCGTTCAAGCGGCAGAGGACCAGTCGGTCAGCGGCCGGGTGAGGCATGACCTCCAGCACCGAGCCGACGACGAACTTGTCCCGATCCCAGGCCAGGCCGCTGACGCTTGTGCCCGGCGCGCGGCCGGCCGGCGCTGAAGGCACTGGCAGCCCAACGAACCTGAGCGCCTCGACCTCCAGCCCGGCCAGCGTCAGTTTTCGGGCGAGCTCCTCGGCCGGCAGATCGGTCTCGACGAATTCCCTCAGCCAGGAAAGTGGCACCAGCATCTGTTCACCCTCGCGATCCCTGCGGGTCAGGCCTGGTCATCAGGCTTATCAGCCAGGCCGGCAGCCGCCTTCTCGATTTCAGAATTGATCATCCGCAGCGCCTTGATCAGCTCCTCGCGGATCTTGGTCTCCATCTCACCGCTGCGCACACGGCTTTCGATGTTGTGCAGGTCCGCTTTGAGCTGCTGCCCGGTCGGGCTCTCGGCAAAGTCCTGAGCGGCATCCTTGAGGGAGGCGGCGATATCAGCCAGGCCGGTCTCGATGTCTTGTTGCAGGCGCTGGCGCTCGTCACTCTCCCACGTGCTGCGGAAGGCCTTCTTCAGGTTCTCTCCCAGTTTCCGGAATTCGTCCGCCAGGTCGGCGGGCGGCCTCTGTGACGGGTCCATGAGATCCTCCTTTGGTGATCAGAACTGCTCGAGAAAGCGCAGGTCGTTCGCCCAAAAGCTGCGGATGTGTTCGATTTGGTGCTTGAGCATCGTCAATCGTTCCGGCCCCATGCCGAAGGCGAAACCGCTGAACCGCTCCGGGTCGTAGCCGCCGTTGGCCAGCACCGTCGGGTGGACCATGCCGCTCCCGAGGACTTCCAACCAGCCGGTGTTCTTGCACACCTTGCAGCCCGCGCCGCTGCAGACGAAACACTCGATATCCATCTCGGCCGACGGTTCGGTGAAAGGGAAGTGGCCGGCCCGGAAGCGCGTCCTCACCGTCTGGCTGAAGAGGCGGCGAGCGAACGAGGTCAAAGTTCCTTTCAGATCGGCGAACGTGATCCGCTCGCCGACCGCCAGGCCCTCGACCTGATTGAATTGGATCTCGTGCGAGGCGTCCTGCTGCTCGTAGCGGTAGCACATCCCCGGCAGCACGACGCGGATCGGCTGCGGCGCACGCTCGCGCATGATGTGGATCTGCCCGGGCGAGGTGTGCGTGCGCAGGATCACACCCGGCTGCGTGGTGAAGAACGTGTCCCATTGGTCGCGCGCCGGGTGATAGGGCGGCATGTTCAGCAGTTCGAAGTTGTACTCGTCGGTCTCGACATCACGCGAGCGGTACACCTGAAACCCCATCTCGGCCCAGATGGCGATCACGCGTCGCAGCATCTGCGTGGCGGGGTGCAGGCGGCCGCGTGCCACCGGTCGCCCCGGCAAGCTGACGTCGAGGCGCTCCTCACGCAAGGACCTATCCAGCGCCCGCGCTCGCAGCGCGCCCAGCCGCGCTTCGTAAGCGCCCTCCAGCGCGGTCTTGACCTCATTGGCACGCCGCCCGACAGCCGGGCGCTCCTCCTTGGCCAGCTCCCGCAGGCCGTCCAGGATCGACCCCAGCGCCGCAGAGCGGCCCAGGTGCTTCACCTTCCAGGATTGCAGCGCGGCTTCGTCCTCGACGGACTGCAGCTCGCTGCGCGCCTCGGCCTCGATGTTGTTCAGTCGGTCGAGCATCCTGCCTCCTACTCCCTCCGCCGTCGGGGGGAGGGGCGATCATTCGCCAGGATTCCCCCTCACCCTGCCCTTCGCGCAGCACTTTCGAGCAAAGCGAGGGGGCTCCCTCCGGGAGAGGGTTAAGAAGAAACCTCCCATCCCTGGAAGGGACGGGAGGGGCTCCCGCGGTACCACCCTTCTTGGCCGTGCCCGGCCCACTCCACCCCGACAGCCGCTGCGGCGATCGAGTCCCCTGGCTAACGGTGGGGATCCGGCCCGAACTACTGGCCCCATGGGGGCGTTCCCTCGGGCGGCTCGGGAGGGAACTTCCGCCAGCCTCCGTCGAGCCGGGGTCGCAGTCAAGCCCCGGCCTCCCTGTCGACGTCCGCCGGCCTACTTTCCTCCGTCATGGCCTTTGGTCTATGGTTTCGTGTATTATCCTCCAAACGAGGCGCCTGTCAACGCCCGTACCCGCCCTGCCAGCCGGCGACGCTCGAGACCCGGATGCCCGCCGTCGTACATACCCTGCCCCTCATGCTCAGCTGCGCCTATCTGGTCGAGGCGCCTTCCGGCCTGGTGCTCATCGACGCCGGCTGCCCGGGCGAGGAAGACGCCATCCTGCGGGCGATCGACCGCTTGCGGCCGGGCCGCTTGCAGTTGATCTTCATCACCCACGCGCACTTTGATCACTATGGAAGCGCGGCCGCCCTGCGCCGATCGACCGGCGCCCCCATCGCCGTCCATGCCGACGACGCGCAAGCGCTCAGTCACGGAGAGACCCCGGTCGCCTCTGCCCGTAGCTGGGGACGCGCCGGCCTGGCCGCGCTGCGCCTGTCCGAACGATTCGTCCGCGCGGCGGCCACGCCCCCCGATGTGTGTCTGCAAGACGGCCAGACCCTCGACCAAACCGGCCTGCAGGCGGCGGTCCTGCATACCCCCGGGCATACGCTCGGCTCGAGCTGCCTCATCGTCGAAGGCGGCCTGGCCTTCGCCGGCGATCTGCTCACGACCACCGGGGGCCAGCAGTCCCAACGCTACTTCGCCGTGGATTGGGGGCTCCTGCCGGGCAGCCTGGCCCGCCTGCAGTCGCAGCATCCTGAGTGGACCTATCCCGGCCACGGTCGCCGCCCGCTCGACGGGCCGGCATTGCAGCGGCTCAGACCCGCGCCGCAGTGACCGCGGCCGCCGGGGAAACGTGCGCGCCCGCCCGGCTGAGTCGGCAGCTCAAGGCACCTCGACCTCCATCCGATCGAGGTCGCTGAGTGCCGCGTCGAGATCCACAAGCGTCTGCTGCAGGGCCAGTATGATCTCGTCCCCGCCCGGCTCCACCGCCGGCGGGTGTGGTGATCGTACGCTGGGGAGGCAGTCGCCTCCCCAGCGCACACAACCGGTCATGCAGAGCGCGGCCGCCAGCACCAGCCCGCAA
Organism: Anaerolineales bacterium; assembly: GCA_036803025.1. GTDB lineage: Bacteria > Chloroflexota > Anaerolineae > Anaerolineales > E44-bin32 > DAIRVC01. The sequence continues at coordinate 15,939 of DAIRVC010000008.1, forward strand.
CTGCGCGCCTTCATCGCCGCGACTCAGCCATCACCGGCCGCAGCCGGACGGTGCGCCTGCCACCATTTGCGCACCACCTCGCGCATCTCGACCGCCAGCTCGCGCACTTCAACCAGCGCCTGGCGGGCGTCCTGCAGTACCTGGCGGGCATCCAGACAGGTCTGCCGCGCCTGTTCCCGATCGATGACCTCGCCGCCGTCATCGAATCCGGCATGGGTTGAGAGGATGCCGGCGGCCTCATCGTGTTGTGATTGCGCCGTCGCCAGCTGGCTGTACGCGCTGTCCAGCAGCGCTTCCAACTCCGCGGTATCGACGCCGCGCGCCTGCGCCGCCTCGATCAGTTCCCCGGCCCGCTGCAGCCCTTCGCCGGCACGCGCCAGATGACCTGCCTGAGTGGAGAGCCACTCTCTCTCCCTGCGCAGGCAGCGTTCAAGCTCTACAATGAGCCGCTCGCCGGAGGCAGGCGCGGGGGGCGGCGGATCGCCCTCGTCGGCGTAAGCGGCCGCTGGCGCGAAAGCCAGCCCGGCGAAGGCCAGGGTCATCGCGCTCAGCCCGCTGGCCAGCCGGTAGATCCATTTGCGTCCCATGCTCACCATGGTCATCCTCCATCGCCTCGAACACTCAGGATGACCAATGTTCGGCCGAGCCTGTTACCCGCCGTCCCCGCCGGTGTTAACAGACGGTAAAACGCCCCCGCTCCACCATCGTTCTCAGGCGGCTTTCAGCTCCGAGGTGCAATGCGCGCAGCGCGAGGCCTTGAGCGGAACCATCGAGAGACAATAAGGGCACTCGCGCGTCGTCGGCGCCGGCGCCGGGCGGCGCATCCGGTTGGCGGCCCGCACCACCAGGAAGATCACCAGGCCAACGATGACGAAATCGATCACCGTGTTGAGGAACAGCCCGTAGTTGATCGTCGGTGCGCCGGCCTCCTGCGCCTCAGCCAGACTGGCGATCGGGGTGCCCGATAGGTTGAAGAACAGGTTGGAGAAATCCACATCGCCCAGCAACAGTCCGATGGGCGGCATGATGATGTCGTTGACAAACGAGGTGATAATCTTGCCGAACGCGCTCCCGATGATCACCGCCACCGCCAGATCGAGGACGTTGCCTCGCATGACGAAGTCGCGGAATTCCTTGAGCATTTGTTCCCTCTCCTTTGTAGATGCGTAACCGCCAACGCTAGGTTAGCAGGGCAGCGGACAACCACAGTGCAGCCATCCCGACCAGCAAGGTCAAGGCGATGTTCCTCGTGCGCCAGGCTACCAGCACTGCCGACAGGCCGGCGAACAAGCGCGGGTTTACCAGACTCAGCGTGCGTGTGTCGTGCACGAGCAGGTCGGGCACGATCAGCGCCGAGAGGACGGCCGCCGGGACCATTCGCAGCCCGCGCCGCACAACCGGCGGCAGCTCACCCTTCCCCGATAGGGCGATCGGCAGCAGCCGCAGTGCATACGTGATCGCTCCCATACCGATGATCAACCACCACAAACCGTTCACGCGGCCGCCTCGCTGCGCGGCCGCTCGAGGCGCTCGACCGCCAAGCCGGCGGCGATCCCGCCCAGCGCCGCCAGCATCAGTCCAAGATGGTACGGCGCGCCCGCCGCGAGCACGGCCAGCGTCCCGCCGGCCAGCGCCGCGGCAACCACCGCCCGATCGCGCAGGCTGGGCACGACCAGACCGATGAAGGTCAACGTCAAGGCGAAGTCCAATGACCAGCTGGCGGGTATTTGCGCGCCGAGGAAGACGCCGGCCGCGGTGCTGAGCTGCCAGGTCGTCCACAGCGTCAGCCCGGCCCCCAAGAAGTAGCGCGGATCGGCCGGCTGGCCCTCGGCCCCGGGTTGATTCTGGTAGCGAGTGATGACGACCGCGTAGGCCTCGTCCGTCAGCAGGTAGGCCAGCAGGCCTTTCCAGGGCCAGGCCAACCGCTGCAGATGGGGGGCCAGGGAGAAGCTGTAGAGCAGATGACGGAGGTTGATGACGAGCGTCGCCGCCAGGATGATCAGTGCAGACGCGCCGCCGTGAAGAAGCTGCACAGCCAGGAACTGCGCGGAGCCGGCGAAGACGAGGGAGGACATCGCCAGCCCGAGCCCGGCCGGCAGTCCGGCGCCCACCGCCACCACCCCGAAGATCAGGCCGAAGGGCAGGACGCCCAGGCAGATCGGCAGCTCCGCCCGAGCGCCGGCCAGGAATTCAGACCGTCCCACGTCTGACATCGCCGACCGTGGTGCCCTCCGCTGCGGCCGGCTTCGGCCGCGGCCGCCAGTTGACCACGCCAATGCCGAGGGCGATCAGCAGGGTGCCGACGATCAGTTGCCAGTCGGCCGCTTCCCGCAGGAATGCGACTCCCAGGATGACGCCGACCAGAGGGAATACGTAGGTGACCATGCTGGCGCGCGTCGGGCCGATATTGTGAAGCAGGCGGAAGTAGAGCAGATAGGCAGCGCACGAACCGAGCAGCCCCAGCCAGGCCAGCGCCAGCCAGGTGATCGGAAGCCGGGGGAGCACGATCGGCGATTCCACCGCCAGGGCCATGCCCCAGGCGGCCGCATCCGCGCCGATCAAGGGCAGGAAGGCCTGCGCGATCGGATCCACCTGGCGCAGATTGCGCCGGGCGAAGACGGCGCTGCCTCCGTACGACATCGCCGCAAGCAGGACCGCGCCTTGCCCAAGGACGTTGCCGTGGAAGCCGTCCGGACCAAGGTCGCGAGCCAACAAGACGACCACCCCGACGAATCCGGTAGCGAGCCCGAGCACGCGCGCCGGCGTGATGCGATCGTCATGCAGTGCCAGGTGCGCGATGACCAGCGTGAAGAGCGGCATCGTACCGTTGAGGATCGACGCCACAGCCGAATCGATGTACTGCTCTCCCCAGGAGATGAGCACAAAGGGGATGAAGGTGTTCGTCAGCCCCAGGATCCCCAGCAGGAGCCAGACGCGCCGCTCCGCCGGGAACCGCGGCCGGCTGGCGAGGACCACCACCACCAGACCGGCCAGGCCGAACAGCAACCGGAAGCCCACCAACACGAACGGCCCGACCTCCTGGACCGCGACCTTGATCCACAGGAACGACGAGCCCCAGATCAGTCCCAGCAACCCGAACTCGCCCCACTCACGCAGCTTCATGTCACTACCCTCACCGCAGGAATACCGTGTCTCTCACCGTCACACACGCCAATCGTACCGCACACCTTCGAGTTCGAGCAGGCGCGCCTTCGTCTTGACTCCCTCCCGGCCGGAATAGCCGCCCAGCGTTCCGTTCGAGGCCAGAACGCGGTGGCAGGGGATGATGATCGGCAGCGGGTTGTGGCCGAGCGCCTGGCCCACAGCCCGGGCCGCGCCCGGGCGGCCGATCCGGCGGGCGATCTGACCGTAGGTCGCCACGCTGCCACGTGGGACCTTCAGCGCCGCCATCAGCACCTGTCGCTGGAACTCGCGCGTCATGCTCAGGTCGAGCGGCAGCTCGAACGTCGTCCGCCGGCCATCCAGGTAGGCCCGCAGTTGATCGACAGCCTGGCCAGCCTTCTGCGACGAGCGCTGCAGCGGCGCGTGCAGCTTCGCCCCCAGCCGGTCGACGAACTCCTCCTCGGAAGCGGTGAAATCCAGCGACAGTACCCCTCGATCGGATACGGCGACGTACAGCGGCCCGACCGGACTGTCAGGCAGGCTGTCGTAGTAGATGGCCCCCGGCGTCTGCGATCTCAGCGTCTGATGCACGCGCTGGCGGGCCGCCTCGACCGCCGCCGGCTCGACCTCGACCGCCAGCAGCCGGTCCAAATCATGCAGCAGCGCATCAGCCGGCGCGGCGCCCTCGTCGTCACCCAGCCAGATCGAGAGACCCAGGTCACGATCCCCTCTTACCATTATTCGCCTCCAACCTGCGAAGCTGGCGAGCCCATCAGCAGGCGCAGCTTCTTCAATGCCTGGTACGCGTTCGCCCGCGCCGACTGCGGGCTGCAACCCAGGATCGGCCCGATGGCTTCGTAGGCCAGACCCTGGTATCTGCGCAGGAGCAACGCCTCGCGCTGCTTGTACGGAAGCGCATCGACCGCCGCTCGCAGCTTCATCAGGTCCGCCGACCGTTCAAGCTGCTCATCCGGCTGGCTCTGTGGGTCTTCCGCCTCGTCGACCAGCCGTGTCACCCGCCCGTCCTCGCGCCCCTGCCTGCGCCAAACGCTGCGGGCAGTGTTTGTGGCGATCCGGTACAGCCAGGCGCGCCGGTTGGACTCCAGCGGCAGTCGGCCGTAGGCACGGAAGGCCTTCAGGTAGACCTCTTGCAGACAGTCTTCCGCAGCCTGCCGGTCGTTGAGCAGGCGGATCAGGTAAGCCAGCAGCTCACCGCTGTGCTGATCGACCAGGCTGCCGAACTCCGGCGCAGACTCCATACCCGTCTCAGTCCCTCCACCCATATAACCACGCCCGCCGCGAAATGTGAAATCCCTACCGACTTCCGAAGTCCGTGGATTTCGGAAGTCGGTAGGGAGTCCGCCCGAGGCTGGACCGCCGGAGCGGCCTTACCAGCCCGTCGGTTCGGCTTGCCCTTCCAGCCGGCTGAGGAAGTACTCGATGGCTTCCCGCCCGCGCGCCAGGACTGGCGGACCGTGGCTGGGCAGCAAGTGGATGAAGTCCAGCTCCCCTAGCCGCCGGACAGAGGCCCTGGCCGTCTGCGGATCGATCGTCGCTATCCCGAACGGCAGTGACAGCTGACCGCCCAGGTGCATGACCGCGTCGCCGCAGATCATGGCCCGATCGGCCGGATGCAGCAGGCCAACATGTCCGGCGGTGTGGCCGGGCAGATGGATGACCGCCATACCACCGACCGACAGGCCGCCTTCCAGATCGCGAGCCACAGGGTATGACCAGCGCGTCCGGCGCAGGAAGAGGCGCCCCAGCCGATAGGCGCTGCTGTTGGAGGGGAGTCGGCGGTAGTCTGTCAGGCCGGTGACGATCGGCACCTCCTCGCGATGGCAGAGGAGCGCCGGGTCCCAGGCCTGCAGCAGGGCGGAGACGCCGCCGGCATGATCGTAGTGGGCGTGAGTGAGCAGGATGCGCACCGGACCCTGGCCGTTGGTGGCGCGTGCGACCGCCGCCACGACCTGATCGGCCGTCTCCGGTGGTCCGGAGTCGACCAGCGACCAGCCTTCCCGATCGCGTACCAGCCAGGCGGCCACAGGCGTTGTGATCGGGCCGACCACTTTCCAGGCTAGCTCCAGGCGCAGGATGTGCTCCGAGATGAACTCGAACTCAGGCATGTGTTTCTCTTCTTGGCTCGGTCCGCCCCATCCGGCGGATGAGGGCGGGGACCTCCGCCAACGTGGCCGCCACCGCCTCGGGGCTAATTGTACCCGCGTGGGCGCGATTGGCCGGATTATCGGCCTCGGCCGTCAGCCAGATCTGTCTCAATCCGGCGTTCTGTCCGCCCAGGATATCGGCGCCGAGCATGTCGCCCACCATCACCACCTGCTTGGCGGGCAGCTGCCACTGCTCCAGGACAAGCTCGAACAGCGCCGGGTTCGGCTTGCGCAACCCGACACTGGCTGAGATCAGGATCGGGTCGAAGTAGTCGCGCAACTCAGCCTTGTCGATCAGCCGCTGCACGTTCTCGGCATCGCCAGCGTTCGAGATCAACCCCAGGCGATAGCCGAGACCACGCAGTTCCTCGAGCATGGCGTGCACGCCTTCCATTGGATGCCAGCGCGCTTCGCTGACAGCATACATGCACGACATCGCCCGTCGCACGATCTCATCGTCGACGGACGGATAGCCGAAGCGGGCCATGACCTTCCGCAGCAGGAAGCCCGTGGTGATCTCGACGAATTGCTGATCGCGCTCGAGATGATAGGCCTCCAGCTCCCGCCGAAAATCCTCGGCAAAGGCCTCCCGATCGAGAACAAACCCTTCCTGGTGAAGCTGTTCGATCAGGATTCGCTGGCTTTCGGTCATCACCTGCGGCCAGTCACCGTCGAAGCGGATCAGTGTCGATCCGAGGTCGAATATCACCCCGCGAATCACTTCGGCTCTCGTCCTGCTTGTGGGGTCATCGGCGCTTCGCTCCGCTCCCGCCGGGGATTCGTCGCGCCCCCGGTTGAAGTGCTGCCGGCCTGGCGACGGTCCTTCAGTACCCGCGCACCGGGTCGTAGCGGTTCAAGAGCGGGCGCCCGGTCAGGTAGCGCTGCAGGTTCTCGGCGAACAGGTCGACGGCCCGCTCGTAATACTGGCCCGAGGCGCCGGCCACGTGCGGGGAGACGATCACACCGGGCATCTCCCAGAGCGGGCTGCTCTCCGGCAGCGGCTCGAGCGGGTAGACGTCCAACGCCGCGCCCGCCAGCCGCTTCTCATTCAGCGCCTCGATCAGCGCGCCATGGTCGACCACCCCGCCGCGCGAGATGTCGATCAGGAACGCGCTCGCTTTCATGCGGGCCAGCATCGCCTTGCCGATCATGCCGCGCGTGTCGGCGGTCAGCGGCACCGCCACCACGACGAAATCGCACAGCGACAGCATCGATCCCAACGCCTGCGGTGGATAGAGCCGCGCGACGTGCTCGGCGCGCGGATCTCCCAGGCCTTCCAGCGCGTAGCCGTCGTCGTCCACACGCATCAGGTCGCGCTTGACCGCCAGGACCTGCGCGCCGAAGGCCGTGCACAGCCGGCCGATCTCCCGCCCGACACTGCCATAGCCGACCAGCCCGACGGTGCTGCCGCGTAGCTCGGCCGGCCGAAAGCGCTCGAAGCGATCGTCCGCCCAATGTTTCTTGGCCTTGTCGGCCATGATCCCGGGCAGCCGCCGCCCCAGCGCCAGGATCGACATCAGCGCGAACTCGGCCATCTGCGGCATGGCCGCTCCGCTGAGAGTCGTCACCTGCACCTTCGAGCGCAGCAGGGGATGGCCCTCGGCATTGTCGACGCCGGCGAAGTGAAACTGAATCCAGCGCAGGTTGGGAACCGCCTCCGGATCGGGCAGGATCCGCTGCGTGTACAACACCTCGATCTCGCCCAGCAGATCCGCCGACAGTTCTTCGACCTTCTGCACCGGCTGGATCGTGAGGCGCAGGCGCGGCGATACGGCCTTCAGGCGTTCCACCAGTTTCTCGGGAAACGGAAGCGTCACCAGGACGGGCACGTCAGGCATGGTCGTGATTCTACACCTCACCCGCGATCGACTGAGCGCTCGGCCGCAGCGGAGCCGTTTGTCGCCCCCTCACACTTGCCCGGTAGTCTGCCTGTGCAGTTGCTCAGGGCAGCAGCTTCAGCCAGATCCACAGCGCCGCGGACAAGCCGCCCACCAGGACGGCACAGTAGAGCAGCAAGGGGCGCATCACCTCGCCCTCCCCCACCGCGCGCTCAGTGCCGGCCACACCCACGATCACCTTGGCCGGCGACGCGACCGATCCGATCGCACCGCCGGCCGTCTGCGCGGCCAGAATGCGCGCCGCGGGCAGGCCGAGCAGCTCCGCCGTGCGACTCTGCAACGGCACAAAGAGCAGGTTCGAGTTGGTGTTCGAACCACTGACGAATGCCCCCAGCGCGCCGATCCACGGGGAGACGAGCGGGAACACAAGGCCCATGCCTTGTGCCAGGCCGCGCGCCAAAACATCTGTCATTCCGGACTGGCCCATGACCGCCGCCATAGCCACCATCGAGACGATCCCGACCGTCGCCGGAAGCACCGTTCGCGCGGTCCCGGCCAGGATCCTCGCGGGCGCACCCGGCGCGTAGCAGCCCGCCCGCCAGTAGACGACGTAAGCCAGGAGCGAGGCATAAGTCAAGACCGCCCCGGCGTGACGCAGAATCACGATCGGGCCGGCCTCGCCGGCGGCGATGGCGAAGCCGCGGCCCGTCTCGGTCGCCGCGAGCGGCGCCCCGATGGTCCACACACCGAGCAGGCTCCTCAACGGCGCGATGAATTGAACAGCCAGCGTAACCACCACCAGTGCGGCATACCCCGCCAGCGCCAGGACGATCTGGCGCGGCGGCACGGGCGCTGCAACCGGCCCCCTCCCGCCGCTGGCAACCCTGGCCACCACAATTCCGGCACCCAGGCCGGCCAGCCCGCCCCCGAACCCGGCGATGCCCCACAGACCACAGGTCGCCAGGCCATACTGTGTCAGCCCCATGACCGCAGCCAGGATCAGGATGGGCAGAGCCAGCCGGCGTCCGCTGCCTGGCCCGCCGGCAATGCGCGCCACCATCCACCCGCAGGCCAGGCCAGCCAACGCCAGCAGCCCGGCGGTCTCCGCCGCCAGAGCGCTGGCGGGCAGTCCGCTGGCAGTGATCAAGGCCTGGAAGGAAGACGCCAGGGACCCAAAGGTCACCGACCAACTGTGCCCGATCGAGGGCACCAGGACCGCCGTCAGCGGCGCGAATCCGAGCCCCAAGAGAATCGGGGCCGTGACGACCACGGGCACCCCGAAGCCGCCCACTCCCTGAAGGAAGGAGGCGAACGCCCAACCGATCAGAAGCGCCTGCATGCCCCGGTCGGCGGTCAGTGCCGGAAGCGCCCGGGCGAGGGTCCGGATGACTCCGGCCTCATCGGTGACGCGATAAAGAAGGAAGGCCGCCCAGACGATCATGAGGACGTCGACAGCCAGGAAGAAGGATCGAACGTGCGCCACGGTCAGGGTATGGGCGCCGGCGCGGAAGTGCCAGGCGGCCACCACCACCGTCGCCAGCCACCCGGCCGGTCCGGCACGCGCGGCACTCCAGCGGCGAGACACCATCAAGGCGACCATCAAGAAGAGCGGCAGGAGCGCAAACAGCCAATCGAGGAGCATGGGGGAGGTGGACCCCGGTCCGGCGCGGCGATTATACTCCGCCGCCTTGCGGCCGCCGGGCGACCAGTGAAGCGCCGCTGCGGTATCCGTGCGGGGATCGCGGATCCACCCAACGATACGTCTCGTGGAACTCGACCGTCAGGGTCGGGAAGAGCCCAGGAAGCTCACCTGCCGCCAGGGGATGGAAGTCTGCGTCGGCCGCCGCCTCGCCGCTGCCCGGGGGCCCCGCGGCCTGGTCGCCGACGAAGGCGCGCGCAATCAACAGACCACCCGGCTTCAAGGCGGCTGCCAGCCGCGCCGCCAGGCCGGGTCGATCCCAGCCTGGCACGAAATGCAGCACCGCCAGGGTCAAGACCAGGATGTACGTCTCAGCCTTGAACTCGTAACTGCGGAGGTCGCCCTCGAATACCTTCAGCCCGGTGCCCTGACCCAGCCGGCGCAACCGGGCGACCGCCCCGGCATCCCGTTCGACTGCCTCCACGCTGAAGCCCCGCTCCGCCAACCACAACGCCGCCTCCCCTGACCCCGCCCCCAGATCCAGCGCCCGGCCGCGCGGCAGCTGCGGCACCCACTGAGTCAGCAGGTCGTCCGGCGCCTCGAGGATCCGACCTTTCCTTCGCACGGCTGCTTTCTCCCTGGGCTGCGTAGGGATTCCGTAGGTTTGGCGTAGTCCCCCAGACCAGTATCCAGGCCACTCGCCTGCTATAGTACGCTCGGAAGGGCGGATTCTCTTCTTCTCCTCCTTGCAAGAGAGCCGGGGTCGGCGTCCCCGGCTCTCACGCGTCCGGGGGTGCGGCCAACCCTTGCCACCCTCTCCGACCTGTGGTCTCCTCTGCAGGCGCCTGCGTTTGAGGTCCCCGGATGACCGACCCTGATTGCATCTTCTGCCGCATTGTGCGTCACGAAGCCGAGGCCAGCCTGGTCCACGAGGATACGGTCGTGGCCGCCTTTCTTGACATCCGCCCCGTCAACAACGGCCATGTCCTCGTTGTCCCGAAGGTGCACGCCGCCGATCTGGCCGGGTTGGATCCGGCGGTCGGCGGCCACATGTTTGCCGTCGGGCAGCGCCTGGCGGCGGCGCTGCGGCGCTCCGGCCTGCGCTGTGAGGGGGTCAACCTGTATCTGGCCGATGGCCGGGCGGCCGGCCAGGAGGTCCTGCACATCCACTTGCATATCGTCCCGCGCTTCGCCGGGGACGGCTTCGGCCTGCGCCGCGGCTTCCGCTTCGAGAATCCCTCGCGGGGCGACCTGGACGGCACTGCCGCACGCATCCGGGATGCCCTTCAGGCCGCAGGCGGGGATGCAGATGTCCCTGGCCGCTGAGGGCCACACGGGCGTGATCGTCCGCCCGCTGGCGGCGGACGATGCCGAGTGGGCCCGGCGGCTCTTCGAGTCCCGTTGGGGGTCCAATCGCATCGTCAGCCGCGGCCGCGTGTACGACCTGCTAAGTCTACCTGGATTCGTCGCGGTCGGCCGCGCCGGGCTGCTCGGGTTGGCGACGTATCGGATCGAGAACGACGAGTGCGAGCTGACCAGTCTGGACGCGCTCGACCAGCAGCGCGGGGTTGGCACAGCGCTGCTCGAGGCGGTCAGCCTGGCGGCCGCACAGGCCGCCTGCCGCAGGTTGTGGCTGATCACCACCAACGACAACCTTCAGGCGCTGCGCTTCTACCAGCGTCGCGGTTTTCGCCTGACCGCCGTGCACCCAGAGGCGCTCCGACGCAGCCGCGAACTCAAGCCGGAGATCCCAGCCGTCGGCCGCTTCGGTATCCCCTTGCGCGACGAACTCGAGTTGGAGTTGCTCCTGGTAGCGGAGGCCACCTGAGCGCCATGCGCAACATCTGCGTCTACTGCGGATCGAGCGCCCGTGTGCGCCAGGCGTACCTGGATGCGGCCGCGGGAATGGGACGGGCGCTGGCGGCGCACGGATTGACGATCATATACGGCGGCGGGCGCACCGGTCTGATGGGATCCCTGGCCGACGCGGCCTTGGCCGCCGGAGGGGCCGTCATCGGCGTCATCCCCGACCACTTCCACACAGCCGAGTTGGCGCATCCTGGTCTGACCGCGCTGCACGTTGTCGCCGGCATGCATGAGCGCAAGGCGCGCATGGCCGGCCTGTCGCAGGGCTTCCTGGCCCTTCCGGGCGGCTACGGCACCTTCGAGGAGCTGTTCGAGATCCTCACCTGGGCGCAGATCGGCCTGCACGCCCGGCCGATCGGCCTGCTGAACGCACAGGGCTACTTCGATCCGCTCCTGGCCCTGATCGAGCATGCTGGCGCCGAAGGCTTCCTGGAGAAAGCCCGCCCGGTGCGGCCGATCGCCGAGGCCGACCCGGAACGACTCCTGGCTCGTCTGATGGAGTCCGATCCCGCCGCACAGGAGGACAGTGGATGAACGCCGCGCAGTTCTTCGATCACTGGAACGTCGTCTGGCGCGACCTGTTGCGCGCCGCGGCGCTTCTGCGGGACGAGCACCTCACGTTCCGTCCGGCCGTCAACTACCCCCGCACCGTGGGCGAGATCCTCGAGCATATCGCCGACCTGGAGGCGGGCTGGATCCACTATGTCGTCCGCCGCAAGCTCGCCGACTGGCCGCAGCCTCAGACCACGCGTCCCATCACGCTTGATGGCTACCGGGCGCGTCTGAACCAGGTGCACAAAGAGACGATGGACTACCTGGCCGCTCTGCCGGTCGAGGATTTCAACCGCATCATCCAGATCCCCGGCGACGGCACCCCGAAGCTCGGCTGGATCCTGTGGCATGTCTTCGAACAGCAGATCCATCACCGCGGCGAACTGTTCCTCTGCCTGAGCCTGCTCGGCCTGGAGCGCCCGGAAATCGACCGGCCCTCGTGACCGGCGCTGCCGCGCCAGCCGAGGCACTATAATCGTCGCCGTGTCCGATCCGATCCGCGTCCTGCACTTCGCCGACCTGCACGTCGGCATGGAGAACTACGGCCGGCTCGACCCCGTTACCGGCACCTCGACGCGCGTGCGCGACTTCCTGGCGCGCCTGGACGAGGTCATCGACTACGCCCTTGAGCACCAGGCCGATCTGGCCGTCTTCGCCGGGGACGCCTTCAAGAATCGCGATCCGGATCCGACCCAACAGCGCGAGTTCGCCCAGCGGCTGAAGCGCCTGGCCGATCGCGTCCCGACCCTGCTGCTGGTCGGCAATCACGACATGCCCGGGATGGCCGTCAAAGCCAGCAGCGTCGACATCTTTCGCGCCCTCGACGTGCCCGGCATCCTGGTTGGCCACCGGCCGGACAGCCGGGTGGTCGAGACCCGCCGCGGCCCGCTCTTCCTGGCCTGGCTGCCCTACCCGATGCGCAATCGGCTGCTCTCGCGCGAAGAGCACCAACCCAAGACCATCGAGGAACTGGAAGCCGCCCTGCGTCAGGTGGTGTCGGATATTCTGCATGACCTGGCCGAGCAGGCCGCCGAGCACGACATGCCGCGCTTGCTGGCCGCGCACTTCTCCGTGGCCGAAGCTCGCCTGGGCTCAGAGCGCAGCGTCATGCTCGGCCGCGACGTCGCCGTCCAGCGGTCGTCCCTGGCCGACCCGGTCTGGGATTACGTCGCCCTGGGCCACATCCACAAGCACCAGGACCTTAACCCCGGCGCGCACCCGCCGGTCGTCTACAGCGGTTCGCTCGAGAGGATCGATTTCGGAGAGCAGGACGAGCCCAAGGGCTTCTGCTGGGTCGAGCTGCAGCGCGGGAGCACGGCCTGGCAGTTCGTCCCCGTTGCCGCGCGCCCCTTCCGCACGCTGCGGGTCGACGTGCGCGGCCAGGAAGACCCGACGGCCGCCGCACTTCAGGCGCTGGCCGAACTGGATGTCGAAGGCGCGGTCATCCGGCTTCAGATCCGCATCGGCGCCGATCAGCGCGCCGGCCTGCGCGAACGCGAGATCGAGAAGGCCCTCGACGCGGCATCGAGCCTGACCATCGCCCTGGAGGTCGAGCAGGAAGCGCGCGCCCGCCTCGGCGACCTGGCGCCCGAGTCGCTCTCCCCGCTCCAGTTGCTCGAGCGGTACTTCATCTCACGCAGCGAGGACCCCCAACGCACGGCGGACCTGCTGGCCAAGGCCGAGGAGCTCCTGCGTGATTCCGCTTGAGCTCGAACTGGTCAACTTCCTGGCTTACCGCGAGCCCGGGCCGCTGCGCTTCGAAGGCATGCACATCGCCTGCCTGGCCGGCCCCAACGGCGCCGGCAAGTCTTCGATCCTGGATGCGATCACCTGGTCGCTGTGGGGCAAGGCGCGCAGCGGCAGCCCCGACGAGCTCATCCACCAGGGCCAGACCGAGATGCGCGTCGGCCTGACGTTCCTGCAGGGGCCGGAGCGCTACCGCGTCCTGCGCCAGCGCAAGGGCGGCAAGCGCGGACAGTCCCTGCTCGATCTGCAGGTTTGGGATTCATCCCAGGAGGCCTGGCGCAGCCTGACCGAATCATCCATGCGCCAGACGCAGGAGAAGATCGAGTCGCTGCTGCATCTCGATTACGACACCTTCGTGAATTCGGCCTTCCTGATGCAGGGCCGCGCCGATGAATTCACCAAGAAGGCGCCGGCTCAGCGCAAGCAGGTGCTCGCCTCGATTCTCGGGCTGGAGCGCTGGGAGACCTACGAGGACCGAGCCAAGGAGCGCCTGGCCCACACCCGCGCCGACATCCAACGCCTGGAAGGCCGGCTGCTGGAAATCGAGCGGGAACTCGCCCATCGCCAGACCTACGAGGCGGAGATGGCGCAGGCCGAGGCGGCGGCGCAGGCGACCTCTCAGGCGCTCGCGGCTGCCGAGCAGCAGTGGGCCGGCCTGGAGCAGTCGCGCAGCCTGCTGGTCGGCCTGCAACGCCAGATCGACGACCTGACGCGGCGCATCAACGCCCGGCAGCGCGAGGTGGCCGAAGCGCAGGCCGAACGCCAGGAAGCCGCGCTGCGCGCCGACCCGGCCGCACTGCAAGCGGCTGTGGCCGAAATCCAGGCGGCGCTGCGCGAGCTCGACCCGCTCCAGCCGGCGCTGGCGGAGGCCGGCCGGGTGGCGCTCGACCTGGCCTCCGAAGCGGCGCGCCTGAAGGGCGTCAACCAGGCGCTGGCGCCGGAGACCGAACCGCTTAAGTCGCGCCTGGTGGCGCTGGAAGGAACCTCCGAACCGGCCTGCCCGACCTGCGGGCAGCCCCTGAGCGAGGCGCACCGCGCTCGCCTGGTGTCTGAGCTTCTCGAGGAAATCGGGACCCGTCGTTCGCAGTACCGCAACAATCAGACGCGCATTCGCGAAATCGAGATCCAGGCTGAGTCGCTCGATCGTCAAGTCGCCCAGCTGAACGAACAGCTGCGTGAGCGCCCCAGACTGGAGAAACGACTGGGCGAGAGCGAGGCGGCCCTGCAGCATGCCGGCCAGGCGGCACGTCAGGTCGCCCAGCTGCAGGACAAGATCAGCCGCTGGCTGGCCGAGACCGCCGCCGACGAGAAAGCCCGCCAAGCGCTGGAGACGCAGGCCGAAGCCGCTGAGCAGGCGCTCAGGGCGGCCGCATTGACGCAATCCGACATCGACCGGCTGCGGCTGGAAAAGCGCCTGGCGGACGAACGCGTCGGCGGGGCGCGCCAGAAGCTGGCCGCCCTGGTATCGCTCGAGAGTCAGCGCGCCGACCGCCTTCTCGAACGGGCGACTCTCACTGCGGACCAGGGGCTGTATGAGGATCTGCGGCTGGCATTCTCCAAGCAGGGCGTGCCGGCCATGATCATCGAGACCGTCGTGCCGGAGATCGAAGAGCACGCCAACGAGCTGCTCGGGCGTATGACCGACGGGCGGCTGAACGTCCGCATTGAGACGCAACGCGAGATTCGCACCGGCGAGCTGCGCGAGGCGCTCGACATCATTATCTCCGACGAGCTGGGCAGCCGCCCGTACGATCTGTACTCCGGCGGCGAAGCCTTTCGAGTGAACTTCGCCATCCGCATCGCCCTGTCACGGCTCCTGGCCCGCCGCGCCGGCGCCCAACTGCGCAGCCTGTTCATCGACGAGGGCTTTGGCACCCAGGACGCCAGCGGCCGCGAGCACCTGGTGGCGGCGATCAACAGCATCCAGGATGACTTCGACCGCATCCTGGTCATCACGCACATCGACGAGCTGAAAGACGCCTTCCCGGCTCGCATCGAAGTGCGCAAGACCCCGCACGGATCGGAGTTCAGCCTATCGTGAGCCGCCAGCGTGAGCTCCCGGACGGCCACGCCGCCCCTGGGCGAGTCTTCATCACCGGAGGCACCGGCTTCATCGGCCGACATGTCACGCGGCGCGCGCTGGCGCGCGGCTGGGATGTGGCGCTGCTGGTCCGCCGGGCCGACAGTCCCCGCGCCCAGCGCATGGCCGCCGAAGGCGCCCGGTTGATTCTGGGTGACGTAACCGATCGCAACGCGTTTCGCACCGCGTTGGAGGTCGCCTCCCCCGACCTGCTCCTGCACATCGCCGGCTGGTACGAACTCGGCATCCCCCGCCGCGCCCGGCGGCGAATGTGGGCCGTCAACGTCGAGGCCACCGAGATCGTCCTCAGTCTGGCGGCCGAAGCCGGGGTGCGGCGTACGGTCTACACCTCCTCGACGGTGGCGCTGGGCGATACCGGCGGCTCCACGGCCGACGAGTCCTTCGCCCGGCGCGCCCAGCCCCTGTCCTACTACGAGCGCACCAAGACCGAGGGGCACGCCATCGCCGTCCGTCATCAGTCGGCCGGCGAGCCGGTGGTGATCGTCTGCCCGGCGCAGGTGATCGGCCCCGAGGATCACTCGGCCTTCGGCATCATGGCCCGCCTGTATGCCCGCCGCCGCCTGCCGCCCCTGGGCTGGGCGCCGGAGAGCATCTTCACCTTCGCACACGTCGAGGATGTCGCCGAAGCGATGCTGCGGGCCGCCGAACACGGCCTGGATGGAGAGACCTACTTCGTGGCCGGCACGCAGCTGACCAATCGCCAGATGGCGGCCGTGTGGGGAGAGTCGTGCGGGCGGTCGAGGCGATTCGTGTGGCTGCCGCGCACGCTGGCGATGTTGCAGGCCAGCCTGGCGGCGCCGCTGCTGCGCCTCGCCGGCCAGCCGGCCTTCCTCTCCCCGGAGGTCGTCCGCAGTTCGTTCGTCACTTTCGCCTACAGCTCCGAGCGGGCCACCCAGGATCTGGGCGCGGCGTTCCGCCCGGCCGAGCAGGCCTGGCGGGAGGCCCTGCAAGAGGCCGCCGGGCCCGGCCGATCCTAGCACCGGCCGGTTCACACCCCGTTGACACGCAGAAGGTGGGGAGCGAAGTCGGCTCAGTCAGCCAACGGCTGCAGCCAGACTGTGAATCGCGTGCCCTGCCCGGGCCGGCCTTCACTTTCCACACTCACCCGGCCGCCGTGGCGGTCGATGATCTCCTTGCAGATGGCCAATCCCAGGCCCGTGCCGGGCGCTTTGGTGTCGCGGCTGGCTTTGCCGCGGAAGAAGCGCCGGAACAGCTGAGTCTGCTCCTCGTAGGAGATCCCCAGCCCTGTGTCCTCAACCTCGACGATCACCCAGGGCGAGTCGCCCGCCTGGCGCGTGCGCGTCCGCAGCATGATCCGCCCGCCGCTCTGTGTGTAGTTCATCGCGTTGGTGAGCAGGTTGGTGAACACCTGCCCGAGCAGCCTTTCATCACCCATCACCTGCGGCAGCCGGGCTTCCGGATCCAGGCCCAGGCTCAGGCCGCGGCTCCCGGCCAGCGCCCGACGGTCTTCGACCAGCGCCGCCAGCAACGCGTTCAGGTCGGTCGGACGAGGGTTGAAGGCGATCGTGCCCGCCTCCAGACGCGAAAGGGAGAGCAGGTCGTCGATCAGATTGGTCAGGCGTTCACTCTCACGCCGCAGCGTCTCCAGGTAGCGGTGTTGCCGATCCTCGTCCGCCGCCGCGCCGAGGAGATCCAGGTACAGACGGATGTTCGTCAGCGGCGTGCGCAGCTCGTGCGAGACGTCCGAGACGAACTGCGACTTCATACGGTCGAGCTCCATCAGGGCGCTGATGTCCACTTCCACGCCCACCAGGTTGACAACGTGGTGTTGCTCATCCTCGATCGGCGCGACCGTCACCGCCGCGTCGTACTGCGTTCCGTCTTTGCGCCGACTGACCACCTGGCCGCGCCACGTCCGTCCGGACTTCAGCGTCGCCCACAGGTCGCCGGTGGAGTCCCCCGGCTGCCCGCTGCCGTCCATTAGTCGCAGCCGAGCTTCCTGCCCCGTCGCCTCTTCCGCCGAGAAACCGCTCAGACGCTCCCAGGCCGGATTGACGTATTCGATGCGTCCCGCCGGGTCGGTCACCACCACCGCGTCGCCAATGTGGGTCAGGATGGCATGCAGCCGGTCGCGTTCGGCCCGCAGCGCCGCTTCCAGGCTCTTGCGCTCCGAGATATCCAACACCAGCCCGGTCACCCCTTGTGGGTTTCCGTCCTCGTCCTTGATCAGGCTGACGGCGAACAGCGTCGGAATGCTCTCACCAGCGGCAGTCTGCAGCTCGAAGTCGTAGACCTCCCTGGCAGGGCGGTCGCCGTGAAGCCTGGCCGCCAGCCGGTCCACGCTGATGGCTTGTTCGCCGGCTCCCGGCGAGCCGGGTAGGTGCAGTCGGGTGGACATCTCCGCCTGCGTCATCCCCATCATCCGGGCCAAGGCCTGATTGGCGTACACGATCCGACCCTGCAGGTCGGTCTGGAAGATCCCCGCCAGCGAGGTCTCCACCAGGGCGCGGTAACGGGCCTCCGACATCGCCAGCTGGTGTGTGCGGGCGGCTACATCCGCTTCCAGCCGCTGTGCCTGCGCGCCGATCTGCCCGTACAGGTGCGCGTTCTCCAGGGCCACCGCCGCGTGCGCGGCGAAGGCGTTCAGCAGTTCAAGTTCGCGCGGGACGAACGGCCGGTCTAGATCGAAGCGCAACACGGTCATGACGCCCATCGTCCGCTGGCGGACCTTGAGCGGCACCAGGGCGAGCACCTCCGGATCGTCTTCGGGCGTACCGGGGACGTGCATCGCGCGCAAATCCAGGCCGGCGTCGTTGACGATCAGAGGCTCGCCGCTCTGCAGCACCGTGCCGGTCAGCCCCTGCCCCGGCTCAAGCTGGACGCGCATGATCGCTTCGGCATCCGGCTGGACGGCGACCAGACAGCGCAGTCTCCCGGTCTCGGGATCGAGCAAGTGAATGCGGCTGCCATCGGCCTTGAACAGAGCCTTGGCCTGTTCACAGATTTCGGTCAGAACCGTCTGCAGATCCAGCGACGAGGAGATCGTCACCGCGCTGCGGATCAGCGCACGCGATTCTTCCGCCCGCCCGCGCGCCTCGGCGAAGGAGCGGCTGTTGCGGATGGCGATGGCCGCCATCTGCGCGAACGCCTCGGCTGCCTCGACCACCTCGGCTTGAAACGAGCGGCTGCGCTCCAGCGTGAACAGCCCCAGTGCCCCGATGGCGTCCTCGCCCACGACCAGCGGGAGACCAAGGACGGCCTGCACCCCGGCGCGTACCCAGGACGGCATGGCCTCAGGGCTGTGGGCGTAGTCGTCGGTCAGGACCGGCTGGCGGCTCTCGATGGCCCTCCAAACCAGGCCCTGGCCGCGCGGCCGGCGATCCCGCAGACTGTCCGGAAGCCCGTACAGATACTGGAACGTGACCGTCTCGCCGTCCGGATCTACCAGCGCGATTCCGCCCGCCTGCGCACCGGTCATCTCGATCGCCAGCAGCAGAACACGCTGCACGACCTCGGCCGGGTCAAGCGACGAAGTGATCAGCGCTGCCGCCTGGTTGCGCAGGCGCTCGCGCGCCAGCGACGCTTCCGTTTCCCGCCGCGCCTGGACCTCGCCGAGGGCGATGGCGGCGTGATCGGCAAACGCCTGGACCACCCGGGTATCCTCGGGTTGGAGCCATGTCGCAGCGACGTTGAGCACGCCAAGGATTCGTTCCCCCAGGACCACCGGTGCAGCGATGACCGGCGATTCGCCCAGGAGGTGGACGATGCGCGGCACCAGGGGCCGGACCGCCGGGGGAACCATCTGCGCGACCACAAGCGATCGGCGCTCGCAGTACACCGCTTGCCTGCCGGCCAATGCCTGGCGGTACAGATCGACCTTCTCAGGGTCGAATCGAAATCCGACGCTGTCCATCCCCGTCAGCCGGCGCAGCGTCGCTTCCAACTCGGGACTGAGTGTGCGGGTCCTGGTTTCCAGCAGGCCGTCAGGCCGCAGCAGGGACAACGTTCCGGAGACGTTCAGCCGGCGCAGCTCTTCCGTCACGGCCCGGGCGATGCCGTCCTCGCTGGACGCCGCCCGGCGCGCCACCTCCGCCGCCGCACGCAGGATGGCTTCCCACAGTGCCTCGCGTTCCGGTCGCGCAACCTTCCTCATTTGACGGTCCGTGTCCCGTGGAGGGACCTGGCGCGGAGTGTATCATGGAAGGCTTGCCGCCGCCTTTGCGCGCGGCTCATCGGCCCGGCGGCCGAGCGCGGCTAGAGCTCACCGGCCCGTCGGTACCAGGCCAGGGTGTCGGCTACGGCGCGTCGGAAGGACTGCGGGGCCTGCAGACCGAGCAGGTCGCGTGCCTTGTGGCCGTCGTAGTAGAAGTAGCGGCCGGCCAGCCTCAAGATCTCGGTTCCCACTGGCAGCGAGAACGCCCTCAGCAAAGGCCCGAGCACGCCGGCCGCGCCGTGCACCGCCTCGGCTGGCAGCTCCCAGCGCGGGGGCCGCCGACCGGCGGCCTCGGCCACCAACCCGAGAATGGTCGTCAGGGTCAGATTCTCGCCGCCGAGGATGTAGCGCTCGCCGCGGCGCCCGTTCTCCATCGCCGCCAGATGGCCAGAGGTCACGTCCTCAATGTGCACCACGTTCAGCCCGCCGCGAACGGAGACCGGGATCCTGCCGCGCGCCGCGTACCACACCAGGCTCGAACGCAGGCGATGGATGTCACCGGGGCCAATGACCCAGGCCGGGTTGACGATCGCCGCCCACATCCCCTCTTCGACAGCCTGAGCCACTTCCTGCTCCGCCAGATGCTTGGCATAACCATAGGGCCACAATTCGGCGCGGTAGTTCCAGCGATGGCCCTCGTCGATGAGTTGCGCGCCGGCCTCGTGCCTGGCCGGGTCCGGCACACCCAGCGCGGCGACGGACGACGTGTGGATCAGGCGCGCCACGCCCGCGCGGCGGGCAGCCTGCAGCACATACCGTGTTCCCAGGACGTGAGTGGCGGTGGCCTGCGCCGGGTTGCTCCAGCGGCCCATGTGCGCCGCGGTGTGAAAGACCGCCTGCACCCCGCTCATGGCGCGATCGAGCGAGGCGGGGTCCATCACGTCGCCGACAACAAGCTCGAGGGGAAGATCGCCTAGCGCATCGAGCGGGCTGGCCGGCCGGTGCAGCCCACGCACGGCATGCCCTTGCTGCACCAGCGCCCGGCACAGACTCGATCCGAGGAAGCCGGTCGCGCCGGTTACCAGGACGCGCACGCCGCGCTGCTCAGCCGATCCATTCGACCAGGGTGGCCTCGCCCTGGCCGACTCCCACGCACAATGTCGCCAGTCCGTAGAATGGCCGCCGCGCCTCGGGCGCCCGGCGGCGCATCTCGTGCACCAGGGTCGTCAGGATGCGTGCACCGGAGCAGCCAAGCGGGTGTCCCAGCGCGATCGCGCCGCCATTAACGTTGGTGATCTCACTGCGCAGGCCGAGCTCCTTCATCACCGCCAGGGACTGGACGGCAAAGGCCTCGTTGAGCTCGGCCAGCCCCAGGTCGTCGACCGTCAGGCCGGCCCGCGCCAGGGCTTTGCGCACCGCCGGGACCGGTCCGAGGCCCATCACGCGCGGCGCGACTCCGGCCGCGGCCGCAGCCACGACGCGCACCAGAGGCTTGATCCCCAACTCGGCCGCCTTGCGATCGCTCATCAGCAGCAGCGCTGCCGCGCCGTCATTGATCCCGGAGGAGTTCCCCGCCGTGACGGTGCCGTCCTTGCGAAACGCCGGCCGCAGCCTGGCCAGCGACTCGGGCGTGCTGTCCCGCCGCGGCCGCTCATCCGTCTTGACCTCGACCGGCTCGCCCTTGCGCTGCGGGATCAGGACCGGCACGATCTCCTCGCCGAATTTGCCGCTGTCGATCGCCGCGATCGCCCGGCGGTGGCTCTCGGCTGCGAATGCATCCTGTTCTTCACGGCTGATCGAACGCGTCAATGCGTAGACATTCTCGGCCGTCTCGCCCATCGAATCGATGCCGTGCTGGGCCTCGATCTTGGGATTCGGGTAGCGCCAGCCCAGCGTCGTATCCCAGGCGGTCAGATTGCCCCATGGGTAGCCCTGCTCGGCTTTCGGAACGGAATACGGCGCCCGAGACATGCTCTCCACCCCGCCGGCCACGAACACGTCGCCCTCTCCGGCCTTGATCGCCCGGTAGGCGGCGTTGACCGCCTGCAGCCCCGAAGCACACAGCCGATTGAAGGTCACCGCGGCCACCTCTACCGGGAAGCCGGCCAGCAGCAGCGCCATGCGGGCTACGTTGCGGTTGTCCTCGCCCGCCTGGTTGGCGCAGCCCAGGTAGACCTCCTCAACCAATCCGGGGTCGACCCCGGCGCGGCGAACCACCTCCCCGACCACCAGGGCCGCCAGGTCATCCGGACGGACTGCGGCCAGGGCGCCGCCGTGGGCTCCGATCGGCGTGCGCACGGCTGCGACAATGACGGCCTCGGGCATGTGGACCTCCAGTTCAGTGGGGCGGAGCCCCGATTCTACCATCGCGGCCTGCGGAGGCTGACGGGGTTACATTGACAGGCTGACCGTCCCTGGCCAGCTAGCCTCGGCTGGACGGGGAGCGGCAGGCCCGTCGACGGGCCCGCCGAGCAGGGCCATGCCCGCAGGAACCCTTCTGGGCGTCCAGGTCCCACTCGGACGGTTGTGCGCAGAACGCGGATTGATGGAACTCCGCGGGCGGCCTTTGCGTAGATCACTAGGAACGCAGGATGGGGGTCGCCAGCCCGGCCCACAGCCTCGGGTGTACTCACCGTCACATTGCGCAAGAGGAGGAGACTGGCAATGGATCAGCAGCGCAGAACGCAGCTCGGCGGCGGGATCGTACTCGTCCTGATCGGCGCCGCGTTCCTGGCAGTGCAGTTCATCCCGTCGCTCCGGGCGTGGTACGACTCGATCGAGTGGGGCGGCGGTTGGCCGTTCATCATCATCGGCGTGGGCGCCTTCCTATTCCTGCTCGGCTTGCTCCTGGGCGCCCCAGGTCTGGCCGTCCCGGCCTGCATCGTCGGCGGCATCGGCGGGCTGCTGTACTGGCAGAGCGTCACCGGCAACTGGGACAGTTGGGCGTATGCCTGGACCCTGATTCCGGGCTTTGTCGGGGTGGGCATCCTGGTGGCCGGCCTGCTCGAGGGCAAGGTCCGCCAGGCGCTCTCCGGCGGGGGCTGGCTGATCTTCATCAGCGCCGTGATGTTCCTGGCCTTCGGCTCCTTCCTGGGAGGCCCGGTCCTCCTGGGTGACTATTGGCCGGTGCTGGTGATCGTCGCTGGCGTGCTCCTTCTGGGACGCACCCTGTTCCGCCGTTGACGAAAGGGAGGTCACAGACCATGCAGCGAGGCAGCTACTTCTGGGGGATTCTGCTGATCGGCGCCGGGGCGATTCTCCTTCTGGGGAACCTTCTCGGCGTCGATGCCTGGCGCCTGCTCGGCCCGGGTCTCCTGGTCCTGATCGGCATCTGGGTATTGTGGAGCGCCACCCTGGCGCCGCGTTCGGCGGAGGTACAGAACCTCTCCATCCCGGCCCAAGGCGCCGCCCGCGGCCGCCTGGTCCTGCGTCATGGAGCCGGCCGGCTGAAGATCGGACCGGGGGCAGGACCTGACGAATTGGCCGCCGGAGAGTTCGTCGGCGGCGTGACGCACAGCACGCGCCGTGAGGCGGACCAGCTGCAGGCCGACCTGCGCCTCCCGACCGACGGGCTGTTCTGGTTTTCAGCGCCCTGGGCCTGGAATCGCGGTTTCGCCTGGAGCGTGCGGCTGAACGAGTCGCTGCCAATCTCCCTGCGCCTGGAAACCGGCGCCGGGGAAACCGACATCGATCTGACCTCGCTCAAGATCACCGATCTGCAGCTCAATACCGGTGCCAGTTCGACGACCCTGCGGCTCCCGGCCGGCGCCGGAAGCACACAGGTACGCGTCGAATCCGGTCTGGCCAGTGTGCGCATCTTTGTGCCGGAAGGGGTCGCCGCTCGCATCCGAATGGCCGGGGGGTTGGCCGACCAACGGGTCGACCGGGCCCGCTTCCCTCGCACCGGCGCGGTCTATCAGTCCGCTGACTACGAGACGGCGGCGAACAAGGTCGATCTCGATATCCAGACCGGGCTCGGCTCGGTCGAGGTCCACTGACATCCCGCAGGCGCCGATACCGGATGGAGCGGGCAACCCGATCAGGGTTGCGCGCGACCGCCGGCCGGCGCATTCGCAGACGAAAGCTGAGGAGGACGTCATGAAGCGTGTTGACA
>DAIRVC010000009.1:0-34470 GCA_036803025.1 Anaerolineales bacterium
CAAGACCGAGCGCAAGGCCATCAACATGGGCGCCCAGGCGCCGTTCCGCGAGACCGAGGTCGCCAACTGGGAGCACTTCCTGGCGATCCCTGACCCCGACCCGAAGCTCTTCAATCGCTTCACCACCAAGGGCTCACAGTTCCTCCCGCCGATGTTCGAGTTCTCCGGGGCCTGCGGAGGCTGCGGGGAGACGCCCTACATCAAGCTGCTCACCCAGCTCTACGGCGACCGGCTGCTCATCGCCAACGCCACCGGCTGCTCGTCGATTTACGGCGGCAACCTGCCGACCACACCCTACACGACGCGCGCCGACGGCCGCGGCCCGGCCTGGTCCAACTCGCTCTTTGAGGACAACGCCGAGTTCGGCTTGGGCTTCCGCCTGACAGCGGACAAGCTTGGCGTCTACGCACGCGAACTCCTCGTCCGCGTTCCGGCGGACGGCAAGGCCGCGCTGGTCGAGGCCATCAAGACCGCCGAGGTCGGCGCAGGCGAGGCCGTTGAAGAGCAGCGCGCCCGGATTGACGAGCTGAAGGCACACCTGCAGGCACAATCCGACCCGCAGTCCCGCCACCTGCTGGAGGTGATCGACTTCCTGGTGCCGCGCTCGATCTGGATCGTGGGCGGTGACGGCTGGGCCTATGACATCGGCTACGGCGGCCTCGATCACGTGCTGGCCTCCGGCCGCAACGTCAACGTGCTCGTGCTCGACACCGGCGTGTACTCGAACACCGGCGGGCAGTCCTCCAAAGCGACGCCGCGCGCCGCGGTGGCCAAGTTCGCCGCCGCCGGCAAGGACATGCCCAAGAAGGATATGGGCGCCATCGCCATGACGTACGGCAACATCTACGTCGCCCAGGTGGCCTACGCGGCCAACATGACCCAGACCGTGCGGGCCTTCAAGGAGGCCGAGGCCTACGCCGGCCCGTCGCTCATCATCGCCTACAGCCACTGCATCAACCACGGCATCGACATGACTACCGGCACCGACCTGCACAAGCTGGCCGTCGACAGCGCCTTCTGGCCGCTGTTCCGCTACGACCCGGCCCTGGCCGCTGAACACAAGAATCCGCTCCAGCTCGACTCCAAGGCCCCCACCACCAGCATCGAAGAGTTCATGTATCGGCAGACCCGCTTCAAGGTCCTGCGGCAGACCGACCCTGCCCGCGCCGAGAAGCTGCTCGAGGCGCTGCGCGGCGACGTGGCCGCCCGCTGGAAGTTCTACGAGCAGATGTCCAGCCTCGACCTCTAGCCTTCGCCCGTCCGGACCCGCGCCCCGGGGCATGCACGCCCGGGGCGCGTTTGGTTCCTCCGGCCTGCTTGCGTCGCGCGACCGCCATGCTAGACTGAATTCGGCCGGCGGCGTGATTCGCCTTCCCAGCCGCGTAGGGAGACCATCCCGAATGGACGTGCAGCCAGGCGGCGACCAGAGCGAGTCCGTACCCGCCGCCTCTTCCCCTCCCACCGAGAGCCTGCCGGGCGACCGCCCGCCCCTCGGCACACCGGCCTCCCGACCTGCTCACGCGCGCCGGGCCCTGCACGTCGCTCTGAGCTATGCTGTCCTGGCCGCGCTGTGGATCGTCCTGAGCGATCGCCTGCTGGCCAGCCTTGTCCCCGATCCGGCCGCAAATCATGCGCTCCAGACGATCAAGGGCTGGCTGTTCGTCTTGGTCACTGCCGCGCTGCTCTTCTTGCTCATGCGCGGCGAGTTGGCCTCCCAGCGGACGGCCGCGATCGACCTGTCGCAGACCCGGGGACGACTGAGCGCCGTCCTGGAGACGATTCCGGAGGGCATCGCTGTCGTCGACAGGAACGGCGACCTGCTCTTCACCAATCCGGCCGCGCGCCGGATGCTCGGGCTCGAAGACCCGCTCGCCCCCCAGGGCCAAGAAACCTCCGCTCGAACCGGACGCTTCCCCGGCGACTGTCTGCCCCTGGAGCGCATCCTGCGCACGGGCGAGACTGTGCGGGGACTCGAGTTCTCCACCCCCGGTCCAGGCGGAGCCGGGATCGTTGTCTCACTCAACGCCGCGCCGTTGCGCGACGAAACCGGGCAGAGCATCGGCGTGGTCGCTTCGTTGACCGACATCACGCACAGCAAGCCGATGGAGGCGGCGCTGCGCGAAAGCGAGGAGCGCTTCCGGGCGCTCGTCCAGTACGCCTTCGACGTCATCCTGGTCGTGGATGCACAGGGCCTCATCACGTATACCACGCCGGCGGCCGAGCGAATCCTGGGCGTCACGGCCGAGCAGCTGATCGGAATGGATGTGGCCGATCTGGTGTACCCGGAGGATCGCGCCCGGGCGCGCCAGGAACTGGCCTTCGTCCACTCCTCTTCCGGGCTGGCCTCGCCATCCGTCTTTCGCGCCGTCCGCGGCGACGGGGAGGTCATCTACCTCGAGGTCGTCGGCAGCAACCTGCTCGAACACCCCCGCGTGGGCGGGATCCTCATCACCGCCCGCGATGTCTCCGAACGCATGCGCTCCGAAGACGAGATCGCCCGCCATGCCCGCGAGATGGAGGCGCTCTACGAGACCTCGCTGGAGATCACTTCTCAGCACGGGCTGACCGATCTGCTCAAAGCGATCGTCGAGCGGGCCGCCCGGCTGCTCGGCGCGCGCACAGGAGGGCTGTACCTTCTTAATCCGGACGGCGTCTCCCTGCGCCTGGCGGTCAGCCATGACCTGCCCGGCGATCCGGTCGGCACGATCATTCGCTTCGGCGAGGGCTTGTCCGGCCGAGTCGCCCAGATGGGCAAGCCGATGATGGTCGAGGACTACTCTCAGTGGGTCGGGCGGGCGCATGTCTACGACTCGCTCCCCTTCCGCAGGGTGCTGGCCGTACCACTCAAGCGGGGCGGCCGGCTGATCGGGGTGATCGACATCACCGACGACCAGAAGACCGGGTTGTTCTCCGACGACGAGGTCCGCCTGGTCTCGCTCTTCGCCGACCAGGCCGCCATCGTGATCGAGAACGCGCGGCTGCTGGAAGAGACGCAGCGGCGGGCGGCTTATCTGGAGGCCGTCACGGCCATCGCCACGGCCCTGCGCTCGGCGCGCACCCGCAACGAGATGCCCCCGATTCTGCTGGACCGGCTGACGCGCCTGGTCGACGCCACCGCGGCCGCCCTGCTGCTCTGGGAGCCGGAGACACGCCGCGTGACCACGCTGTTGGCCCTGGGCGCGTGGGAGCGCTATCCGGCGCCCGATTTCTCGAACCCCCGCGATCCCATCGCCCGTTCGCTCCAGGACGGGCAGACGGTCGTGACCGACAATGCCTACGCCCTGCTGGGCCTGCCGCAGCCGCATGAGCCCCAGGGGGCAAAGTCGGTCATCGTCGCCCCATTGGTGACCGAGGAACAGGTGATCGGCGCCCTGTCGGTCGGGCGTGATCCGGCCTTCTCCGGCGACGACGTGCGGCTGGTCTCCGCCGTGGCCGAGATGGCCGGCAATGCGTTCCACCGGGCCGGAATCATGGATACCCTGGAGCAGCGCGTCGCCGAACGCACCCAGGCCCTGGCCGACGCCAACCTTCGCCTGCAGGAGCTCGACCGCCTCAAGAGCGAGTTCGTCTCCAATGTCTCGCATGAACTGCGCACGCCGATCACCAACATCATGCTTTACCTGGACCTGCTGGCCTCCACGCCGACCGACGAGCGGCGCGTGCGCTACTTGGAGACCCTGACGAATGAGGCCTTCCGTCTTGGACGCCTGATCGAGGACCTGTTGACCCTCTCGCGCATCGAGCGTGGCGTCCTGCCAGTCGACCGGGAGGCCCATGCCCTCGACCCGCTGCTATCGGAGATCGTCGCTGCTCACATGGCCAAGGCGGCCTCCAAAGGCATCCGCCTGACCCACGAGACCAACGACGACCTGCCGGTCGTGTCCATCAACCGCGAACGCATCGCCCAGGTCTTCAACAACCTGCTGGCCAATGCGCTGGCTTACGGACAGCGCGACGGGGAGGCCCGGGTCAGCAGCCGCCTGGCCGAAGTCGACGGCCGGCAGTTCGTGGCCGTGGCCGTCTTCAACGACGGCCCGCCGATCGATCCGACCGACCTGCCGCACGTCTTCGAGCGCTTCTACCGCGGCCAGGCGGCCCGGGCCTCAGGCGAGCACGGCACCGGGCTGGGCCTAGCCATCTCGCAGGAAATCGTCGGGCTGCATCACGGATGGATCGAGGTGAGCAGCAATCAGTCGCAGGGGACGACCTTCACCGTCTGGCTCCCGGCGGCAAGCTGAGGCGGCCCGGCCTCCGCCCGGTGCAGCCTACGCGGCGAAGTCCCCGACTTCGAGGCTCAGCGCTCTCAGCAGGTCGTCCCGCTTCAGGATGACCCCGGCGTCGCGAATCCCTGCACCGAGCGAGACCACCTCCGGCACCAGGACACCCCGATCGGCCAGGATGCGCAACGGACCGGGCAATCCGAATGGCGAGACCGTTCCCGGTGCATACCCGGTGACGCGGCGCACCTCATCCGCGCTGGCTGTGGTCATGCGCGTCACGCCCAGGTGCCGCCGCAGCTTCGGCCAGGAGACCCGTCCGGGGCCGGCGGCCAGCACCATCACGAACGCGCCCTCCCCAACCCTGAAGACCAGTGAGCGGATGATCTGCCCGGGTGCCAGCCCGCGCTCCCGGGCCGCCTGCTCGAGCGAGCGGACAGGCTGCGCGTGTTGGTGAAGGGTGAAGTCAATCCCCAGCGCCTCCAGGGTGCGCGTGACCGGTGTCGAGTGCATGGCGCGATTCTATCTCGAGCCGATGCGAAGACCGCCCCGGCAACCGCCCTTGCCTTCGAGGGCGACAAGCCCCTCGTGCGCCGATCCTGCTATAATCCGAGTGCCGCTTGGATCGGCCTCCGACCGAGACGGCAGGATGAAGTCCGTCCCGCCCGCCGATCGGATGGCGGGCGTCTTGTTCCCTGGAGGCCTCTCACTCGCCGGAGGAGACAGCCATGACTGCCGGATCTTCCCCGCCGGAGCGTAAGCAGACGACCACCCAGGCGCTGCAAGAGATGAAGGCGCGGCGCCAGCCGATCACTTGCCTGACCGCCTACGACTATCCGACCGCCGCGGCGCTCGACCGGAGCGGGATTGACATCCTGCTCGTCGGCGATTCCCTGGGAATGGTCGTCCTGGGTTATGAGAACACGCTGCCGGTGACGATGGATGAGATGCTCCATCACTGCCGGGCAGTGGCGCGCGGCGCCCGTTACGCCCTGCTGGTCGGCGACATGCCGTTCCTTTCTTACCAGATTTCGGTGCCGGAGGCCGTCCGCAATGCCGGGCGTTTCATTCAGGAAGCCGGCATGCACGCCGTCAAGCTTGAGGGCGGGAGAGAGCGCCTGCCCGCGGTGCAGGCCATCCTCGACGTCGGCATCCCGGTCATGGGTCACCTTGGGTTGACCCCGCAGTCGGTCCACCAAATGGGCGGCTTCCGAATGCAAGCCAAGACCGCCGTCGCGGCCAAGCGCCTGCTCAGCGATGCTCTCGCCCTGGAACAGGCCGGCTGCTTCTCCCTGGTGCTCGAGTCGATCCCGTCACGCCTGGCGGAATTGGTCACTTCCCGCCTGCACATTCCCACTATCGGCATCGGAGCAGGCCCCGGCTGCGACGGGCAGGTGCTGGTGACGCACGATCTGCTCGGGCTATTCGAACGTTTCACCCCGCGCTTCGCCAAGAAGTACGTCGACCTGCACGCGGCCATGACCGGCGCATTCGAAGCCTTCAGATCGGATGTCACCGCCGGGACATTCCCGGAAGCAGAGCACAGCGCCGACATGCCCGACGACGAGTGGCAGGCGTTCCTCAGCAGCATGGAACCGTAGCGCGGAGCGTGTGCGCCCATGCCTGCTGAGTCGCTCCTGATCGTCGGCAGCGGCGCAATGGCCGGCCTGTATGCCGCCCGGCTGGCCGCGCACGCCGACGTCACCATGCTGGGATCTTGGGCCGCAGGCCTGTCAGCCATCCAAAAGCGGGGTATACGTCTTGAAGAGGACGGGCATCGCTCGACTGTTCGCGTGCGCGCCACCGCCCAGGCCGCCGAATGCCGCGGCGCCGCCCTGGCGCTGGTGCTGGTGAAGTCGTTCCAGACCGACCAGGCCGCCGAGCGTCTGGCCGCGTGCCTGGCCCCTGGCGGCCTGGCGGTCACCTTGCAGAACGGGTTGGGGAACCGTGAGCGCCTGGCCGCCCGCCTGGGCGCCCAGCGGGTGGCGCTGGGGGTGACCACCGACGGGGCGACGTTGCTCGGGCCGGGCCACATCCGCGCCGGGGGCCGCGGCACCACCACGCTGCCCGACGACGAGCGATGCTCAGGCCTGGCCGCGTTGCTCCGCCGAGGCGGCTTCCAGGTCGCTCGCGCGTCCGACGTCGACGCGCTCGCCTGGGGCAAGGCCGTCGTGAGCGCTGGCATCAATCCTTTGGCCGCCCTGCTGCGCCTCCCCAATGGCGCCCTGCTCGAACCGCAGCGTCAGGGCGCCTGGCAGGTGGCGGCCGAGGCCGCCCGCGAGACTGCCGCCGTTGCCGGCGCCCTGGGCCTGCAGCTGCCGTTCGCTGACCCGGTTGAGCGCGTGGCCGAAGTCGCGCGCGCCACCGCGGCCAACCGCTCTTCGATGCTGCAGGATATCGAGCGCGGCCGGCCGACTGAGATCGACGCGATCTGCGGTGCCATCGCCGCCGAAGGACAGCGCTTGGGCGTCGCCACACCCGTCAATCGAGTCCTGTGGAACCTGGTGCGCAGCCTGACGCCCGCACCGGGAGGAGCAGCGTGATTCGCGTCACCCCCCTCGCCGATCTGCGCGCCGCACTTGCCGCCCAGGCCCGCCCGCTCGGCCTGGTCCCGACCATGGGCTACCTGCACGAAGGCCATCTCTCGCTGCTGCAGCGGGCGCGCGCCGAATGCGCCAGCGTCTGCGTCAGCATCTTCGTCAACCCGACCCAGTTCGGCCCCGCTGAGGACCTGGCCGCCTACCCGCGCGATCTGGATCGCGACCTGCGACTGCTCGAACAGGGCGGCGCAGACCTGGTCTGGACACCGGCGGCCGAAGAACTCTACCCGCCCGGCTTCCAGACCTGGGTCAGCGTTGAGTCGTTGAGCACGCCGCTGGAGGGTGCGCGTCGTCCGGGGCATTTCCGCGGCGTGGCCACCATCGTGGCCAAGCTCTTCAACGCCTGTGAACCGCAGCGCGCTTACTTCGGCCAGAAGGATGCACAGCAAGCCGCCGTCATCCGACGCCTGACCACTGATCTGAGTTACCCGATCGAGATCATCGTCTGCCCGACCGTGCGCGAGCCCGACGGTCTGGCCATGTCCAGCCGCAACGCCTATCTGAACCCGGACGAGCGGCGCGCGGCGACGGTCCTGTACCGCGCCCTGACAGCCGCCCGGACGGCGTTTGAGGGCGGCCAGAAGGAGGCGGAGGCGCTTCGGCAGACGATGCGCTCTGTCCTGGAGTCCGAGCCGCTGGCCCGCCCGGACTACGTCTCCGCCGCCGATCCGGACTCCCTCGAGGAGCTTCACGGACCGGTCGAGCGCGCCCTGCTCTCGATGGCCGTCCACATCGGCAAGACGGCCTTGATCGACAACGTGATCGTCGAGGAAAGCGGCGGCCGCTAAGGCTGCCAGGAGGCCCTGCATGCTGCTGGCCATCGACATTGGCAACACCAACGTCACACTCGGTCTATATCGAGGCCAGGAACTGGCCGCGGCCTGGAGGCTGGCAACCGTCCACGAACGCATGCCGGACGAGTACGGCCTGCAATTGCTGGGCCTGCTCTCGCACGCCGGCTGCCCGGCGGCGGAGGTGAGCGGGATCGCCCTGGCCTCGGTCGTGCCGCCCCTGACGGCGACCTTCCTGCAGTCGTGTCAGAAGTACCTGGGGCAGACCCCGCTGGTCGTCGATGCCGGCGTGAAGACCGGCGTGCGCATCCGCTACGAGGACCCCAAGGCTGTTGGCGCCGATCGCATCGTTGACGCCGCCGCGGTCCAGCACCTGCACGGCGGACCGGCCTGCATCGTCGACTTCGGCACCGGCACGACTTTCGACGCCATCTCGGAGGAAGGTGACTACCTGGGCGGCGCCATCGCCCCGGGGATCGGCATCGCCGCCGAGGCGCTCTTCCAGCGCACGGCCAAGCTGCCGCGTATCGAAATCGCCCGCCCACCATCCGTCATCGGCCGCAACACCGTGCACGCCATGCAGAGCGGCCTGCTGT
The DNA here is from genome assembly GCA_036803025.1 of Anaerolineales bacterium. GTDB lineage: Bacteria > Chloroflexota > Anaerolineae > Anaerolineales > E44-bin32 > DAIRVC01. Next base: position 8,205 of record DAIRVC010000009.1, read on the forward strand.
TCGGCTACGTCGGACTGGTCGAGGGGATGGTCAAGCGTTTCCGCGCCGAGCTCGGGCCGCAAATGAAAGTCATCGGCACCGGCGGCCTGCTCGATCTCATCGCCGCCGAAACGAATGTCATCGAGATCCTGGCTCCCTGGTTGACCCTGGATGGGCTGCGCTTGATCTGGGACATGAACCGCTAGGCGGCCCGCATGCGCATCGGCTTGAACGGCTGGCCGCTTTCACCCGATGCGCAGCGGCGCGTGCCGGGGCAAGGCCTCGACCTCGCCGCACATGCTCTACTGACCATATTAACTGAACTGTCTCACCGGACACCCGAATGGGAGTTCTGCCTGATACATCCGGCTGGCGACCTGCCCCCTCTCCCGGATGGGCTGGCCCGGTACGCAGTCGCAGGGGGCACTTCGGCCTGGTCGCGCATCCATTTTGAGCAGCACGCCCTGCCGGCAGCCTTGCGGACGCTCGGCGCACAGGCGCTCTGGTCGACCGTGCCGAGCGCCCCGCTCAGTTCCCCGGTCCCCGCCTTGGTGCCGGCCACCCTCTCAGGCACGCCGCTGGGCCTCTCGCTCGCAGACCGGCTGCAGCATGCCCTGGCCCGGGCCGGAGCCGACGGCGCCACCCTCCATCACATCGCCGACGACTTACCGCTGACGCAGCCTGGCCGCGGCTTCGTCCGTACCCGACCCAGCGTGGGAAGCCTGTTCCGTCCGGTGGCCTCGGAAGAGGATTCAGAAACGCTCGCACGGCTGGGGGTCAGCACGCCCTTTGTCCTCACCCACAACCCCCCTCCGCAAGAGCTGGCTCTGCTGATCTCGGCCTGGGCGTGGGTCAGCGCGGGTGTGGGCGAGGGCTTCTCCTTCGTGCTGGCCGGCCTAAACCGCTATTGTCTGCGCTTGGCCGCGGAGCTTAGCACGCAGCTGGGCATCTCCGCACAGGTCAGGCAGCTGGCGCAGGTCCCGATCTTGGATCTCCCGCCACTCTACCGCTCGGCTTCCGCCTTCCTCGGTGCCGGCAGGGCCGAAGGCCACGAGCTGCGCCACGCGCTGGCATGCGGGCTGCCGATCGCGGCTGCGGATTCCGAGGTCGTCTCCGGCGTCGTTGGCCCGGCCGGCTACCTCGTCCGGCGCGGCGACGCCCGGCTGCTGGGGGCCGCCTGCCTGGCCGTGCTGGTCCAGGAAGACCTGGCCGCGGGCCTGCGAGGGCAAGCGCTGACGCGGGCCGAGGCCTATCACGGTCCAGCGCCCCTGGTTGACTGCCTGGACTTGCTCCAGTCGCTCGCTCGCGACCCCAACCAGCGCCTACCCCGCTAGCTCCTCCGGCCGCACCGACACCTTGACGATTCGGACATACCCTGTTATATAACCACGCTTCACTACTTAGGACCCTTAATCATGACCGACGGTCAGCGGTTCGCACAGGTCCTGCGCGAGTGGACCGAAGTCTTCATGCATCACTCGGCGCGCGACTTCAAGGCCCTCATGGATGAGGCCGGTTTATCTCATACGCACCTGAGTATCCTGATGCGCCTGCTTCACGGCGGGAGGTGCGGTGTCTCGCAGGTCGGCGACCATCTGGGGATCACGGCCGCCGCCGCCAGCCAGGCGGTTGAGCGGCTGGTGCAGATGCGCCTGATCGAACGGCGCGAAGACCCGCACGACCGGCGCGCCAAGCAGTTGGCCCTGAGCGAAGACGGGCGGGCGCTCTTGCGGCGCGGCATCGAATCCCGGTGCCTGTGGATGGAACGGCTGACCGATGTCCTCACCCCGGCGGAACGGGCCGTGGTCGAGGATGCGTTGACGCTTCTCACTCGGGCGGCTCGTACGGCCGAGGAGAACTCGCCGGCAGCGAAAGGAAGGAACCCGTGAGACCTCACCGCCAGAGCAGCGGCCCGGTGCCGCGCGGCAGCATGGCCCGCGCCGCGCGCTATCTATGGCGCTATCGCATGCAGGCGGCGCTGCCGTACATCTTCATGCTGGTGGCCACGCTCTCGATGCTGATGGTGCCGCACCTGGTCAGCGACGTCATCGATGCCGTCACCAGCGGCTTCATCGCCACCAGGGTGCTCGAAGGCCTGGCGGCCATCCCGCAGGCCTTCGTGACACAAGCGCTGCCCGGGCTCCTGCAGGCCCTCAGGTACCCGGCCGGGTGGAGTCTGGACCAGCTGCAATCCCAGCTGCTGACTGACCAGACCGCCGCACCGCGGGCGATCGTGCTGGCCGGCATCGTCATCGTCGGCTTCGCCGCCCTGCGCGGCGTGTTCGCCTTCCTGCAAGCCTACTGGTCCGAGCGCAACTCCCAGGCCATCGCCTACGACATGCGCAACGACCTGTTCGCCAAGATCCAGCGCCTGTCATTCTCATATCACGACCGCAACCAGACCGGCCAGTTGATGATCCGCGCCACGGACGACGTCGAGAAGGTCCGCCTGTTCGTCGGCCAGGGTCTGATCCAGCTCGTCGGTGCGGTTGTGCTCCTCTCTGGAACGCTCGTCCTGCTGTTCACCACCAACGCGCGTCTGGCGCTGGTGACGCTGTGGATCCTGCCGGTGGCGGTCGTCATCTTCGGGCTGTTCAGCGGCCTGAGCCGGCCGCTGTTCACTCGGGTGCAGCAGCGGCTGTCGTCGCTGAACACCATCCTGCAAGAGAACCTGGCCGGCATCCGCGTCGTCAAGGCCTTCACACGCGAAGACAGCGAGCAATCCAAGTTCCGCGAGGCCGCCGATCTGTTGATGAGCTCCCAGATCGGCATCGCCCGGCTGTTCGTCTTCCTGTTCCCGGTCGTGTTCCTGATCGCCAACCTCGGTCAGGCGGTGACCCTGTCTGCCGGCGCGCGTCAGATCATCGAGGGCACTCTCACCCTCGGGGAGATGCAGGAGTTCAGCTTGTATCTGGTCTACCTCTTCTTCCCTGTCGCTCAGTTCGGTTTCATCATCACGCAGCTCGGCCAGGCATCCGCCTCAGCCGCACGGATCTTCGAGATCCTGGATGCCAAGAACGATGTGATCGACAAGCCCGGGGCTGTTCCACTGCCGTCCGTCCAGGGGCGGGTCCGCTTCGAAGGCGTCACCTTCCGCTACTTTGGCGGCGGCGATCCCGTCCTGCAAGACGTGAGCTTTGAAGCCCTGCCCGGCCAGACCATCGCCCTGCTGGGCGCCACCGGCTCCGGCAAGACCACCATCATCAACCTTCTGCCACGCTTCTACGATCCGACCGAGGGGCGCATCACCATCGACGGGCACGACCTGCGCGACGTCACGCTGAACTCCCTGCGCGCGCAGATCGGCATCGTCCTTCAGGAGACGACGCTCTTCGCCGGAACGATCCGCGAGAACATCGCCTTCGGCCGGCCGGAGGCCAGCCTGGAGCAGATCGCGGCGGCGGCGCGCGCCGCCGCGGCCCACGACTTCATCATGGAATTCCCCGAAGGCTACGACACACCGGTGGGCGAACGCGGCCAGACCCTGAGTGGCGGCCAGAAGCAGCGGGTGGCCATCGCCCGTGCCCTGCTGCTCGACCCGCACATCCTGATCCTGGACGATTCGACCAGCTCGGTCGATCTGACCACCGAAGCCCAGATCCAGAAGGCGCTCGAGGTCCTGATGCGGGGCCGGACGTCCTTCGTCATCGCCCAGCGCATCAGCACGGTCATGAACGCCGACCAGATCCTGGTGATGGATAGGGGCCGCATCGTGGCCAGCGGAAGGCACGAAGACCTGCTGGAGGACAGCGAGCTCTACGCCGAGATCTACACCTCCCAGCTCATCGGCGATGAGCCGATCCCGGATCCGGCGTAGCGAGCCGCCGATCGGCGAGGCCCGCTCAAGGAGAGCAGTATGTTTCATGGACCCCGAAGCGACCTGCTGAATCAGGAGACCTCCAAACCGAAGCGCGCCGGCCAGACTCTAGCCAGGCTGGCGCGGCTGTTCGCTCCTTATTGGCCGATGTTGGTGCTGGCTTCGGTGGCCGTCATCGCCTCCACCTGGGCCCAGGTCACCTCGCCGCAGCTGACCGGCCAGCTGGTCGACTGCTACCTGGCGCCTTCGGCGGCCGGAGCCTTCGGCAGTTTCCCGGGCGCCTCCGGCGAAGACAACGCTTCTCAATCCAATTGCTGGCTGCAGGACGGCCGTGAGCCCAGCGGGCCCACCCAGACCGTCCTGCGGGCGGCTTTCACCTCCGGCGGCTTCCCCGCCCCAGCCGCCGACGTCGCCGCCATGAGCCCCGCGGACCGGATCGCCGGGATCGGTCGCTTGATCGCCCTGCTGATCGGGCTGTACGTCGGCAGCGCGCTGCTGACCGGCGCCACCTTCTACGCCATGACCTGGAGCGGACAGCACGTCCTGCGCCGGCTGCGCGTGTCGGTGTTCGAGCAGCTGCACCGGCTGTCGCTCAGCTACTACGCCGAGCACGAGGCCGGTGACCTGATGAGCCGGATCACCAACGACAGCGACACCATCCAACAGGTGCTCAACTTCGCGCTGGTCAGCGTCGCCAGCGGGGCGCTGCTCCTGGTGTGGGTAGCCTACAACATGCTCACCGAGAACCTGGTCTTCGCGCTGCTGAGCATGGCCGTCACGCCGATCATGTTGGCGGCGACGCTGTGGTTTTCCACGCAGGCGCGCAAGGCCTTCCGCACCACCCGCCGGGAGATCGGGGCGGTCAACGCCGAGCTTCAGGAGAACATCTCCGCAGTCCGCGAGGTGCAGGCCTTCAACCGCGCCGAGGAAAACATCGAGCAGTTCAAGCTGGTGAACGCCGCCAATCGCGACGCCAACGTGCGGGCGGTGGCCTTCAGCGCCGCCCTGTCGCCGGCGCTGGAGGCGCTCGGCTATGTCGCCCTGGCCACCGTCACGGCCGTCGGCGGCCTGGCGCTGCTGGGCAGGATCAGTCTGCCGGGCGGAGCGATCTCCCTGGGCCTGGTGATCACCTTCCTCGGCTACGTCCAGCGATTCAACCAGCCCATCCAGCAGATCTCTGTCCTGTGGACCAACATCCAGAGCGCCGTGGCCGGCGCCGAGCGGATCTTCGGCTTGCTCGACGAGGAGCCCGACGTGCGGGATGCGCCGCAGGCCGTGGTCATGACGGAAATGCGCGGACTGGTCGAGTTCGAACACGTTTCGGCCGAATACCTGCCCGGGCAGCCGGTCCTGCACGACGTCAGCTTCACGGCTCAACCCGGGCAGACCATCGCCATCGTCGGGCCCACCGGGGCAGGCAAGACCACCATCATCAACCTGATCCCTCGCTTCTACGACGTCACCGGCGGCACGGTGCGAGTCGACGGCCTGGATGTCCGCGACGTGACCACGCGGTCTCTGCGCGAGCAGATCGGCATCGTGCTGCAGGATACCTTCCTGTTCAGCACAACGGTCATGGAAAACATCCGCTTTGGCCGTCCCGCCGCCAGCGACGCGGAAGTCATCGCCGCCGCCAAGCTCGCCCACGCCGACGTCTTCGTCGAGCGCCTGCCGGAGAAGTACCAGATGAAACTGGGCGAGCGCGGCTCCGGTCTGAGCCAGGGGCAGCGCCAGCTGCTGGCAATCGCCCGGGCCGCCCTGGCGGACCCGCGCATCCTGATCCTGGACGAGGCCACCTCCAGTGTGGACACGCGCACCGAACGGCTCATCCAGCGCGCCCTGGAGCGGCTGCTGCAGGGGCGCACGTCGTTCGTCATCGCCCACCGCTTGAGCACGATTCATAACGCGGACATGGTGCTGGTCATCAACGAAGGCCGCGTGGTGGAACGCGGCACCCACGCTGAGCTTCTAGCCAGGCGGGGGGTCTATCATGGCCTGTACATGAGCCAGTTCCGCCGCGACCCGCAGTTCGTCCTGGCGGAGGCAAAGGCGGACGACCGCCTGCGCAGGACGGCCGGGGCAGCGCCATAACCCGGCCTTACGCCTGGGCCGAAGCGTTGAACCGACTCCCCGGCGGCGTGGTAGACTACCTCTGGATAGCCTGACGCGCTTTCGAACGCGTACCCAATGAGCCTTAGCGACGAGCTCTCCATCCTACGACGCCGCAACCGGCGGCTCGGCCTGATTTTTGGTCTGCTCATGTCCTTGGCCTTCAGCCTGACGGCCTGGGGCGTGGACGGGCTGCGGCTGTACCAGAGCGCCGGATTCCTACCGTGGTTCAAGCTGGCGGTCGGCGGGGGCTGTGCGCTGCTGCTCGGCAGCCTGGTCGGCTGGCTGATCGGCCACCTGGATCATGCCGGCGCCGGGCTGATCGGCTGGACGCTCTTCGGATTGACGATCAACACCCTGGCCGGCCATCTACCCTATGAGGGCTACTCGCTGGCTGCCGGCCTGCTCGATGGCCGCTTTCGGGGTCTGGAGACGTTCCCGTACGTGGCGGCCTCGGGCGCCCGCCAGGTGATGGCTTCTCTCCTGGCCGGCGGCCTGATGGCGCTGGCCGGACTGCTTGAGCCGTCTCTCCTGGAACAGGCCCGCGGCGCCCCGTCGCGCCTGGGGCAGACCATGGCCCTGCTCCTCGCCGGACCGGCCTTCCTGCTGGCCGGCTACTGGACCGACGACTGGGTCAACCGGCCGCTGCGTGACCCGCAAATCGCCGTCGCCGACCTACTTCACACCGTCCTCTACGAGGACGATCTCTCCCGCCAGGAGCGGCTGGATCTGCACGTCGGTGCCCTGAACCCCATCACGGACATGCTCTCCGAACCGCGGCTGCTCATGGTCCGGGACTACGACGCACAATACTTGACCAGCGCCGGAGTGGAGATCCAGTTCGAGTCGGGCTGGGCTTACTGCTATGTGATCGCGCGGCAGATGACCTTCTGCCAGCCGAGCGACTTGCTCCTGACCGACGCATTCCGTTGTGTCCTTAGCGGCGGCGAGTCCGAGTCAGGCATCTGCCGGGGTCAGGCATCACCCGAGGCGGAAGCCTGGTTGACACAGGCCCGCCCCGGCCTTGGCTCGGACCCCGAACTTGAGGTCGCCGGACGGATGGGCGCCGTCACGCTGCTCGAGGGTCGTACGCCGGGCGGACCGCCGTTCACCTGTCGCCTGTATGGCGCAATGCCGGCGCTCGTCGGCGATTGCGCATTCGAGGGCGCACCCTAGTCTCGTCGTTCTTGCCGCCGGCATTACGCAGCAGAAGAACCCTTCTTGGCCGCGACGCGCAGCGGGACGGCCGATGGCCGCCCCGCGGGTCTCCTCCCCAAGATCCAGCCGATCAACAGCCGAAGTTGTAGCCGAACCAGCTCAGCGGCGTCAAAAGGACGCACCACCAGGATGAGGGCATGAACCACAGTACCCCGCCGCAGATCGCCAGCAAGACAAGGCATCCGCATCCGGCCAGGATCCACTTGCGTGACCTTCGCGGCGCGACCTCTTCCTCCGGCTGGGCGGCCGGCATGGCCGCAGCCGGGGCTGCCGCCGGCCGCGCTGGAGGAACATAGGCGGGCTTGACCGGCGGGGCGATTGGCTTGGCAGCCGCTCCCATGACCGTGGCGGCCGCTTCCGGCGAGGTCGCATCGAACGTCAGCGTGATGGTCTCCCCGAAACCGACCAGGTCACCGGGATTGAGCACCCGCGGCGCCGCCAGTCGGTCACCATTGACGAACGAACCGTTCGTCGATCCCAGGTCCTCGAGCACATACCCGCCCGGGGTACGAGTCAGGCGGGCATGCGTGCGCGAGACCTCGGCATCCCCCAGGACGATGTCATTCGAGACGTCCCTGCCCAGGACTGTGACCTCTTTGGTCAAGTCGAACACCAGTCCCGGGTTGGGACCGGTGCGCATGATCAGGCGGAACGAAGCTGCCGGCATGGCGACCTCCTGAGCGATCGGTGAACGGTCGAAGTGTACATGCAGCGCCCGGTCGAGTCAACCGGCCTATCCGCGCGCGCTGCGCACGCGTATGCGCAAGCCCTCCACGCCGATGACCTCGACGCGCGCTCCGGACGGGATGGTCGGTGCACCGGGCTCGATCTCTGCAGTCCACAGCTCCCCGGCCACCTGGACCATGCCGGTCGGGGCCAGGTTGCTGCGCGCCTCGCCGATCCGGCCGGGCAGGGCCTCCACTCCGACGGCAATGCGCCGCCTCTGGGCGCGGATGGCGAAGGTGACCACCACGAAGAACAGCGCCGCCGTCACCGTGCCTGTGGCCACCACCAGCGGCACCGACACGCGCTGGAAGCTGGGTGTGGTGGGCGAGTTGAACAGGACCAACGCCCCCAGGATGAAGGAGCCCACACCGGCAGCCGTCAGCGCGCCATGGGTGGGCGCTTTGACGTCCAGAATGAACAGCACGAAGGCGACCAGCAGGAAGACCAGCCCAAACCAGTTGACCGGAAGAATGCCCAGACCGTAGATCCCCAGCGCCACGCAGGTGACGCCGATGAAGCCGGCCACCCAGCCTCCGGGGCTGGAGATCTCGATCAGGATGGCCTGCACGCCGACACTCAGAAGCAGGAAGACGATGTTCGGATTGGTGAGCGTGTGCAGGAACTGCTCGATGAAGGTCTGCGGCACCTCGACCACAACCGCGCCGGCGGTCTCCAGCACGCGCGGCCCGAGCGCCAGCTCGACCTCGAAGCCGTCCAATTGCGCCAGCAGGTCGTCCAAATCGGAGGCGATGAAGTCGATCAAGCCGATCTCGAGAGCCTCCTCGGAGGAGACGGCCCGGGCCTCCTCGATGGTCGCCTCGGCCAGCGCGACCGCCTCGGCGCCGCGGCGGGCGGCCAGGCCGCGTACCGTGGCCCGTAGGATCTCCTTCTCTTTGGCCGCGATCGTCTCGCCCAGGTCCTCGCCCTGCGAACCGACGGGCGAGGCCGCACCGATGGCCGTTTCGGGCGCCATGGCCGCGACGTGCCCGGCAAGCGTGATGATCGTCCCGGCGCTGCCGGCCATTGCGCCGCGCGGGGCGACATACACCACGACCGGAATAGCACTGCCGCGGATCGCCTCGACCATCTCGCCCATCAACGTGACCGATCCGCCGGGCGTGTTCAGGCGCAGGATCAGCGCCACGGCCTGCTGCCGTTCTGCCAGCGCCAGGCCGCGTTCCAGGTACCCCACCATTGCCGGCGTCACCGGACCCTCGGCGTTCAGCAGCAGGACCTCGCCCTCCCCTTGGGCGGCCGCCGCCGCAGCGTTGCCAGCAAGGACCAGCACCAACCAGACAGCCAAGACCGCTTTCATGCGCATCTTCACACTCATCCTGAGGCCATTATATTCCGGAAGCCGGGACCTCGGACGCCTTGTCGCCCGGCGCCAGTGACCTATAATTGGAGCATGGCAGCCGCCCCCGCGGCAGGGGAGACGCATGCGAGTCGTCGAGCGCTCTGAGTTCCTGAAAGAGGACGGGGAGATCACCCTCGAGAACCGCCTGCGGGCCACGCTGCGCAATGGCCTGCGTTGGTACGGCGAGGTCATGGCCCAGCAGGCTGTCACGCAGCGGCTGTCGCCGGTGCTGGGGAACGACCATGTGCTCATCCGCAACCTTCTCCTGCCCGGGGCTTCCGTGCCGCTGTCTTTGGTCCTGGTCGGCCCCGAAGGCGTGCGCGCCCTCGTCGCCTCGCCGCTGCGGGGTGTGTTTCGCGCCAAGGGCGGGGATTGGATGACGTTCAACTCGGGCGCCCGGCGGTTCAGAAAGGTCCGACCGAACCTGCAGGCTCTGGCCGCAAGCATGGCAGACGCGGTGCTGAAGCACCTGAACGGCGCCGGCTTTCCCATCCCGGAGGTCGAGCCGGTCTTGATCCTGACCGATCCGCGCACGCATGTCGACACCGCCCGCCCACAGGTTCGCATCGTCCTCTCCGACGCCGTCGAGCACTTCGCCTCCAACCTGCTCCAGCTCCCGCCGATCATGGATCTGGAAGATGTGACCAACGTTTCCAATGCATTGGTCCATCCCCGCGAGTCGTCTGCGCCGCCCTCGACATTGGGCGTGACCGGCGAGCCGATCGGCCCGATCGCACCGATTGCTGTGCCCAGCGGCGGTCCGGCAGCCGGGTCCGTGTCCAGCTTGCGCGCCAGCCTGGACTCGCAGTTCGAAGTGGCCCAGGAGGATGAGACTCCGGTCGAGGAGTTCGACTGGCGGGCGACCAGCGTCAAGATCGCCACGCGCGCCGGCGAGGCCTCGGAGAAGGCCTTGCAGGTCGAGCAGGAATGGGAGCGCAAGGTGGCGCCGCACATTTCCGGCCTGGGCTCGCGCCTGGGGCGGCGCCTGCCGCGCTTCACGCGCGGCCAGTGGATCCTGCTCGGCATCATGGTCTTCTTCGAATTCATCATCCTGGTCGCCACGGTGTTGATCATCGTGGCCGACATCCTGCGCTACTGAGCCGCCGCCGGCGGCAGGGTACCGTTGCCTCCCTTTCTCTCCATCGTCATCCCGGCCCTGAACGAATCACTACGCCTGCCGGACACGCTTGCCCGCCTGCGCGATTTCCTGCAGCAGCACGACTTTGACTCCGAAGTGCTGGTCGTCGATAACGGCAGCACCGACTCCACGGCCGCGATCACGCGTGAATTCGGTGAGACACATCCGGGATTCCAGCTTCTGCGGACCGAGCGGCGCGGGAAGGGACTGGCCGTGCGGATGGGCATGCTGGCCGCGGCAGGCGAATACCGCTTCTTCGCCGACGCCGACCTATCCATGCCGGTTGACCAGATCAGCCGCTTCATCCCTCCGGCGCTGAGCGGCGCCGATATCGCCATCGCCTCGCGGGAAGCGCCGGGCGCGGTGCGCTACGGCGAGCCCGCCCACCGCCATTGGATCGGGCGAGGGTTCAACCAGTTGGTGCGCTGGATGGCCGTCCCCGGCCTGCACGACACCCAATGCGGCTTCAAGTGCTTCCGCGCCGAGGTGGCCAAGGATCTGTTCTCGGTCCAGCGCCTCGATGGCTGGACCTTCGATGTCGAGGTCCTGTTCGTCGCACACCGGCGCGGCTATCGAATCGTCGAGCTTCCCATCCCCTGGTATTACGCCAGCGGCAGCCGCGTGCGGCCTGTGCATGATTCGATCGCCATGCTGATCGACCTGTTCCGCATCCGCGCCGGCTGGCGGCGAGGCTGGTATGCGCGTCCGTCCCCGAGTTGAGCGGCAGCCGAGCCTGGCGCTGGAAGAGGCGCTGCACACCCACGGCGTGGCTTGCGTGGCCGGCCTGGACGAGGCCGGCCGCGGCGCGTGGGCAGGGCCGCTGACCGCCGCGGCGGTCATCCTGCCGCTGGGCGAGGCCGGGCTGGCTGTGCGGCTTGCCGGCGTGCGCGACTCCAAAGCGATGACCGCCCGGCAACGAACGCGCTGGGCGGAGACCATCCGGCGCGTGGCGGTCTCCTGGGCGATCGGCCGGGCCAGCGTCGCCGAGGTCGACGGACTTGGACCGCTGCGCGCCTCGCGCCTGGCCATGACGCGCGCGCTGGAGGGCCTCCCCACCCAGCCTGTGCACTTGCTGATCGATCACCTCTGCCTGCCGGAAGTGCTCTTGCCGCAAACCGCCCTGCCCCACGGCGACGCCTTGGTCCTGTCCATCGCCGCCGCCTCGGTCCTGGCCAAAGTGGCCCGGGACCAGGAGATGGCCGCACTGAGCGGGGAGTATCCCGATTACGGATTCGAGCGACACAAGGGCTACGGCACCCCGCAGCACCGCGTGGCCCTGGAGCGCCTTGGCCCGTCGGCGATCCATCGGCGCTCCTACGCGCCGGTGGCGGCACTGGCCGCAGCCGCTGCATGAACGCGCCACGTCCGCGCCGGGCCTTCACAGGGAGCTAAGGCCTTGAGCCTGTCCGCCTTCTTCGACCCCACTGCGGTCGCCGTCATCGGCGCCTCCGCCGACCCGAAGAAGCTCGGCTTTGCCGTGCTCAACAATCTGGTGAACGGCGGTTTCCTGCGGCCGGGCAGACACGTCTATCCCGTCAATACCAAGGCCGAGGCTATCCTCGGCCTGCCGGCTTTCGCCTCGGTGCTGGACATCCCCGGGCCGGTCGACCTGGCCGTAATCGTCATTCCCTACATGGGCGTCCCGGAGGTCCTGCAGGCGTGCGGGGAGAAGCACGTCCCCGCGGCGATCGTGATCAGCGCCGGCTTCCGTGAAGCCGGGCGAGAGGGTCTGGAGCGCGAGCTCGAGCTGGTTGAAATCTCGCGCACCTACGGCCTGCGCCTGATTGGCCCCAACTGCCTGGGCGTCATCGACACGGTGACCGGCCTGAACGCCTCCTTCTCGGCCGGCATGCCGCCGGCCGGCCCCATGGCTTTCATGTCACAGTCGGGTGCCCTGGGGACGGCCATCCTCGATTGGGCCCAAGCCGGCCGGCTGGGATTGAGCAAGTTCGTTTCGCTCGGCAACAAAGCCGATGTCAGCGAGATCGATCTGCTCCAGGCCTGGGCAGACGACGACAGCTCGCGGGTGATCTTGAGCTACATCGAGGGCCTGCCCGACGGCCAGAAGTTCATGCGCGTCGCCCGCCAGGCAACCAGGCGCAAGCCGGTGGTGGCGATCAAGTCCGGCATCACCCAGGCCGGCGCTCGGGCCGTCAGCTCGCACACCGGATCGCTGGCCGGATCTGAGCAAGCCTACCAGGCAGCATTCCACCAGGCCGGCGTCATCCGCGTCACCGCCCTGGAGGATCTCTTCGACTGCGCCCGCGCCTTCGGCTACCTGCCTGCGCTGCGGGGAGACCGGGTCGCGATCGTCACCAACGCCGGCGGGCCGGGCATCCTGGCCACCGATGCGCTCGAGCGCGCCGGGCTAACACTGGCCCGCTTCGATTCCGAGCGCATTCGCGCCCTCGAGCAATCGCTGCCTGACTCCGCCAGCGCCGCCAACCCGGTCGACGTCTTGGGTGACGCCCGCGCCGACCGCTACCGATTCGCGCTGGAGCAGGTGACAGCCGATCCGCATGTGGACGCAGTCGTCGTCATTCTCACACCGCAAGCGATGACCGAGATCCCCGAGACGGCGGCGGTGATCGCCGATATCGCCCGCACGGCGCAGATCCCGATCCTGGGCTGCTTCATGGGTGAGGCGCGCGTGGCTACGGGCACCTCGATCCTCGATTCGGCCGGCGTGCCGAACTTCCCCTTCCCAGAGCGGGCGGCGCTGGTGTTGAAGGCCATGAGCGCATATCGGCGCTACCAGGGCGACCCGCTGCCCGAGTATGAGCGTTTCGAGTTCGACGACGCCGCGCTGCGAGAGGCCATCGACCGCACGCTGGCCGAAGGGCGCGTCACCATCGGCGACTCCGAAGCGCGCGCCATCCTGGCCGCCTGCGGGCTCCCGGCGCCGCTGGCCGAGGTGGCCGCCACGGCCGAAGAAGCCGTGGCCATCGCCGATCGCCTCGGCTACCCGGCCGTGCTCAAAGTCGCCTCCCCCGACATCCTGCATAAGACCGATGTCGGCGGCGTCCGCGTCGGCCTGGAAAACGCAGCCGACGTCCGTGACGCCTTCGACCTGATCACTTACCGGGCGCAGCGCTACTTGCCGGAAGCGCGCCTGTGGGGCTGCCTGGTCCAGAAGATGGCTCCGCCGGGCCTGGAGATCCTCATCGGCGTCAATCGCGATCCGCAATTCGGCCCGCTGCTGACATTCGGCCTGGGCGGAATCTACGTCGAGACCCTCAAGGATGTCGCTTTCCGTGTGGCGCCCATCTCACGCCGCGAGGCCGAGGAGATGCTCAACGAGATTCGGGCGCGGGCCCTGCTGGATGGGACGCGCGGCAATCCTCCGGTGGACAAGCAGGCTCTGGTGGACACGCTCCTGAGGATCGGCCAATTGGCGGTGGACTACCCCGAAATCGCCGAGCTCGACATCAATCCCTATATGGTGTACCAGAAGGGCCGGGGCGGCCTGGCCATCGATATGCGCCTGGTGCTCAGACCCCGCGACCTGCACCCCGCCTCACCCTCGGCAGCCGAAGGGAGTGGAAGATGAAGGCCATATACGTCACCTCCGCCGAGCCGTACATCGGCAAGACGGCCGTGTGTGTGGCGCTGGGAAAACGCTTGCAGGCCGACGGGCAGCGGGTCGGCTACCTCAAGCCGATGAGCACCCAGCCCTGGCGCACGCCACAGGGCACGATCACCGACGAGGATGCCGCGTTCATCTGCGCCACACTGGACCTGGGCTCGAACTGCACCGAGCTGACGCCGGTGATCGTCACGCCGGCGCTGCTGCGGCAGCGCCTCAAGTTGGACAAACAGGACGATCTGCTCGAAAAGATCCAGGCGGCGGCCCAGGCCGCGGCGCAGGACAAGGACATCCTGCTCCTGGAAGGCGGGTCAAGCATGCGCGAGGGCTACGCCGTCGGGCTGTCGAACCTGCGCCTGGCGGAAGTGTTCGGCGCACCAGTGTTGGTGCTGGTCAAGTTCCATCGCGAGATGCAGGTGCTCGATGACGCCCTGTCCGCCTCCCTGCGGCTGGGCAAGCAGCTCCTGGGCGTGATCTTCAACCACGTGCCCGCAGAGGCGACGGATTTCATCGAGGACCACGCCCGGCCCTTCCTGCACGGCCGCGGGATTCGCCTGCTCGGCGTCCTGCCCTCGGTGCCGCGTCTCTCGGCGCTGAGCGTCGGCGAGCTGGTGCGCCGCCTTGAAGCGCAGGTGCTTACCGGCAGCTACAACCCCCAGGCCCTGGTCGAGACCTACACTGTCGGCGCGATGACGCTCGAGGTGGCGCTCTCGCACTTCCGCCGCCAGCAGAACAAGGCCGTCATCACCGGGGGCGACCGCACCGACATCCAGCTGGCCGCGCTCGAGACCTCCACTGCGGCGCTGGTGTTGACCGGTAATCTGATGCCCAGTCCGCTGGTGATCCGACAAGCCGAAGGCGCCGGCGTCCCGATCTTGCTCGTCAAAGAGAACACCATCGAGACCGTCGGCCGGATCGAGGCGGCCTACGGCAAGACGCGCCTGGCGGAGCCGGAGAAGTTGGAGATGTTCCTGGAGCTCATGGATCGGCATGTCGACCTGGCGGCGATCTACGCCGCCCTCGATCTGAAGTGATCACCCGGAGTCGGTTATGAAGTGGAGTGACGTGCTGCCCGTCGCCGTCTCGATGCTGGTCATCCTGCTGGTGGCGATCGTCGAGAAGCACAGCCGCCTAGTTGCGGCCCTGACGGCGACGATGCCGCTGACTGCTCCGCTGGCGCTGTGGGTGGTCTTCAACTCAGCCCGCGGCGACCAGGCTGCCGTCACTCAGTTCAGCCTCGGATTGCTCCTGGGTATCCTCCCCACCGTCGCTTTCTTGGCTGTGGTCTGGTTGGGGGCGCGCCAGGGTCTGCGGCTGGCGCCGCTGTTGCTGTTGGGCTACGCCGTCTGGGCGGCCTCCGCTTCGTTGTTGTTCGGGATTCGCAAGGCTCTGGGGCTGTAGCCCGCGCCTGAGGTCAGGCGCGTGACTCAAGCGGCAGCCACAATGTAAAGGCGCTGCCTTCCCCCAGGCGGCTGGTGAGCGTGATGTGCCCGCCGTGCCTGACGATCGTCTCGTGGCAGATCGCCAGACCCAGCCCGGTGCCCGGCACGCGCGTCACCCGGCCGGCCGCGCCGCGGAAGAATCGGGTGAACAGATGCGGCTGCTCGGACTCGGCGATGCCCAGGCCGGTGTCCGCAACGGTGAGGGTCACCCAGTTGGCGCCGTCTTCGAACTTGCGGGCAGTCGAGATCGTCACGGCACCCCGGCTGGTGTAATGCAGCGCGTTGGTCATCAAATTGGCGACGGCATGCGCCAAGGAGCGCTCATCGGCAATCACCGGTGGGAGGTCCGCCGACGGCACGAAGCGCAGTTCGAGGCCCTTCTCGCGGAACAGCCGCTGCCGATCCTGCACCAGCCCATTGGCCAGCTTGTTCAGATCGAGCGGTGCCAGATCCAGCGGGGAGGATCCCGCCTCGAGCCGTGAGATCGCCAGAAGGTCCTCGATCAACGAGACCAGGCGCCCGGTCTCACGATTGAGCGTTTCCAGGTAGTCGCCGAAGCGGCCGGGCTTGCCGCCCTTGATCAGGTCCAGGTAGAGCCGGATATTGCTCAGCGGCGTGCGCAGCTCGTGGGAGACGTCGGACACGAACTGTGACTTCATCCGGTCAGCTTCCTGGGCCTGGGTCAGCGCCTCGGCCAGCTTGGCCGTTCGGTCTGCGACCGTCTGCTCCAGGTCATCGGCGTGCTGGCGCAGGTGGTCGTACAGCGCCGCGTTCTCAATGGCCACCGAAAGCTGATCGGCCAGCAGGGATAGCATGCGCAGGTCGTCCTCACCCAGTCGGCCGACTTCGGGCGATTCGACGTTGAGTACACCGAAGACGACCCCACCCTTGCGCAGAGGGACGACGATCTCCGAGCGCGTCGTCGGCAGCACGTCGACGTAGTCGGGATCGAGCGACACGTCGCGGACCAGGCTGGGCTGGTTGGTGCGGGCGACGCGGCCGACCACGCCTTCGCTCAGCGGGATGCGCAGCGGCACCTCGACGCTGTAGCCTGTTCCCGCCCGTCGGTAGAGCACCTCGCCCTCGATCAACATGATTTCGACGACTGGGTAGCCGAGCACGTCGCTGACCTGGATGACCACCTCTTCCAAGAGCGGTTGGAGCTCCAACCTGCGGTTGACCACCTGGGCAACCTGCTGAAGCAGGGTTTGCTCCGAAAGGCGGCGCTGGACCAGTTGGTAGCCCTCGGCCTTGGAGAGAGCCAGGCCGAGCTGCTGGCTGATGGCCACCAGGAGATCCAGATGCCGCTGGTCGAAGGCCCCGCGCGCCCGGTCGAAGATCATCATGACGCCCAACAGCTCGTCGCCGGACAGAATGGGCGCGCCCATGGCGCTACGAATCTGTTCGTCCAGCCCGGTCACGTGCACCCAGCGCTGGTCCTGGGTGACGTCGGAAGACATAGTGGCCGCGCGAGACTCGGCAATCCACCCGACCAGGCCCTTTCCCACCCGGCCGGCCAGGCGAGCGTCAATCTCGGGGATGAGGAGCTGCTCTTTGCCCGCCAGGCCGCGCAACCTCAAACGCCCGCTGCCGCGCTCCAATAGGAAGGTCTCACCGAAGTGGGCCTCGAGGTTGGCCACGGTCAGTTCGGTCGCATGCTGGATGATCTCATCCGGGTCGGTCCGGCTGGCCAAGGCCTGCGCCATGTCGTAGAGAAGCTGGACGCGCTGCCGCTCAGAGGCGGTCTCCTCATACAGGCGCGCGTTCTGCAGCGCCACCGCCGCCTGGTCCGCCAGAAGCTCGAGCACGCGCAGCTCGGAGTCGAGGAAGACGTGCGGGCGCTCGAAGGCGACATTCATCACCCCGACCACCTGCTCTCCGATTCGCAGCGGCAGCCCCACGATCGACCCCTCCCAGGGCTGGTCCCGATAGAGCGGATCGGTCAGGGCGTCGGCAACCACGATGCGCTTGCCCGACTGCGCCACGGTGTAGGTCAGACCATGCTGCCGCGGCGTGGCATAGGGGTCCCGGCGAGCACCACCCGCCCATAAGGCCGCACCGAAGGTCAGCTGTTCGCCGTCGTAGAAGAACACGTACGCATCGTCCGCAGCGACAAGCTGGATGGCGTGCTCCAGGATGGCCTCCATGACCGTGCGCAGGTCCAGCCGCGAGGTCAGGCGAAGGTTGGCCTGGCGCAGTGCCTCCAGCTGGTTGCTGTGCTCGCGTTCGACCTCGAATGCCAGCGAACGGGCGAGCGCCAGGGCCAGTTGCCCGCCGACCTGCTCACACAAGGCGATCTCCTCGGAGGAGAACCTGTGCACGGATTTGTAGCCGACGAGCATGCCTCCCAGGCGCTGGGCGTTGCCGCGCAGCGGCAGGACCAGCGCCGACCGCAGGTCCAGACCGTCTATGGCGGCGGACTGGCCCGCCGTCCCGCCCTCGTCGTCCAGGACCAGGGTTTCGTTCCCGATCAACAGATCTTCGATCGGGCGGAGCGCACCGGCATCCGGCAACTGCTCGTCCGAGGACAACCAGCGCGGCCCCAGTGCCGCGGCCGCGTCCGGCATCCCTTCCGGCGCCAGGTGGACCAGACACACATCCGCGGCGACCAGGCCGGCGATCCGACGCGCCATTCCCGCGAGCAGGAATCGCAGATCGGTCGCCTCCAGCGCTGAGCGGGTGATCTCGCTCAGGAGAGTCATCTGAAAGAGCCGGCGGCGGGAATCGTTCAGCAGGCGCGCGTTCTCCAGCGCCACCGCTGCCTGGTTGGCCAGGAGCTGCAGAAGGTCGGCCTCGTTGCGCTGGAACGGGGGTCCATCGAGCCCGCGCCAGACGTGCAGCACGCCCGTGACGCGTCCCTGAACCGTCATGGGAACGCTCAACAGGGATCTCAGCCTGTCGGGCGCAGCACCGTCATACAGCGTGACGCGCCCCGGCCAGGTCGCGTAGTCCTCCAGAATCAGCGGACGGCCGCTTTGGGCAACCGTCCCGGCCGCACCTTCTCCGAAACGCAGCACTGCCCCGCAGTAGTCCGGCTCACTCGGGTAGCTCACCACGCAGCGGACCTCGTCGCCGTCAGGCTGCACCAGGTACATCCCGGCCGAATGGCCGCCTAGAAGAACCGCCGCACGCTCAACCAGCCGCTGCAGATACGCGCCCGGCTCTCCCTGTGAGACCATCGCCTCGGTCAAATCGCGGACGATCTCCAGTTCGCGCAATCGCCGCGAGTTCTCGAGATCCGTCTGCAGGCGGGCCAGCGCGTGCGCCAGGTCGTCGGCGATCGCCTGCAGGCCGGCCAGATCGGCCGGACGGACGGAGGTCCGGGAAGTGACGTATACGCCCAGCGCCCCGACGGCGACATCCCCGCGCACGATGGCTGTCCAGGCCGACGTCCGGCAGCCGAGGCTCAGGCCCGCCTCGCGCCACGGGTCACCAGTGCCGGCCTGCGGCAGATTCTCGGCCAGTGCCGGCAGGCGGCTGTGCGGCCCCAGGTCGAACGCATTCAGCCGGGCCTCGGCCTCATCCCAGTGTCGGACTTGCGCCCTGCCGCTGCGGCCGTCCCGGCGTACGTCGACCGCCGGCAGCACCCGCCCATCCCGCGCATCGATGAGACCAAACCATGCCAGGCGGCACTCGGGGATCCGCACGATCAGTCGGCCGGCCTCGGCCAGCAGCATACCGGGGTCTGCCGTCTCGGCGATCAGGCGGCTGAGCGCGGAATGCAGGGCCGGCGCCGATAGGCGGCCTGGCTCCAGGTTATCGGCGCTATGCGTCCGCTCTGAGGCCATGGCGAGAAGGGAGCCCCCAAGGTGCTGTCGATCCGGGGTGGTCGGGATCGATTATACTCACAGCCAAATCCCGCGGTACGCTGGGTAACCCGTCGTTCGGAGTCCGTCATGGGTCTGGATCCCTTCGGTGCCGTGTCCTTCCTGGACACCCGTTCCGACCGCTTCCGGTTCTTCAGGCTTTCGGCCCTCGACTGCGGCCCGGGCGGCCTGGAGCGCCTGCCCTACTCGATTCGCGTCCTGCTCGAGTCGGCCCTGCGCCAGGTTGACGGCCGGGCAATCCACGAGCAGGACGTCCGCGCTCTGGCAGCCTGGCAGCCCCGCGCTTCGACGCGGCCGGACGTGCCCTTCCTGCCGGCGCGCGTGCTGATGCAGGACTTCACCGGTGTCCCGGCCGTGGTCGATCTGGCGGCGATGCGCGCCGCGGTGCAGCGACTCGGTGGGGATCCGCAGCGCATCAACCCGCAGGTGCCGGTCGACCTGGTCATCGACCATTCCGTCCAGGTCGACTTCTTTGCCTCCCCGGACGCCCTGCTGCGCAACGCCGAGCTCGAGTTCCAGCGCAACCGCGAACGCTACCAGTTCCTGCGTTGGGCACAGCAGGCGTTCGATCACTTCCGCGTCGTTCCGCCGGCGACCGGGATCGTGCACCAGGTCAACCTGGAATACCTGGCCGCCGTTGTGCTGACGCGGGGCCGGCCCGGCGACCTGATCGCCCTGCCCGACACCCTGGTGGGCACGGACTCACACACGACGATGGTCAACGGGCTGGGTGTTCTCGGCTGGGGCGTGGGCGGCATCGAGGCCGAGGCCGTCATGCTTGGCCAGCCCCTGGTCTTCCCCGCCCCGGATGTCGTCGGCCTGCGATTGACGGGGCGGCTGCCGGAGGGCACCACCGCCACCGACCTGACGCTGACTGTGACCCAGATCCTGAGACGGCAGGGTGTGGTCGACAAGTTCGTGGAGTTTTTTGGCGAAGGCCTGGCCGGCCTGGGGCTTCCGGATCGAGCCACCATCGCCAACATGGCCCCCGAGTACGGCGCCACCGTCGGCTTCTTCCCCGTCGATGACGAGACCCTGCGCTACCTGCGGCTGACGGGCCGAGATCCGCAGCAGGTCGATCTGGTCGAGCGCTACTGCAAGGAGCAGGGCCTCTTCCGCACGTCGGGCGCACCCGAACCCGAGTACAGTCAGGTGCTTGACTTGGATCTGGGCACGGTCGAGGCCAGCGTCGCCGGCCCCAAGCGTCCTCAGGACCGCCTCGGCCTGCGAAGCGTCCAGGCCGCGTTTCGCCGGGCGCTGAGCGCCCCGACCACCCAGGGCGGGTTCGGCTTGCCGGCCGAGGCGATCGACCGCCAGGCGACGGTCGGGACGAACGGGACCAGCGCCGAGCTGCGCCAGGGCGCGGTCGTGATCGCCGCCATCACCTCATGCACCAACACCTCCAACCCATCCGTGATGGTCGCCGCCGGACTCCTGGCCCAGAAAGCGGTCGCCCGAGGGCTGCAGGTCAAGCCGTACGTGAAGACCAGCCTGGCACCCGGGTCGCGGGTTGTCACCGAGTATCTATCCCAAGCCGGCCTGCTGGAAAGCCTCGCTCGCCTGGGGTTCAACGTCGTCGGCTATGGCTGTACCACGTGCATCGGCAACAGCGGACCGCTGTCGACCGAGGTGGTCAAGGCCATCCTGGAGGCCGACCTGGTCGTCTCGGCCGTGTTGTCCGGAAACCGCAACTTCGAGGGGCGCATCAACCCGCACGTGCGCGCCAACTTCCTGGCTTCTCCGCCTCTGGTCGTCGCCTACGCGCTGGCTGGCACGACCGACATCGACCTCTCCCAAGAGCCTCTCGGACAGGACCCCGCCGGAAAGCCCGTCTTCCTGCGAGACCTATGGCCCACCCAGGCCGAGATCCACGAGATCATCGAGCGCTCGATCACGCCGGAGCTCTTCCGCCGACGCTATGCGGACGTCTTCAGCGGTAATGAGGCCTGGAACGCCGTCCCGGTGAGCGGCGGCGCCCTGTATGAGTGGCAGCCCGATTCGACCTACATTCAGGAACCGCCCTTCTTCACCGATCTATCGCCCGAGCCCCCGCCCCTGGAGGATATCCATGACGCGCGCGTCCTGGCCGTCCTGGGCGATTCGGTCACGACCGATCACATCTCGCCGGCCGGGGCGATCCCGGTCGACAGCCCCGCCGGAAGATACCTGGTCGATCGCGGCGTTCAGCCGCGCGAATTCAACTCATTCGGATCTCGGCGCGGCAACGATCGCCTGATGCTGCGCGGGACGTTCGGCAATATCCGGCTGAAGAACCTTCTCGTCCCGGGTGTGGAGGGCGGGGTAACACTGCACTTCCCGGACGGACAGCGCACGACGATATTCGAGGCGGCCGAGCGTTACCGCGCCGAGAGGGTGCCTCTCATCGTCCTGGCCGGGCGCGAGTACGGAACGGGTTCCTCGCGAGACTGGGCGGCCAAGGGCACCCTGCTGCTGGGTGTGCGGGCGGTGATCGCCGAATCCTTCGAAAGGATTCACCGTTCGAACCTGGTGGGCATGGGCGTGCTTCCCCTGGAGTTCCTACCGGGCGACAGCGCGGCCGCACTCGGTTTGACCGGTCAAGAATCGTTCTCGATCGTCGGGCTGGCCGATCGCCTGAGCGCTTCGGCCAGCCTGGGAGTCCGCGCCAGCAAGCCCGACGGCAGCACGATCGAATTCCAGGTTCGCGCCCGCATCGATACGCCCGTCGAGCTGGAGTACTACCGCAACGGCGGGATCCTGCAGACCGTGCTGCGTTCGATTCTGCACGGATCGCCTGAAGACTGAAGACCGACCCTTGACTCCCGACCTGCCTCAGGTAGAATGGCGCTCGAGGTACAAGATGAACCCGCTCTGGTGCTTGATGGTCATGCGCAGGCTGCCGCAGCCGATGGGTCGAGGCCCGTCGGCATGGGCCGCGTGCGCGTAAGCTCGGCCCCGGCAGCCTGTCCCCCGCCAGCCTCGTGCTGGCGGTTTCGTTTCCCGAGTCGAGCGTGCTAGAATCGAAGCGGGAACCCGGCCCGCCGACGGCCGGGTTCCCGCCCAAACAGAGGTCCGAAATGGCTGATCACATCCATGTCTCCGTCGCCTGGCCGTACGCCAACGGCGATCTACATGTGGGGCATCTGGCCGGGGCACTGCTGCCCGCAGACGTGTTCGCGCGCTACCACCGCCTGCGCGGCAACCACGTCCTGACTGTATCGGGTTCCGACTCGCACGGTACCCCGATCACGGTCGAGGCCGACAAGCGCGGCGTGTCCCCGCGCCAGCTGTTCGAAGAGTATCACGTCCGCCATCTGCGCACGCTGCAGTCGATCGGCATCACCTTCGACCTGTACACACACACCGACACCGAGAACCACCACCGCCTGGCGCAGGAGTTCTTCCAGCGGCTGTACGACGGCGGGTACCTGCAACGGCAGACACAGCGGCAGCTGTTCTCCGAGAAGGAAGGGCGATTCTTACCCGACCGCTATGTGGAGGGGACCTGCCCGGTGTGCGGTTTCAACGGGGCGCGCGGCGATCAGTGCGACAACTGCGGCAGCCTGCTGGACGCGGTCGACCTGATCGACCCGCGCAGCAAGACCGACGGCAGTACCCCGGTCTGGCGCGAGACCGAGCACTTCTTCTTCGACCTGCCGGCGTTCAGCGACCGGCTCTTGGCCTATCTGGATGAGCATGCCGGTCACTGGAGACCGAACGTCGTCAACTTTGCCCGCAACTACATCCAGGAAGGCCTGCGGGCACGCCCGGTCACCCGGGACATCGACTGGGGCGTCCCGGTCCCCCTGCCCGGCTGGGAATCCAAGCGCCTGTACGTCTGGTTCGAGGCGGTGATGGGCTACCTGACCGCTTCGGTCGAATGGGCGCAGGTCACGGGACAACCGGAAGCATGGAAGCGCTGGTGGTACGAGCCCTCGGCCCGCATCTACAACTTCCTGGGGAAGGACAACATCCCCTTCCACACGGTCATCTGGCAGGCCGAGCTGCTCGGCGTCGGCTTCATCGGCCAGGATGAGGGCCTCCGCCTCAATCTGCCCTACGACGTGCCGGCCAATGAGTTCATGAACGTCGAGGGCGCCAAGTTCAGCAAGAGCCGCAACTGGGCCGTCTGGCTGCCCGACATCCTGACGCGCTTCGATCCAGACGCCATCCGCTTTTACGTCCTGTCGGCGCTGCCTGAGACCCGCGACACGGAGTTCGCCTGGGCCGACTTCGTGCGCCGCAACAACGACGAGCTGGTCGCCACCTGGGGCAACCTGGCCAATCGGGTGCTCTCGTTCGCCTACCGGCACTGGGACGGGATCGTCCCCGACCCCGGTGAACTGCGCCCGGCAGATCAGGAGCTGCTGACAACCATCGAGGGCGGCTTTCCGGTCGTTGCCGAGCACCTCGAAGCCGTCCACCTGCGGGCGGCCCTGGGCGAGGCGCTCAGCCTGGCGGCAACGGTCAACAAATACCTGGACACCCAGGCGCCCTGGTCGCAGATCAAGACCGACCGGGCCGCCGCCTCCCAAACGGTCTACACCGCCTTGCGTGCGATCGACTCGCTCAAGATCCTGTTCGCGCCCTTCGTGCCGTTCAGCGCCGAAAAACTGCACCGCTGCTTCGGCTATGACGCGCCGCTCTTCGGCGAACTGCAGATCGTCGAGCTGAACGAGAGCGGGCGTTCACACCAGGCCCTGCGCTACGACCCGGCCGGGGCAAGCGGCACATGGGAGCCGAGCCGTCTGGAGGCCGGACGCAGACTGCGCCAGCCTGAGCCGCTCTACAAGAAGCTGGACGACTCGATCATCGAGGCCGAACGGGCCCGCCTGGGCCAGCCCATCGCCTGAGCCGGCCCCGGCGCGCTACAATGTATTGGCCCGCCTCGGCGCCGGGGCCGGGCTCGCGGTTGTGGAGGCATGCATGGACCTCTTGACGATCCGCATCGTCAAACCGGACGACGTCAACTTCATCTTGGGCCAGTCGCACTTCATCAAGACGGTCGAGGATGTACATGAGGCCCTGGCCGGAGCCATCCCCGGCATACAGTTCGGTCTGGCCTTCTGCGAAGCCTCAGGCCCGGCACTCATCCGCTGGAGCGGCACCTCCCCGGAGATGATCGAGCTGGCCAAGGACAACGCAGCTCGGCTGGCAGCCGGGCATTCCTTTATCGTGTTCCTGAAGGACTGTTTCCCCGTGAACGTCCTCAACGCGGTCAAGGCCGTGCCCGAGGTCTGCCGCATCTTCTGCGCCACGGCCAACCCGGTCGAGGTGATCGTGGCCGAGACCGAGCAAGGCCGCGGCATCCTGGGCGTGGTCGACGGGGTCAAGAGCCTGGGTGTGGAAGGGGAGAAGGAGATCGCCGAACGAAAGGCGATGCTTCGCCGGTTCGGCTACAAGCTGGGGTAGTGCGCCCCCCGCGTTCGCGCCCGCAGCCACGGCAACCTCGGGCCGCTGCCACCCGTGGCGGCGCCCGTCTGGAGGTCCGACATGAAGCGTTGTCTGTTGTCGGCACTCGTCTTGGCCCTGCTCGCTCTGGCATGTTCGTTTCCCTCGAGTGTACGCGAAGCACAGGCTCCTGAGAATGCCCGGTCTTCCGATACGCAGCCATCTCAGGGAGGGCCGGCGGGCCTGGATCCCGGTACGGTCGGCGAATTGAACGGCCTGACCCTGGTCTATGTTCCGGAAGGCTGCTTCGACATGGGCAGCAGCGAGGAAGAGATCGCGCAGGCGATGCAGGCCTGCGTGTCGATCTACGAAGGCGCGCCGTTTCCGTGCGACACGAGCCAGTACGAGCGGGAGGGCCCGCAGCATGAAGTCTGCCTGGAGCCATTCTGGATCGGCCAGACCGAGGTGACCAACCGCCAGTACGCGGCCTGTGTCGAAGCAGGGGCATGTGATCCGCCGGTCGAGCGGACTTACTACGATGATCCGGCTTTCAGCGACCACCCTGTGACCAATGTTCCGTGGTTATCGGCGGCGGCCTACGCGGCCTGGGCCGGGGGGCGGCTTCCGACGGAAGCAGAGTGGGAGTACGCCGCCCGGGGTCGCCAGGCGCGAGTGTATCCCTGGGGCGACACATTCGAGAAAGGCGATCTCAACTACTGCGACGTCAATTGTGATGTCTACTTCTGGGCCGACACCAGCTTCGATGACGGGTACGCGCTCACCGCTCCTGACGGAACCTACGTTGCAGGCTCTTCCTGGGTAGGCGCCCTCGACATGAGCGGCAACGTCTGGGAGTGGGTCAGCTCGCTGTTCAAAGAGTATCCGTACGATGCCAACGACGGCCGCGAAGACCCCGGCGCCGCCGGGGAGCGCGTGCTGCGGGGCGGCGCCTTTGACCTGAGCTACATCGACCTGCGCTCGGCAATGCGCTACACCCTGCCGGCCGGAGGCACGTGTCGCGGCTACGGGTTCCGGATCGCAGCCGATCGCGAAGCAGTGACCGTCCGCGAGGACTAGACGAGGGACAACCAGTGAGCCGCAAAGACGCCATAACAGACGTTCCCGGTATCCGCGTCGGGCACGCGCAAGATGCTGAGGCGCTTACCGGCTGCACCGTGGTGCTGTGCGAGGCCGGCGCGGTGGGCGGCGTGGATGTCAGCGGCGGCGCGCCGGGGACGCGTGAGACCGATCTGCTGCGTCCGATGCATCTGGTCCACAAGGCCCATGCCGTGCTCTTGACCGGCGGCTCCGCTTTCGGCCTGGAGGCGGCCACAGGTGTTGTGCGCTATCTCGAAGAGCACAAGGTCGGCTTCGACACGCAGCTGGCCAAGGTCCCGATCGTCCCGGCGGCGGTCTTGTTCGATCTGGGCATCGGCCGCGCCGATGTACGCCCGGACGCGGCCATGGGCTACACCGCCTGCCTGAATGCCTCGACCGAGGCGCCGGCGGAAGGGAACGCCGGCGCCGGGATGGGCGCCACGGTGGGCAAGATCCTTGGTCCGGCCGGCGCAGTTAAGTCCGGGATCGGCAGTGTCAGCCTGGAGTTGGGCGGCCGGGCTCGTGTCGGCGCCATCGTGGCGGTCAACTCGTTGGGCGACGTGATCGACCCGGCGACCGGCCGCATCATCGCCGGCGCG
>DAIRVC010000010.1:0-32704 GCA_036803025.1 Anaerolineales bacterium
ACGGCCGACGGTTGAAACGCGGCGCCAGGAAGATGACCGCCGGGATGACGATCCCGACGATGATCTCGCCGACCCAGAAGCCGAAATTGTAGGGGGTCTGGTTGCGCAGCAAGTACAAGGCGGAATCGGACGCCGGGGTCCGCCCGTAGTAGGAGACGGCCGCCAGGTCCCAGAGCTTGATGTACAGATACAGCAGAAGCCCCAGGCCGCTGAAGCGGGCGATGGTTCGGAGGATTTCATGCGGGACGGTCTTGCGGCCGAGAATCCATTCCAGAACGTGGGCCATCGCCATCGTCACAGCCGGGCCAACGGCGATGGCTGAGATCACGAACATGATCGGCATGCTGGGCTTGAACCAGATCGGTCGGGAGCGCAGGATGCCGTAGGTCGCGCCCAGAGAGGACTGGTGCAGCAAGGAGATCAGGAGACCTGCAACGGCCAGCACCGGAGCGGCGCGATGGATCGAGTGCGCCAGACGGCGGAAGCCGGGGTGACGATCGAAGAAGCGCAGCTCGGCCACCACCGGGGCGAACTCAACCAGCAGGATCAACAGGTAGATGGTGATGCACCAGGTGATCTCCCACAGGACCGAGTGCACATTCCAGAAGGCCCATGGGTGCCAGAAGCGGTCCGGCCGGCCGATATCCATCACCAGGGTCAGGAGCGCGGTGGTGTAGCCGATGAAGCCGACGAAGACGGCCAGGCGCACGATCGGCTGGAAGCGTTTCAGGCCGAACAGGTAGACGACGGCCGAGAGCGTAAAGGCGCCGGCGCCCAGGGCGATGGCCGACAGGTCGATGGTAATCCACAGCCCCCAGGGGACCTGATCGGTCAGGTTGGTCACAACCAGGCCCTGGCTGAGAACGACATACACGGCCACCAGGCCGACCAGGCCGGCCAGGCCGATGAAGGCCATCCAGGCCAGGAACCCGGGCGTCAGGGAGAGCAGGCGACGGGGAGCGCTCGAGGTAGCCATGCGCTACAGCCCCTCCGCGGGCGGGATGTAGTACACGCTCGGGTCGGTGCCGAGTTCCTGCCGAAGCCGCATGGTGGGGCTGGCGGCGATGACCTGCGCCAGGCGGCTGGTGGGGTCCTTCAGATCGCCGAACACCCGAGCCCCCACCGGACATACGTTCACGCAGGCCGGTGTGGCCTCGTAGTCCTGGCCGGGTGTCAACCCGTTCTCCAGTCCGTTGTCGATGCGGTGGATGCAGAAGGTGCATTTCTCGACCACCCCGCGCGGGCGGCGGTCGACCTCCGGCTCGCCCCACGTCGGGACATACGGGTTCTCGTCGGCGCGCTCCTCCCAGTTGAAGCGGCGAGCGTCGTATGGGCAGGCCACCTCACAGTAACGGCAGCCAATGCAGCGGTCGTAGTCCATGACCACCAGGCCGTCGCCGCGCACGTACGTGGCCCGCACCGGGCACACCTCGACACACGGGGCATGCTGGCAGTGCAGGCATGGGCGTGAGAAGTAGAACCGCCGCCCGCTGGAGCTGACCTCCTGGCGGACGATATTCCACGGCTCATCCGGGTTGACGTCGTTGGTGGCGGTGCAGGCGCGCAGGCAGTACTCGCAGCCGATACAGCGGTCGAGGTCGATGACCATGCCCCAGCGGTGTTCGCCGGCTGCGACAGGATGCGCCTCGCCCGAGATCTGGCCCTGCTTGAGGGCGGCGAAGGGCGAGAGCGGGCCGGTCGTCAGCGCCTGCGCGGCGACGACCGAACCAGCAGCCGTCGCCGCCAACGTCAGGAAATCGCGGCGGGTCAGCTCGAGTTTGACCTTGGTCTTCCGCTTGCCGGGCTGGCGCGGTTCGCTCATTGCTTGTCTTCCTCGACCTCGACAATGCGCAGACGCCGGCTGACGATCCAGGCCGCCACGCCGCCGACGATCAGGCCGACGATGGCGCCCTGGGCCAGGCCGGTGTAAAGGCGGACGCTGGCGCTGGTCTCCAGGTCGGCGATGCGCTCTTCCTGTTCGGCTAACTGCAGGCGCATGACTTCCGGATTGACCTCCCTGGCCAGGGCGATCTCGCCGCTCAGGGCCAGGATGGTGTCGCGGGTGTGAATCGTGTCCTGGTGGCAGCCGATGCAGGCCTCCGAGCCGACCGTGAAGGTGTGGCCGGTTGGGACCAGCCCGCCGATCGGGGAGCCGCTGCGAGGGGAGGTGTACATGTGGCAGCTGGCGCACTCGAGTCCGGCGTTGGCGTGAGTCCCGTGTGTGAAGGACGAACCGGTGTCCTGATGGCAGGCGGTGCACAAGCCTGTGACCGACTCGGCCATCGGCTGCTGCGAGTGCGGATTGTGGCAGGACTGGCAGTCGATGCTGGCTTGCCCGTGGCGGCTGGCGTGCCACTCATCGGTGGTGGTGTTGTGACAGGTGCTGCACAGGCTGGCATCGGGCGTGATCGGCATCAACTGCTGGGGGTGTCCTGGCGTGTAGGTCCCATGGCAGGACTCACACGTCACGCCCTCGAAGGCGTAGCTGCTGGTCACCCCGTCGTAGCCCGTGGTGTGGCATTCCAGGCAGGTGAACTCGCTGCCGAGTTCTTGCCAGTTCTGCTGGAAGATGGGAGAGGAGAAGGCCTGGGCATGACGGGTGGTCTGCCAGGTGTCGTGCAGGTCGCTATGGCAGGTGCCGCAGAATTCGGGCCCGGCATAGCGCCCATCTGGCGGCGCCGGGGGGGCAGGGGGCGTGGCTTCCTGCGCCGCGGCGGGTGTGGAAGCCGCCAGGGCGGCGCCCACAGCCACGCAGGCCAAGAAGGCTGCGCCAAAGACGAGCCAGGTCGTCTGTCGTCGGTTGCGCTGGGCTTCGTTCATCAGGATCTGCTCCCGTGGTCAGCGTGCGCTGCGGCGCACGAAGTGTGCGCCGGCCGCCTTCCGGTGAAGGCGCCGGGATCGAGCACCCTGGGTACCCGGCGCGGGCCCCTCTCGGTGCCTCGGACCGGCCCATTCATGGGTAGATTCCCCCATTTCGGGTACTTCAATTGCCCCATCCTGCGTCAGTCAGGCTTCCTTTAGGAGTGGTCTCCTTCCTCTGTCATCCGGCCGAAAGTCACATGTCCGGGCGTCCGGCCGGGCGGGTCCGGGGGCGAGCGGGGCGGCCCACGCTCTCACCCGGCCCTAGTGCGGCTCTCATGCGGCTCTCATCGACTTATGAAAGCATTCACTGACCAGGCCCGCCGTCGGGCGCCGCCCGAATAGTGATAGAATCGGTGCGAATAGCAGCCGCGCGAGCGGGGTGCACGAGCGAGGAGGGAGCAGCGGATGTCAACGTCGGCAGCGGGCGGCGGCCGGGCCAAGTTCCTGATCGGGGGAGGCCTGATCGTCGCGGCGATCGTCTACCTGATCGCCTCATCGACCCAGGCGGCGGCGCAGTATTACCTGACCGTGGACGAGGTGGCGGAGCGTGGCGGCGAAGTGCTCGGCCGCGATCTCAAGATCGCCGGGGCCGTGATCGGCGATTCCATCCAATACGAAGCTGACACGCTGACGCTCAGCTTCACCATCGCCAACGTGCCCGGCGATATGGATGAGATCGAGCGCGCCGGCGGTTTGGCCGAGGCGCTCCATCGCGCGGTGAGCGATCCGAACGCGCAACGCCTGCAAGTGGTCTACGTCGGCCCGATGCCCGACCTGCTGCGGGACGAAGCACAGGCGATTGTCACCGGCCGCCTGGGCGAGGACGGCGTCTTCTACGCCGACGAGCTGCTGCTCAAGTGCCCGACCCGCTACGAAGAGGAGATCCCTCTCCAGGCGCAGGAAGGCTAGGATCCCTCCGCTGCACGCCAGAGACGATGGACCGCGGGCATTCGCCGGCCGTCCATCGTCTTGTCTGTCCCGGAATGGTGAGGCCTGAGGAGTTGACCGGATGATCGCCAACGTCGGATACTTCGTCCTGGTGATGACGTTCCTGCTGGCGCTGTATGGGGCGGGAGCGGCGGCGTACGGCGCGCTGCGCCAGCGGCCGGCCCTGGTGGAGAGCGGCCGGCGCGCCATGCTGCTGACCTTCCCGCTGATCACGCTCTCGGCTCTGGCCATCATCGCCCTGCTGCTCGGCGGGGAGTACCAGGTCGAATACGTCGCCTCGGTGACCAGCAATTCGATGGAGCCCTACCTGCGCGTCACCGCGCTGTGGGGCGGGCAGGCCGGCTCGCTGGTCTTCTGGTCGTGGCTGATGTCGGCCTTCGCTTCGGCCGTCGGTCTGCGCAGGTGGTCACGCGATCGCGAGCTGCTGCCGTGGGTGGTCGTTGTGACCATGGTGACGCTGGCGTTCTTCCTGGCGATGGTGGTCTTCTTCGAGAACCCGTTCGCCCGCCTGTGGCTGACGAATGACGGCCAGCAGGTGACCGCCATGTTCCAGCCGGGCGGGACGGTGCCGCTGGTGCCCGCGGATGGCCAGGGCCTGAATCCGCTGCTGCGCCATCCGGGGATGGTCATCCACCCGCCGATGCTCTACCTGGGTTTCGTCTCGTTCGTCGTGCCGTACGCCTTCGCCATCGGCGCCCTGGTCACGGGCCGGAGCGACGACCGCTGGATCCGGGTGACACGCCGCTGGACGCTGGTGGCCTGGCTGTTCCTGTCGCTGGGTCTCATCCTGGGCGGACGCTGGGCCTACGACGTCCTCGGCTGGGGCGGCTACTGGGGTTGGGACCCGGTCGAGATCGCCGCTTTCATGCCGTGGTTGAGCGGGACGGCGCTGTTGCACTCGGTTATGATTCAAGAGAAGCGCGGCATGCTCAAGCACTGGAACATGGTCTTGATCATCGTGACGTACGCGCTGGTGATCTTCGGGACCTTCCTGACGCGCTCCGGGGTACTGTCTTCGGTGCACGCGTTCGCGCAGTCGGCCATCGGCCCGATGTTCTTTGCCTTCATTGGATTGACCTTCGTCGTCTCGCTGTCGCTCCTCATCCGACGCTGGGAGGCGCTCAAGGGCGAGAACCAGCTCAATTCGATGTTCTCGCGTGAGGCGCTGTTCCTGCTCAACAACCTGCTGTTCATCGGGATCCTGGTGGTGTGCTTCTGGGGGGTGATCTTCCCGCTCATCTCCGAGCTGTTCACCGGGCAGAAGGTCACCGTCGGTCCGCCGTTCTACGAGCGGGCCACCGGCCCGCTCTGGGCAGGACTGCTCTTGTTGATGGGCGTCGCCCCGCTGTCGGCCTGGGGCAGCGCCTCATTACGGGCGCTGGGGCGGGCCATCTGGCTGCCCCTGGCCGTTTCGCTGTTCTTGCCGGCCTACTTGTTCCTCAGCGGAACGGTGACCCATTGGGCGGCGCTGCTGGGCTTCTGGCTGGCGGCATTCGTCGGCCTGGTGACGCTGTACGAATTCTGGCGTGGGGCGCTGGCACGCCACCGGCGCGCCGGGGAGAGTCTCCCGCTGGCGCTCTGGCGGCTGGCCGGCCGCAACCGCCGCCGTTACGGCGGCTATGTGATCCACCTGGGCGTGGTGTTGATGGCCTTCGGCATCATCGGCATCGAATTGTTCCAGACCGAAACGCAGGGGACGCTGCGGCAGGGGGAGCAGCTGACCCTGGGCGGCTACGTGGTCACCTACGACAACCTGAGACAGTGGGATTCGATCGAGGAGGGCGTCAACATCACACGGGCCGAGGTGTCCGTCTATCGCGACGGCAAGTATCTGGGCCTGTTGGCGCCGCGGCGTGACTACTACTATGTTGCGCAGCAGCCCATGACGATCCCGGGCGTGCGCTCCAGCCCGCAGGACGACTTGTATGTCCTGCTGGTCGGGTGGGAGGCTGATCCGGCCGCCGGGGCGACCTTCAAGATCTACCACAACCCGTTGGTGAACTTCGTCTGGGCGGGCGGTCTGGTCTTCATCCTGGGAACGCTGGTGGCTGCCTGGCCGGATCGGGAGCCGGAGCCCGCCGGACAGCGGGCGGCCGCCCGTGCCGGGACTCTGCGCCCCGGGCGGGAGGCGGTGTGAAGCGCGCCGCGCTCCTGACCGGCCTGCTCTTGGTGCTGCTGAGTGTGCTGTCGGTCGCGCCGGCGTTCGCCCAGGAGGGTGAGCCGACCGACGATCAGGTGAACGCGATCGCCAAGCAGCTCTACTGTCCGGTGTGTGAGAACATTCCGTTGGATGTCTGTCCGACTCAAGCCTGCGTACAGTGGCGGGAAACGATCCGGCAGATGCTGACAGAGGGCCGGACGGAAGAGGAGATCCGGCAGCACTTCGTCGAGCAGTATGGCGCCCGGGTCCTGGCGACGCCCCCGGCGAGCGGACTGAATTGGCTGGTGTATGTCATCCCGCCGCTGGCGTTCTTCGGCGGCGCGTTCATCTTGGTCCGGGCCTTGCGCGCCTGGCGCAGGCCGGCCGCAGCGCAGATGCCGGTTGCGCCCGACACGCCGGACGACCCCTACATGGCCCGCCTGGAAGAGGAGTTGAAGCGGCGTGGCTGAGCGGGCGCGGGATGCAGTGGATGAGCGAGGTGCGCTGATGACAGAGGCTGCGGCCTCGCCGGGCGGCAAGACGGCCCGGCCGCGCTGGGGCGTGGTGGTGACCTGGATCTTCGTGCTGGGCCTGCTGGGCGTCCTGGGGTTTGGGTTGATGCGCTCACAGCAGGGGCCGATCGGCCTCGGCGCGCAGGTCCCTGATCTCAGCCTGACCACGTTCGAGGGCGAGACGATCGACCTGGCCGGACTGCGTGGAAACGTGGTGGTCATCAACTTCTGGGCCTCGTGGTGCAAGCCATGCGAGGAAGAAGCCGCCGCGCTGGAGCAGGCGTGGCGTGATTACCGCGAGCAGGGGGTCGTGTTTCTGGGAGTGAACTACGTCGACACGCGGCCTGAGGCGCTGACCTATCTGGAGCGCTTCGAGATCACCTACCCGAATGGCCCGGACCTGGGGACGCGCATCTCGCAAGCTTTCCGCATCCGGGGCGTGCCGGAGACGTACGTGGTCGATCGGCAAGGGGTCGTGGCGGCGGTCATGATTGGTCCTTACGAGTCGCTGGGCGACATCGAGGCGGACATCCAATCGGCGCTGGGCGATTGAGGCCGCCGGCCTCCAACACGAGATGCAGCAACGGCGGGGCCTGAACGGCGCCCCGCCGTCGAACGTGGAGCACAGGCAATGGATATCGGTTCGACCTTGATCCTGCTGGGGGTGGCGGTCTGCGTCGCAGCCTTCGTCTTCAGGCCGTTGGTCGAGAAGCCGGCTGCGGCTGAGCGGCTGTACGACCGCCGCGCCTCCGCGCTCCAGGCCGAATTGGATCGGGTCCTGGCCACGATCCAGGAGCTGGAGATGGATTTCGCCATGGAGAAGATCGATGCGGCGGATCACCAGGCGCAGCGCGCGGCCCTGGCCGCGCGCGGCGCGTCGTTGATGCGCCAGCGTGACGAGCTGTCGGGAGGGGCGGCCGTCGGGCAAGAGGTCGCCTCACTGGAGGCGCTCGTCGAGGCGGAGGTCGCCCGGCTGCGCGAAGCAGGCGCGAGCGCCGCCGGGTTCTGCGGCAGTTGCGGACAGCCGGCGGAGGCCGGCGATCGGTTCTGCGTGCGTTGCGGAGCGGCGTTGGGCGCCCAGGAGATGCGGGCATGAAGTCGGTCAGCCTGCCGGCGGCGATGCTCGTGACCGGGTTGTTGCTGGGGGCGTGCTCACTGGCGCAGGATGTTACCCCGCCGCCGGGCGTCGCCCCGCTGCAGTCGGTCATCCCCTCCGGTCCGGACGTGGGTGCGACCGAGGTGGTGGCGAGGCTGCCGGACCGGCCGCCGGACCCGGCCGCCGGCGCGGCCATCTACGCCGACAAGTGCGAAGCCTGCCACGGGCCGTCCGGAATGGGCGACGGATCTCAGGCCTCGAACCTGCCGAACCCCCCGGCTCGACTCGGGGATCCGCTGCTGGCGCGCGCGGCGCTGCCGGCGGATTGGTATGAGATGGTGACCAGCGGCAATATCGAGCGTTTCATGCCCGGATTCCAGAGTCTGACCGATGCGCAGCGTTGGGATGTGGTCGCCTACGCGCTGACCCTGAGCGACGAGGGGAGCCTCCGGCCGCAAGCGGGTGACGCGTACCGGCTCGAGTGTGCCGAGTGCCACGGTGAGACCGGTGGCGGAAGTCCATCGGCTCCGGCGCTCAACGAGCCTTCGGCCATGGCCGCCCGCAGCCTGCAATCGGTGTATGACGACATCACGTTCGGCGTCGGCGAGACGATGCCCGCCTTTGCAGAGCGTTGGAGCGAGGAGGAGCGTTGGGCGTTGGCTTCCTTTGTACGCGGGCTTGCGTTCGCCTCCGCCACGGTCCAGTCGACACCGTCGGCCGCGGCGGCGACGGACCAGGCGGTGGAGTCCGAGACACCCGCCGCCACGTCCGAGGCCGCGGTCGAGGCAACACCGGCGGCGGTTGAGACCGCGGTCCTGACCGGAACGGTCAGGGGGAGCGTGGTCCAAGGCACCTCCGGAGCTGCCCTTCCCTCCGGTCTCGAGGTCACCCTGCACGCCTACGATGGCCAGGCGGAGGTGCTGACACAGACGGCCGCGGTGGATGCGCAGGGCACGTTCGAGTTCAACCGGCTGGATGTGGTTGCGGGGCGCCTGTTCGTTGTGACCGCCGAAGCGGACGGGGTGACATACGGGAGCGAGGCGGTGCACCTATCGGACGCGGGCCAGGCCGATGATCTGCTTCTCCTGGTGTATGAAGCCACCGAGGAGGTCCAGGCCCTGCGGGCGGATCGGATCCACCTGCTGGTCAACTTCCCGACCGAGGGCACTGTGGAGTTGATTCAGCTGTGGCTGATCTCCAATGACAGTGACCGGACGGTCGTGGCCCCGGCCGGGCAGGGCGTCCTGACGTTCAGCCTACCGCCGGGAGCGCTGGACCTGACCTTCGAGGAAGGGTCGGATCCCGAGCGATTTGTGGTGACCAACGACGGTTTCGTGGATAGGCTGCCGGTACGGCCGGGATCGATGAGCTCGCAGGTCGTCTTCTCGTACGTCTTGCCCTACGACGGCCGGATGGATTTCAGCCAGCCGGTCAGCCTCCCTGTCGAAGAAGGCATCCTCATCGTGCCGGAAGGCGGGCCCGAGCTGAGCGGTGAAGGCTTGCAGGATCAAGGGGCGCGCGAGATGAGCGGCACCTCGGTACGGACCTACTCGCTCGGTCCGGTAGCGCCAGGCGGGTCGGTTGACTTCCGCCTGAGCGGGCGGCTGCGCGTGGCCGGGCAGCCGGGCAATACGCTGGCGAGCGTAGCCATCGGCATCGGTGTACTCGGCGTGGCACTGATCGCGGCCGGGTTGTGGTGGTATCGGCGGCCGGAACCGGCGCGTGTCCGGCCGGTGCAGCCCCTGGAGAGCGAGTCTCGCCAGATGCTGCTGCAACAGATCGCCGATCTGGATAGAGCGCGCGCCGCCGGACAGATCGAAGAATCGGACTACCAGGTCAGGCGGGCGGCGCTCAAAGAGCGCGTGCTGGAGCTGATGCGTGGCGAACGAGATTGAGGTCCGCAGGCTGGTCAAGAGCTTCGGCCTCAAGCCGGTCTTGAAGGGGGTGGACTTTGCGGTCGAGGCCGGCGAGTTCGTGGCTGTGCTCGGGCCGAACGGCGCCGGCAAGACGACCTTCCTGCGCATCCTGGCCTCCCTTTCGCGTCCGGGGATGGGCGAGGTGCACGTCGCCGGGTATCGACTTCCTCAGCAGGCGTCTCAAGTGCGCGGCGCGCTGGGGGTGGTCTCGCACCAACCGCTGCTCTACGGAGACCTGACGGCGGCGGAGAACCTGCGCTTCTTCGGACGCATGTACGGGCTGGCGGCGCTCGACGACCGCATCCGCCAGGTCTTGAAGCTGGTCGGGTTGGCGGCGCGGGCGCGCGACCTGGTGCGTGAGTTCTCGCGAGGGATGCAGCAGCGCTTGGCGATCGGCCGGGCGATTCTGCATGACCCGCGCGTGATGCTGTTCGACGAGCCTTACACCGGGCTGGACCCCGAGGCGGCGGCGATGCTGGACGGCCTGCTGTTGGAGGTGGCCGGCCGCGGGCGGACGGTGGTGATGACCACGCACGACCTGTCGCGCGCCGGAACGCTGGCGACGCGAGTGGACATCCTGGCGCGCGGGGTGATCGCCGCCACGACCCGCGGCGGGCGGGTTGACGGCGGGCAGCTACAGGAGATGTACCGGGCGGTGACGCGTGTCTGAGCAGCCTGCGCCGGTGCAGGCCGGGCAGGCGGCGCGGATTGTGGAGCGGCGGCCGGGCGCGGGATACCTGCGCGCGGTGGCGGCCGTGGTGTGGAAGGACCTGGCGGCTGAACTGCGCAGCCGCGAGCTGCTGGGGGCGATGCTGGTCTTCGCCCTGCTGGTCATCCTGATCTTCAACTTCGCGCTGGAGCTGGACGTCCGCGTACGGGCCACGATTACTTCGGGGGTGCTGTGGGTGACCTTCGCCTTCGCCGGGACGCTCGGCCTGAACCGGTCCATGGCGATCGAGAAGGACCGTGGCTGCCTGGACGGCCTCCTGCTGGCGCCGGTTGACCGCAGTGCAATCTACTTCGGCAAGGCGATCGGCAACCTGGCCTTCATGCTGATCGTGGAAGCGATCGTGGTGCCGATCTACAGCGCCCTGTACAACACCAACCTGTTCCATCCCGGGCTGCTGCTGGTGATCTTGTTGGGCTCCATCGGCTATGTGGCGGTCGGAACGCTGCTGGCTTCCATGGCGGTCCAGGCGCGCACGCGCGACATGCTCTTGCCGATCCTGCTCTTCCCGGTCGCCCTGCCGATCCTGGTGGCGGCGGTCAAAGCCAGCAACGGCTTCCTGCAGAGCCTGCCGCTGACGGAGGTCATGCCCTGGATCAATCTACTGCTGGTCTACGACGTGGTCTTCGCGGCCGTGTCGCTGATGGTGTTCGATTTCGTGGTCGAGGAGTAGACCGGCGGCACCGCTGCCACCGGGCGGAGGACGGATATGGAAGCGACACCCAGGGGCCTGAAAGGTCTGACCTGGCTGACGGCGGCGATGTTCGCCGCGGCGCTCTACCTGGTGCTTTTCTATGCGCCGCGCGAGGCGGTCATGGGCGACGTGCAGCGAGTGTTCTACTTTCACGTCGCCGCCGGATGGGTCGGCGCGTTGGCCTTTCTGGTGACGGCTGTATCCGGCGCGATCTATCTGGCACGCGCCGACCGCCGCTGGGACAACATCGCCACCGCCTCGGTTGAGATCGGCGTGGTCTTCACGCTGATCAACATCGTGAGCGGATCGATCTGGGCCCGGCCGATCTGGAACACCTGGTGGACCTGGGATCCGCGGCTGGTGACCGCCACGGTCATGGAGCTGATCTACATCGCCTACCTGATGTTGCGCCAGGGGATCGAAGATCCCGACCGACGGGCGCGCTTCGGCTCGGTCTACGGCATTCTGGGGTTCCTGAGTGTGCCGTTGACCTTCCTGTCCATCCGCATCTGGCGCACGATCCACCCGGTGGTGGTGGGCAGCGGGGACCCAACGGCGGAGGGCTCCTTCGACATGACGTCGCGCATGCTGCAGGCGTT
Organism: Anaerolineales bacterium; assembly: GCA_036803025.1. Lineage (GTDB taxonomy): Bacteria > Chloroflexota > Anaerolineae > Anaerolineales > E44-bin32 > DAIRVC01. Next base: position 11,495 of record DAIRVC010000010.1, read on the forward strand.
CATGTTCAGCCTGCTGACCTTCACCTTCCTGTACGCGACGCTGCTCTGGCACCGTGTGCGGCTGGGGCGGCTGAGTGAGAAAGTCGAACAGCTTAAGATGAAAGTCCTTTCTGCGTAGGGAGCGGGAATGATGCTACAGCAGGCGCCTGCGGAGACGTTCAGCTACATGGTCTTGGGGTTCGGCGTGATCCTGGGCACGATCGCGCTGTTCTTGGCCAGCCTGATCGTGCGAAGGCGGAACTTGAGGCGAGACCTGGCCGTGCTGGAGGAACTGGACGGGCAAGGGGGCCACGAGGGCTAGCCCGGGCCCCGGGCGGTACCGGGGCCAGACCGTTTGTCTCCTGGCCGGGGCGGCCCGTCCGACCGCCCCGGCCGTGTGTCCCCCATCGATTGCGCTCACCCATTTTTGTGATAAATTAGACATGAGAAGTCCGGCTCTCGGCCCGCGGCGCGGTCCGGCCCGGGTTCTGAGCGCATGCCGGGCCTAGGCAGTCCGGCGATCCGCGCCGGCGGCATCTGAGGTGAGGCACCGGGGAGGCGAGATGCGTCGCGCAGGCTTGTGGGTCGGGCTGATCCCCCTTCTGGCGATTCTCCTGGTCGGCTGCAACAGTACGACGGCGGGACAGGGCGCAGCCGCGGGCGGGCCGCGGGCCTGGATCGACGCGCCCCTGGATGGCAGCAGCCTGCCGCTTGGACCGGTGGCGGTCGTTGCCCACGGCGCCGACATCGGCGGGTTGGCGCGGGCCGAGTTCAGCGTCGACGGCCTGGCATTTCTGGACCCTGACCCGCCCCAGGACCAGGCGGCGAGCCTGGTGACTTGGCACCAAGTCTGGGAACCTTCCGGGCCGGGCACCTACCAGATCCAGGTCCGTGTGCAGAACCACGACGGCGATTGGAGCGCCCCGGCGCAGGTGAATGTGACCATCCAATCGGCCGAAACCCCCACGCCCGTGGCCAGGCCGACCCCGGCCGCCTCCCCAACACCGACCTGCGAACTGCGTGCCCAGTTCATCACGGACGTCACCGTCCCGGATGGGACGATGTTCGTGCCGGGCTCACCCTTCACGAAGACCTGGCGGCTGCGCAATGTCGGCGACTGCACCTGGGACCGCGGCTACTCGCTGGTCTTCATCGGCGGGGTGCAGATGAGCGGGGCCAGCCCTCAGCCTCTGCTGCAGACCACCGCCCCCGGTGAAGAGGTGGACATCAGTATTGGTCTCATCGCTCCATCATCGGAGGGCGAGTATCGCGGCGAGTGGATGTTGCAGGACCCGCAGGGACGCATCTTCGGCATCGGCGCCGATGGGCGTGCGGCTTTCTGGGTCGAGATCGTCAGCGGCGTCAGGCCGACGCCCGCGCCGGACAGGCTGGCGCCGGGCATCAGCGCCGCCCACAACCCGCCTGGCGCCTCTCTACCGGTCGGCACGCAGGTGACGATCAGCGCCAGCGCCTCCGACGATGTCGGTGTGGCGCGCATCGAGATCTGGATCAGCTACGCACGCGGCGGACCGCAGTTGGTCCAGACCTGCTCCAACACAACCAGCTGCAGCTACCAGAGTGCCTTTCCGGCCGGGACGGTTGCCTACCACGCTCGCGCTTATGACGAGGCCGGGAATATGTCCAGCTCGAACTTGATGTCGATCGAGTTCTACTATGTGATCCAGTAGGCCGCTGGGCTGCAGCGGCGATTGGCGTCCTGCGGAGATCCTGTGCGCAGCGACTCGGATGTCGGGCGAAGCGGGCCAAAGGAGGGGTAGGTGAAGAAGGACAGCGCGGAAGACGGAAGCTTCGACCCGCAACGGCACTTCGCCTCCGTGCCTCAGCAGCAAGGGGACGTACAACAGGACTCAGACTGGAATAGCGGTCAGCGATCGAACACGGGCACGCGCGGCGGCGGCCACCGCATGGCTCGGCCCCCGGCAGGCGGGAGGCGGTCCTGGCTGCGCACGAGGTGGCCATGGCTGGTGGGCCTGGCCGTCGGCATCCTGCTTCTGGGCCTCGTGGGTCTGGCGATCGTCAGCCGGCTGAGAGAGGGGGCGAGCCGAGGCCGCCAACCCGTGGCGTTCTTGGTGCGGCCGAGCAACGGCATGCTCGTCCCGCTGCATAGCACCCTGCCGGCGGTCGGAGAAGGTTTGTCGCAGGCAGGCGTGACCGGGCTTGAGTTGTGGGTCAACGGGCAGCTCTGGGGTACGGCTGTATTCGATCCGGCAGGTCCTCGGGCGAGGCACATCTGGCGTTGGACCCCTTCGGGTGAGGGTGAGCACCTGCTGTTCGTGCGGGCGATCGATGCCGCCGGCGCTCAGTTCGATTCACCGGTGGTGCGCGTTCTGGCGTCGGCCCAGGCCGATGTGCGCTTTCCGGCGGTGCACCGGGTCGCTGAAGGCGAGACCATCGCCAATCTGGCGGAGGCCTACGGCGCTGAGCCAGCCGCGATCCTTGACGCCAATCCAGGGTTGGAGCCGGGTGGGGCGTTGACTCCAGGGCTCGAGATCACCTTGCCGATCCCCGTGCCCAACGCCCCGCCCGAAGCGCCGGAGGGGGACGCGGCCCCTGCGCCGCCTTTCTCGCCGCTGATCGGCGACGCGGCGCTGCCGGCCAACTTCCCCGCCTCAGCCGAAGAGGCACCGATCACGCCGGGGCTCGAGATCGTCGGCGGCAGGTTAGTGCCCGGCATCCCGATGGACTCCCTGTATCTCTACTGGTCTGTCGGCGGCGGGGCGTGGCAGCGGTTGCCTGAATCTCCACAGACGTTCCTTGAGCCGGTCGCCGGCGCCTTCGATCTGAATCCCTATCTGGACGAGATTGTCCAATCGGGCGGTCCGTTGGCCGTCCGTTATCACGTCTGGGGCTGGAGCGGGGGCATGTTGACCTTCCTGGACGAAGGCCTGTGGACGCTGGAATCGGTGCCGGACGGGCAGCTGCGCAGCCTGCTGCCGACGCAGTTGTCGATTGTTGGACAGGTCCGCGACTCGGTCGAGTACGTCAGCGAGTGGACGATCCCCGTGCCGGTCGCAGGCTACTTCCAGGGATTCACGCAAGACTTCCGATGGAGGACCTCCCTGGAGGATGCCGAGACCATGTTCTGGCAGGTCTCCACCCAGCCCTTCCCGGATGAACCGGGGATGTTCCCGCCGGGAACCCTCGGCCTGGCCCCGGCCGACAATCCCCTCGAAGATCTGTTCTCGGGTTTCGAGCTGCCGGAGATGAGCGGGCCATTCGGTGGATCGATCGGCGGTTCGAGCGGAACGCCCAGTCCGTACACGACCTTCAGCATCGATTTCGGCAACTATGTGGATACGGCCGGATGGGCGGGGGAGGCCGAACAGGCCGGCGGCGGGAGCTTCATCTCGGAAGCAGCCGAGGCCATCTCCTCCTCCGTGGAAGAGGCGTTCGGGTTCGCTCAGGCTCTCGAGGCGACGCGGCCGCGCCGATTGAACAGCGCCTCGCTGCCGCGCACGTTCTACGTCCGGCTCCTGCCGGTCCTGGAGGACGACAGCCTCGGCCAACCGTCGAATACGGTCGTTGTCCGCTACGGGCCGCCGCCAGCTCCGGAGGTCACCGGCGACATCGAGGGCGCCTACGAGGCGCAGGTCCTGTCTTTCACGCACTACCGTGCCGCCGATCCAGACTACGCGGCCTGCATGCGCAGCACTTACGAGCTGCGTCGCTGCATCAACGTTGTCGGATTCGACGACGGGCTGGTGTATTCCAGCCAGGCGGAGGGCACAATCTTCGAGAGCCTGTATGAGCAACAGTGCACCATTGTCATCCCGCGCGGCAGTCCCAGCTGTGGCTGCCCGGGCGTGAGCTGCAGTTCCGGCGGCAGCAGTTGCAGCTGGTCACCCAGCGACTGGGGGTCGTGTGTCCAGGAAGGTGCGGAATGGGCCTTCGAGGCGGTGAAGGATTTCTCCAACTGGGCCTCGGAGAGCTGGGAGTGGCTGAAGGAGCAGGCGGTCTACGTCATGCTCGAATTCACGCCGATCGGCTGGGGATGCCAGTGGGCCGAAGATCAGGACGAGAGCGGGACCGTGCCGGATGACTTCTGTCACGATGCCATGCGGGTGGCCTTGGAGACCGGCATGGCGGCGTTGGGCATTCCCCCCAGCCTGCCGAACTTCAAGGAGCTGGTCGAAAACGGGAAGGAGTACGCCTTCCAGATGGCCTTGCAGGAAATGCGCAGCGCCGGGCTGGAATGCGATTCGGTCTGCGAAGAGGCCCTACGGGCCGGCTACAACTACGCCGCCGATCAGATCGGGTCCGGCGGCGGGGGCGGTGGAGGTGCGGGAGTCCCGACCATGCTCTACGAACCGCACCCACTGGCGGTCGAACAACCCTTCACACTCCTTGTGCGAGTGGAACGGCGGGTCGAGTCCGCCGGGATCCCGGACGAAGACCTGGAGCTTTGCGGACTTTCGATTCTCAGCCATGCGGCCAGGACCGTGAACGGCAAACCCGTGGAAGGGGCGCCGTATGAGGGCGTGGGACTGGAGCTGCCGCTCCTGGCTCCGGGGGACGCCATCACGATCCCGGTCGTCCTGGAGCGCGCGCCCTGGCCGCTGCCGCCCGGCGTGTCGCTGGGCGATTTGGGCGCTGAGCTGGGTGTGATCTTCGCCGGCGCGATCGATCCGGCGACGGGTCAGGCCCTTGGTCCCGGGCCGCTGGGCATGTGGTCGTCGCTCTACCCCGGCTCGACGCTGCAGATCCGCCTCGCAGGTCCATACTTCGGGACGGTCTCGAGCGGCGGCGATTTCATCGGTCTGCCGTGCGTCGCGCCCGAGGTGGACACAATCTACATCCCAGACTGATCGGAGAGCGCGGGATGCCGTGACCCACCCGCCGCCCGGTGGTCAACCCCGGGCGGCGGCGCGCGCGGCCGGCTATGTGGGCGCGATCAGCCGCCGCTCGACGCTGGTGAGCAGCCGCGGGCCGTCCTCTCCGACGACGATGGTGTCCTCGACGCGCACACCCCATTCGCCGACATACAGGCCGCAATTGCCGACAGCCAGGACGACGTTGGCCGGCAGCGGCGGCGGCTCTTTCTCGCCGTGGAAGAAGGCGTGCCCGGCCGGCAGGGGGGCCTCTTCGAACTCGATGCCCACCCCGTGGATCGGCGGGCCGAAGACATGCTCGGCGTGCCCGGCTTCGCGCAGCATGCCGTGCAGCGTCCCTTCGAGCTCGCCAATCCCGACTCCGGCCCGGGCTTTGGCAATCGTGGCCTGCTGCGCGCGCAGGTACAGGTCATAGGCCGCCTGTTGCTCCCTGGTCGGCTGACCGATGCACACAGTCCGGCAGATGTCGGCGCTGTAACCGTCGACAATCGGGTGCACGTCGATCATCACCAGGTCGCCTTCCTCCAGCCTGCGGTTGGTCGGCAATCCGTGGGCGATGTTCGTGCGCGGGCCGGAAGACACGTAGGTGCGCCAGAATTCCTCGGCGCCGGCCTGCCGCAACGCATACTCAGCCTCGGCCGCCACCTGGCTTTCGGTACGGCCGGCTTGAGCGCCGCGAATCGCGGCTGCCATCCCGACGTCCGCCACCCGGGCGGCGGCGGCGATTCGGTCGACCTCATCGGTTTCCTTGACCATGCGCATGGCGGAGAGCAGAGGCGTGCAGTCGCGCACCTCAACGCCCTTGGGCTTGGCATGCGGGTGGGTCACCATCGCCATCATCGACTGAGTCAGGAAGGTGAACTCCAGGCCGACCGTGCCGCGCTCGATCCCGAATCGGGCGAAATCGTGGGCGATGGAGTGGATCATGCCCACCTCGTCCTCGAAACCGGCGATGTGGTCGAACTGCGCGAGGTGTGTGACGTCGGCCACATCCGTCGATGGCACCCCGAGGGCCACCTTCCCCTCTGAAGTGATCATGGCGTAGGCGCACAAGCGCCCGTCGCCGGTGAGATAGGCCATATTGGCGGGTTTGGTCAGCAGCAGGGCGTCCAGCCCCTGCTGGCGCATAGCCTGCGCACAGTGGGCGAGGCGAGAGGCGTAGGGTCGTTCGGACACGTCAGGCTCCTTTCGGATCCGGGGACAGGGAATAGGGCGAGACGCGAGCCGCACTGGCGGCCACGGCTTAGTAGTCTGAGATCATGCCGCGCTGGTCGACGAACCGCTTCGAAGGTGCATTCCCCCCGGCGTGTGCTCGGTCTGCGTGTGCACCTGAAATCACTCTAGCATTGATGGTGGAGGCAGGCAAGACGCCGCAGGCACGCAGGCCGGCCGGCCGGAAGAACGCCCTCCCCCGACTCCAGACGGTGGCGTCGGGCGCGCATCGCCACTCTAGACGCATGCCTTACAATGTGAGTGAGGACGTGTCCTCTCCCCGCCAGGCCGGGCAGGCACCTTCAAAGCTCGGGGGAGAATCTCATGCTAGTCGCCAAACAAGTCGCCGACATGATCACTGGCGGCCGAGCTGTCCTGGGCGTGTTCATGGTCTGGCTGGGAGTGACCCGCGGCCCGGAGGCGCTGCCTCTGGTCTGCTGGCTGATGATCCTGGGCTGGTCCGGCGACGGCCTCGACGGCCCGATCGCCCGGCGCAGCCGCCTCCAATACCACAGCTGGCTGGGCGATCATGACCTGGTGATCGATATCGAGGTCAGCTTCGGGCTGCTGCTGTACCTGGTGGCGGCCGGATACGTGGACCTGCGCATCGCCAGCGTGTACCTGATCTTCTGGGCGCTGCTCTTCTGGCGCTGGGGGCTGCCGCGTTCGCTGGGGATGCTGATCCAGGCGCCGATCTACGGTTGGTTTCTGTGGGTGGGCGTGCGCGACGCGCCGCAGGCCGGCTGGTGGGTGATCGGCTGGATCGCGGCCGTCATCATCCTGACCTGGCCGCGCGCCGTCCGCGAGGTCGTGCCCGGGTTCCTGCGCGGCATGGGCGACGTCTGGCAGCAGTACCGGCGCGAGTAGCTGCCCTCCCGGCTCCTGCGTAAGGCGCTGAGAAACGAGGGCGACGCGGCTTCAGTCGGCCGGGTAGGCGAAGACGCCGATCACGCCTGGGCCGCCGTGGACGGCCAGCGAGGCGACCAGGTCCTCCATGAGCGTTTCGCGGACGTTGAAGGTGCGGCGCAGTCTCTCCAGGAGCGTTTCTGCCTCGTCGGGCACCTGAGCGTGGATGACGGCCGCGTGGATCGACTGGGTCGTGCCGACGGCCTGCTCCAGAAGCGTCACCAGTCGGTCGAGGGCCTTGCTGCGCGTGCGGACGTTCTCGATGGCCTCGAGGACGCCCTCCTTCAGTGCGATGACCGGCTTGACATTCAGCAGCGAGGCGATGGCGCCTTGCAGTTTGCCGACCCGACCGCTCATCTGCAGGTACTTGAGCGTGGCCGGGGTCAGGAAGAGATGGCTGTGGTCGCGGATGAAGGTGAGGCGCTCGAGGATGGTGCCCCGCTCGCGACCGGCCTCGGCCATGCGTGCCGCCTCCAGGACCATCCAGCCGGTCCCGAGCGATATGCTGCGCGAATCGAAGACCTCGACGTCGGCAGCCGGGGCCATGGACTTGGCCAGGAGCGCCGATTGGTACGTCCCGCTGTGCGCGCCGGTCACGGTGATGGTCAGGGCCGAATCCCCCTGGGCGGCGATTTCTTCGTAGTAGCGGCTGAACCATGCCGGAGTCGGCTGTGAGGTGGTCGGGATAATCTGCAGTTCCTCGATCTTGCGGTAGAAGAGGGGGCGCTCGATGGTCAGGCCTTCCTCGTAGCTCTCGTTGCCGAATTGGATGGTGATCGGAGCGATGCGCAGGTCGTGACGCCGGATCAATTCCTGCGAGAGATTGCAGGTGCTGTCGACCACGAGCTTGACCATGGCGGTCTCCTTGGCGGGGCCGGTTTGGACGGCGATGCGTGGACGGATTGTAGTCGATAACAGCGATTGTCGAGCCGGAGGCAAGGGCGTTTGGTGTGCAGGACCACCGGGCTAGTGACGGACGGCGCAAATACGATATCATTGGGCTGAGATGGTGGAGGTAGGACAGGACGTGGTGATTGTCTGAAACTCGCAAGGCAATGAGCGGCGCGCGGCCGGCCGGCCGCGCGCCGCTGCGCGTCGACCGCGCCCGGACCTGGCTGAGGAGGATCGGGGCGGCCCTGCTGCGGCCGGCGCGCGCATTGGCCGAGGTCGTGCGCCGCATCCTCGAGCCCGGGCGTGCGCCGCTGGTCCGCCATGGACGGCGACCGCTTCCGGTGGCCGAGGCCGAGGCGATCACCGTGCTGAGCGCCAATCTGTGGCACGACTGGCCCCGCCACCGCAGTCTGGGCGCGCGACTCGAGTCGCTTGCCCGGCTGGTCGAAGTCGAAGGCGTGGATGTGGTGCTGTTGCAGGAGGTCGCCCGCATCCCTTGGCTGCGTGCCGACGAGTGGCTGGCCGACCGATTGGGGATGTCGTCGGTCTACTCGCGCGCCAACGGCCACGAGCGGGCGATCGGATTCGAGGAGGGGTTGGCGGTGCTCAGCCGCTTCCCGCTGGCTGCGCCGCGCAGCCGCATGCTGCGGCCCAGCCCGAGCCGATTCGTCCGGCGCATGGCGCTCGGCGTCGACGTGCTCTCGCAGCATGGCTCGCTACGGGCTTACTCGGTGCACCTGGGGATGCTGCCGGGCGTCAATTCCGATCAGCTCGATCATTTGCGCCTGTGGGTCTCGGTCGGCGCGGCCGGCCGCCCGGCGTTCATCGGCGGGGATTTCAACGCCGGGGAGAGCGCGCCTCAGATGGCACGTGCCCGGCGCGCCTGGACGGACGTGTTCCGGCATCTCCACCCGCATGCTGACGGGACGACGCATGAGCTGCGCTGGCCATGGGGCGCCACGCTGAGGCGCAGCCGACTGGATTACCTCTTCCTGGCTCCAGGGGAACGGAACTGGAACGTGCTCGAGGCCCGCCATGTCAGCGGGCACGGGCTGCCGCACTCAGACCATGCGGCGGTGCTGGCGCGCCTGGCGCCGGCGGACTAGAGGGGGCCTCGCCCGCGGCTACCCTCAGACCGAGAGCAGTCTCTCCAAAGCGGCCTTCGATTCGATCTCGACCTGCGCGTGCAGGCTGCCGCCGTGTGCGTCCATGGTCACGACGGCGGGGAAGTCCTTGACCTCGATCACCCACATCGCCTCGGGCACACCGAATTCCAGCTTGTAGACGCCCAATACGCGCGTGACCGTCTGAGCGATGAGGGTGGCTGCGCCGCCGATGGCGTGCAGGTACACGCCCGGGACCTCGCCGCACGCGGCCAGCGTCTTCGGGCCCATTCCGCCCTTGCCGATCACCGCCTGCAGGTGGAAGTGGCGCATGACGTCGCCCTGGTACGGCTCTTCGCGGATGGAGGTCGTCGGTCCGGCGGCGACGAAGCGGTAGTCGTGCGTGTCCAGCCCGGCGACGACCGGGCCGCAGTGGTAGATGGCGCCGCCGGCCAGCAGCGGCTGGATTGCGGCGTAGGCAGCCGCGTCATCGCCCTGCGCCGGGCGAGACTTCTTCACGAACGTGTCGATCATCCATTTGTGAGCCGTGTCGCGGCCGGTGATCATCACCCCGGTCAGGCCGACCGGATCGCCGACCTTCAGGCTGCGAATGACTTCGTCGCTGAACGGCAGCGTGATGGCGCGCATCTCAGCCTCCTCAGGCGATCTCGACCTGCTCGCCGCGCACGGTCATTCGCCGGCGGCGGTGGGCCCAGCACATGTACGACATGGTGACGAAGAAGCAGGCCGGCAAGCGGTGCATGCCGGTAAGGTGCACGCCCAGGACGGTCGTCTTGCCGCCGAAACCCATCGGGCCGATGCCGAGCTGGTTGGCTTCCTCGGTCAGGCGGGTTTCGAGGGCGGCCAGCTTCGGGTCGGGGCTGGCTTCGCCGATCTTGCGGAAGAGCACTTCCTTGGAGGCGTAGTAGGAGGAACCGCGGTCGCCGCCGACGGCCACGCCCAGGACCCCCGGGGCGCATCCCTGACCTTGCGCCCGGTGGACCGCGTCCAGCACTACCCGCCGCAGGCCCTCAAGATCGCGGCCGGCGCCCAGGCTGCTGTTGGGGAGAGAATACTGTGCGCCGACGTTCTCGCAGCCGCCGCCCTTGAGGAGCAGATCGACAACCAGCTCATCACCCTCGACCTCTTCGAAATGGACGGTCGGGAAGGCGCTGTCACCCAGGTTGTTGCCGCTGTTCTGGTCGGTGACGGAATCGACCGCGTTGGGCCGCAGATAGGAGCGGCGGGTTGATTCGACCACCGCGGCGCGAATCTGCTCCCGCAGCTGGCGCGTGCTCCTGCCCTGCGGGTGGCGCACATAGAAAATCGGCGTGCCGGTGTCCTGACAGATCGGAGCGGACTTCTCTCGCGCCATGTGGACATTCTGCAGGATGGTGTCGAAGGTCCCCCGGGCTGCGGACCCCTGCGCCTCGGTCTGCTGCGCTCGCTGAAGCGCCGCTTCGACGTCGGGCGGCAGATCGGTCGAGGTGCGCCGGATGAGCTCGACGAATTGCTCGGTCAGATCCTGCATGCTCCGCCTCCGCGCCATTGGGCTGGTGGAATCTTACCGCAGCGCCGTCGGCGGGGGAGTGTGTATCGACCGCCGGGAGGGCGACATCGGTCACGTTCCGCAGACTGAAACCGGGGCTACTCATGCGTGCGGCGACTATTGGGACCACAGATCGTGCAGTCTCTGTGCCAGCTTCAGCCAATCGGTCAGGTCGGCAACCCCATCCTCCCAGGCCCAACAGGCTGAGAGGACACTCTGTGCGAACGCCCAGTCGAGGAGCCGCGCGCGTTCGAATGACAGACTCTCCGCCAGCAGATCCAGGCGACGACGGGTGCGCCGCTCGAAGTCCGGCCAGCCGGCGCAGGCGGGGAAGGGATTGCGCAGGAAGGCCCCCGATTCGTATTCGCGTTCGCCGACGATACCCTTCGGGTCGATGGCCAGCCAGCCGCGCGCTTCGCTGAAGAGGATGTTCTCGTGGTGCAGGTCCCCGTGGAGCAGAGCGGGCTCGCCCATCGAGGCGGCCCGAGCGTGGTACAGGCGCTCGGCGGCGTCGAATAGCCTGGCGGGGATCGGGCCTGTCCCTCCGCCGTAACTGCGCCGCAGCCGCTGAAACCCGCGGCCCCAGTCGGCGACCGTGGGGAAGGGCCCCGGATCCGCTATCGGCTGCCATAGGCGCAGCATCAGCTGTGCGGCCTCCGTGGTGGCGCGATCGTCGTCGGGCAATTCGCGCAGGCGCCGTCCGGGCAGGAGGCGTTCGAGCAGCAGCGCGCCCGCGTCCGCGTCCGCCTGGACGAGGCGCACCGCGCCCCGGCCGTCATACCGACGCAGCGCTTCGATTTCGGTTGTCAGCTCCTTGTTGGGGACGCCGACCTTCAGGACGACCGCCGAACCGTCGGCGCAGGTCGCCGGCGCCACATAGTTGTAGGACAAGCCGGGCAAGGGCGGCTGCAGGACCAGAGACCAACGCTGCGCACAGGAGTCCAGCAAGGCGGGCAGGTCGTCCAGCCACTCCTGGCCGCGTGAGCCGAACAGCGCCAGGATAGACTGTGTGAAATCGGAGGAGAGAGGCAGCATGGGAGGCCCGGCTTGAGCGGTCACGTGAGGCTCCATGATACCGCGGGCGCGACGGACCCGGAGTGAACGGCCCCGGCGCGGAGCCTGCCCGGCAATGGTATCTTCATATTGTCTTCATCTGGCATTCACGATTCGCCCACGCTGGAAGCGGATGATGAAGGCCGGCAGGCGAATGCCGGCCCCTCGGCCTCGGCGTACGAGGGAAAGCCGGCAGCCGGAGGTCTGCGCGTGAAGACCGTGATGATCGTGGACGACGAGGAACGGCTGGTCTCGTTGCTGAAGGCCTACCTGACCCAGGAAGGTTTCCGCGTCGTCAGCGCACCCAACGGCCGGGAGGCGCTGTACGTGGCCCGGCAGGAGAAACCCGACCTGATCGTCCTGGACGTGATGATGCCGGAGATGGACGGCTACACCTTCATGGCGCATCATCGAAAGGAGCGGAACACGCCCATTATCCTGCTGACCGCGCGGGTCGACCCTGACGACAAGATCGTCGGGCTGGAGATGGGCGCGGACGACTATCTGACCAAGCCCTTCCGCCCGCGCGAGCTGCTGGCCCGTATCCGCGCCGTTCTGCGCCGGGTCGGCGAGAGCGAACCGATGGCAATGGTGCTGCGCATCGGGGAGATTACGCTCGATCGCGAAAACCACCTGGTGCGTGTCGGTGAACGGATGGTGGACCTGACACCGTCCGAGTTCGAGCTGTTGGCGGCGTTGATGTCGGTGCCCGGCCGAGCCTTCTCGCGCCTCGACCTGCTCGACCGCGTCCAGGGGACCGCATATGAGGGCTACGAGCGGACCATCGATGTCCACATCAAGAATCTGCGAGCCAAGCTGGGGGACAACCCGCACAAGCCGCGCTACATCGAGACGGTCTACGGCGTCGGCTATCGATTCTCTCAGGAGTAGGTACGCATGCGCCTCGGTCTCAAGCTGACGCTCTCGTTTCTGGTGGTGGGTCTGGCCGGCGTGGCGCTGGTTGCGCTGCTGGCCAGCCGAAGCACCCAGCGGGAGTTCCAGCGTTTCATTTTCGACGAGTATCGCGGCGGGTTCGTCGATCAGCTGGCCGCCTACTACATCGATCACCAGGGTTGGGCGGGCATCGGATCGATGGATCCCGCCGCGCCGGCGGTGCCGTTCTCTCAAGGGCGCGGCGGCCCACCGGGGGCCCCGCTGACCGTCGCGGATGCGCAGGGCTTCATCATTCTGCCGAGCTTCGGATACAGCGCCGGACAAGCGCTGTCGGCCGAGGAGTTGGCCGCGGCCGAGCCGATCGAGATCGACGGACAGGTGGTCGGCTGGGTCGTGGGCGGAAGCGAGCGGCTGGGCGCCAGCCCGGCCGAGCAGGCTTTCGTCGATCGCATCCAGCGCATCTTGGTTCAAGGAGCCGTCGGCGCGGCGGCTCTCTCGCTTCTGCTCGGAATCGTATTGGCTCGCGCGCTGACCCATCCGATCCGAGCGCTGACCGCTGCCACACAGGATGTGGCGCAGGGGAAGTTCGACCAGAAGGTCAGCGTGAACTCGAAGGATGAGCTGGGACAGCTGGCGGCCTCTTTCAACCAGATGAGCGCTGAGTTGGCGCGGGCGCAGGCGCTGCGCCGACAGATGACGGTCGACATCGCCCACGAACTGCGTACACCGATCAGCATCGTCCTCGGTCATACCGAGGCCGTGCATGACGGGGTCCTGCCGCTTACGCCGGAGACGTTCGAAGTGGTGCACGACGAGGCGCTGCGTCTGGAGAGGCTGGTCGAAGACCTGCGCACGCTTTCGCGGGCCGACGCCGGAGAGCTGAGCCTCGCGCTGGCGCCGACGCCGCCGTCGAGCCTGGTTGTAGAGGCCGCCAAGGCTTATCAGCCACAGGCAGAACAGAAAGGGATCGATCTGCAGGTTGCGTTGGAGGGCGACCTCCCGCTGATATCGGTGGATTCCGGGCGGATGGCTCAAGTGCTCAACAATCTGCTTGAGAACGCACTGAAGCACACCCCTCCCGGCGGAACAATTCGGCTTTCGGCCGGCTGCCATGGACGAAGAGTCCTCATCCGTGTTCAAGATACCGGGCCGGGGATCGGCGCGGAGGATTTGGGGCGCGTCTTCGAGCGGCTGTATCGGGCCGACAAGTCCCGCCGGCGTGACGGCGGCAGCGGCCTGGGATTGGCGATCGCCCGCTCCATCGTCGTCGGGCACGGCGGCCGAATCTGGGCCGAGTCGGAGCCTGGTCAAGGGGCGACGATCGTTATCGAGCTGCCGGCCGGGCCGGCCCAGTAGAGACGGCTTCCTCGAAAGGTCTTCACTCCGAGGGCGCGTTCTGCGCACTGAGGTGGCGTCCGGGAGCAGCCGGTGCGGCATTGGGCTACCGTCGGTCAGCAAAGCGTACGGCGGGAGTTCGACCCATCCGCCCGCGCCACTGTTGCGCGTCGGATCCCAGTAGTGCACGGCCAGACTGGCACTGTGCAGCCTTTCGGGGATCGCGAACTAGACTGGCGGGCGGAGCCGACAATGTGCCGGGCGTACTACAGCCGGTGGAGCGGGTGGCTACCAGACTCCGGGGATGAGCCGGAAGGGCACCTGTCGGGCGTAGTCCGCGTAGCCTGGCAGTTCGGCCTGCAGCGTCTTGTCTTCCAGGGCGGTCCGGACAACGACCAGCGTGATCATGAGCGCGCCGACGAGCAGTCCCCACCACGACCCGAGCAGGAGCGGGACGCACATGTCGTAGAGCGCCATCCCGGCGTACATCGGGTGTCGGATCCAGCGGTATGGGCCGTGGGTGACGGCATGATGGCCACGGTCCGCCTGGATGCTGACGGTTCCCGAAAGATATGTGTTGACCCTCGACGCCCAGGCCGGCAGCCCGAAGGCCGGGACCATGCCGAGAATCGCCAGAAGACGCAGCCAGGCGGGGACGCTCGACCAGCCAAACCGGCCAGCGTCCAGCCCGATGACCACATACAGGGCCAGGGTCAGCAAGCCCTGGGCGGCGACGATCGCCTTGTCCCAATCCTTGCTTTCTGCGCGCACGCGACTTCGCTCGGCCGACAGGGCTGGATCGGTGCGGATCATGTTCAGGACGGCGGTCAACGAGATCAGGTAGTAGGCGCCGAGGAAGAGCCAGGCCTGCCACCAGTCGAGACGCCCGGCCGCGAGGAGCAACGCCGCGCCCAGGGCCAGGAACAAGAGCGTGGCCTGCAGGCCGCGCTGGAAGGCCAGGCGAAAGGGGAAGGGCCGCGGGGAAGCCGGTTCGTACGCTGACATTGTTCCTGCACCTCGCCATCAGTCTGTGGGAACCGCCGGATCTGAATCTGGAATACCGCAATCTTGCGGCGATGGAAAGACACCAGGCTGACTTCTGCCCGGCAGGAATGCTCCGCGGGCCCGGGGAGAGCAATCGGTCGCGTAGATCGCGTCGGGCGCGGCTGCTACTGGATGGACTCGAGATCCTCCCGGCAGGCCTCGGTCTCCAGGGCGTTGATCGAGGTGCTCGCAGGCAGCGGCAGCCGCATGACGAAAGGCATCTCGATGGTCATGCCTTCGCACGTCATTCTGGGCTCGCTCGCCGTCGCCTGGGTGATGGTGGCCGTGCCTTCCACCAGGTCGACCTGAACGCTGAAGAGCGAGACGGTGAGGTCCGCGTCGCAGACATGGCCGTCGCCTGTCGTGACAAGGCCGGTGAGCGGGACGTTCTCGAGGCTGTACGTGATCAGCGCTGACGTCTCGCTGCCGACCAGACCGACCAACGGAGTCTCGGCCATGGCGGCCGAGCCGTTGAGGGTCATGTTCCCCCCGTCGCCGATCGGACCCTCGATTGTGAGGTTGGCATAGAAGCTGTTGATCGTGCAGCCGTAGGCTACGCCGCTGAAATGCAGTGGGCTCTCGCTGACCGGCGAATCGGGGATGTGCTCGTCCCACACGAAGCCGAAACCCTTGTTCGCCCATTCCCGCTCGATGTCCGCCTGGCTTCTGGAAGAGGCCGCGAGCATGTTGCAGCCGAGCGACAGCAGGCCGACGGATAGAAGAAGGGCCAGGCGGCGGTGGCCACGCGGTTCCATGGGCATCCTCCCGTCTGCGGTCGCGGTGCGTCGTGGGGGAGGCGTCACCGAGCGACTGCGGTAAATCTGTCAGGAATCGGCCGGCAGGATGGGAGGGGCGGGTGTCGCCGGAAGCGACCGCGCATGCAGTTGGTGTGCGACCGGGCCCGGCGAGCAAAGCCGGCCGTGTTCCCCCCACGTGCCCTCATGGTACACTGCCCGGCGATGGACGCCAAGTCGCTGCAGACGCTTGAGCTGCCCAAGATTCTCGACCGCCTGGCCGGTTACACCGCATTCTCCGCCTCGCGTGACCGGGCGTTGGCCCTGTCGCCGACGGCGGAGCTGGACGAAGCGCGGCGTCGGCAAGCAGAAACGACCGAGGCCCGGCTGCTCCTGAGCGTGAAGACCGACCTGACGATCGGCGGTGCCCACGACGTGCGCCCGAGGGCGGTGGCCGCCGCTCGGGGGGCAGTGCTCGAGCCGAATGAGCTGATGGACCTGAAGGACACATTGATCGCGGCGCGCACTTTGGCGCGTACCTTCGAGAAACTCGGCCCGCAGTTCCCGCGCCTGACGCAGATCGCCGCCGGCCTGAAGCCTTCCCCCGGATTGATCGACGCCATCTCGCGCACGTTGGATGAGCGCGGCGAGGTGCTCGACTCGGCCTCCGAGGCGCTGGCCGGCATCCGCCGCGAGCTGCACCTGGCGCACGAACGCCTGATGACCCGGCTGCAGCGGCTGATCAGCGACCCGAAAGTCGCACCGATCCTGCAGGAGCCGATCATCACCCAGCGCGACGGCCGCTTCGTGGTCCCGCTGCGGGCGGAGTTCAAAGGACGCCTCAAATCCGTCGTGCATGACCAGTCAGCCTCGGGCGCCACGCTGTTCGTCGAGCCGCTGACGGTCGTCGACCTGAACAATCAGGTGCGCGAACTCGAACTGGCCGAACGGGACGAGATCCGCAGAATCCTGGCGGCACTCTCGGCGCTTGTCGGCGAACAGGCCGAGGCGATCTGCGAGACCGTGATCGCCATCGCCGATCTCGACCTGGCCTTTGCCAAAGCCCGCTACGCCGAGGCGCTGGGGGCGGCCGAGCCGATTCTGCAGCCCTTTTTCCGGCGCACAGACGGCCACCCGGGTGCGACGCTGCGGCTGCTGGCCGCCCGTCACCCGCTGCTCGATCCGGGCAGCGTTGTGCCGATCGATCTCGATCTCGACCGGGACACCTATGCGCTGGTGATCACCGGCCCCAACACGGGCGGCAAGACCGTCAGCCTCAAGACGGCCCGCCTGCTGGCCCTGATGGCGCAGTGCGGCCTGCACCTCCCCGCCGCTTCCGGCTCGGAGCTATCGGTCTTCACGACGGTCTTCGCCGACATCGGCGACGAGCAGTCGATCGAGCAGTCGCTGTCGACGTTCTCGTCCCATGTGACCAATACCATCCGCATCCTCGGTCAGGTCACGCCCGAATCGCTCGTCGTCCTGGATGAACTTGGCGCGGGGACCGATCCGCAGGAGGGCTCGGCCTTGGCGCGGGCGATCCTGGGCGCATTCCTGCGCCGGCCGGTCACGGTGCTGGTGGCCACGCACTATCCGGAGCTGAAAGCCTACGCGCACAGCACCCCCGGGGTGCGCAACGCCAGCGTCGAATTCGATCTGGAAAGCCTGCGGCCGACCTACCACCTGACCGTCGGTCTGCCGGGCCGATCGAACGCGCTGGCCATCGCCGAGCGCCTCGGGCTGGACCAGGGAATCATCGCCGAGGCGCGGACGCTGGTCTCCCCTGACGACCTGCGAGCTGAGAGTCTGCTGGACGAGATCCACCGCGAGCGGGATGCGGCGCTCAGCGCGCGAGGCGAGGCGGAGGCGGCGCTCCGAGAGGCACAGGCCGCGCGGGCGGAGCTGATTCGACGGCTGGAGGCGATCGACGACGAGCGGCGCGGAGTGCTCCAGGCAGCACGCGACGAAGCCCAGAAGGAATTGGAGACGATTCGGGAGGAGCTGCGTTCGGTGCGGCGCCGCCTGAGCGCCGCCGCCCAGCCGATCGAATCGCTTAGGGTGTTGGAGCAGGAGCTCGAGCCGCTGGAGGATCAGGCCGGCAGCCCGGTGGTGCGACAGCCGGCCGGCGAGGCCGGCCCGCCGCGTGCATTCCGCCTGGGAGATCAGGTGCGCCTGCAGACTCTGGGCGCCGACGGCGTGATCACCAGTCTGGGGACCGACCAGGCCGAGGTCCAGATCGGCCGGCTGCGGGTGCGGGCCGGGCTGGGCGAACTGGCCTTCCCTGGGGATGCCGAATCCGCCCCGAAGAAGGCCCGCCGGCGCCGGGTGACAGACCCCGCCCCGAGCGCTACGCTGCCGGCTGCCCCGCCGCTCGAGATCGACTTGCGGGGGAGGCTGGTCGACGAGGCGTTGGACGAGCTGGAGCGCCGGCTCGACGCCGCCTACATGGCCGGGACACCCTTCCTGCGCGTCATTCACGGCAAGGGCACCGGGCGGTTGCGCGAGGCGATCCGCCAGGCGCTGCGCGGCAACCCGTACGTGCGTTCCTTCGAGGCCGGGACCGAAGGCGAGGGCGGTGAGGGCGTCACCTTCGTCCGGCTGGCCACAAGCTGAGGCCGTCATCCTCGGCGCGAGACCCAGGCTCGCCGCGAGGTGCAGGAAGCCTCGCGCTTTCTGTCACTAGCCCCCGGGTGGATTCGTTCCTATAATGAGGCTGCTTCGCCCGGGGGGATGCGCAGGGCTCTCGCCCTCGTGACCCACCAACCAACCCCGTACTGCTGCCGGCACCCCGCCGGCCCTACCCCGTGCTCCGGGTGATGGTCGCCTGCCGCTCGCATGCAAGGAGGCTGCCATGTCCCGCTCCGCCCTTCTCACGAAGGCACTGATCATCGGCTCGATCGCCTTCGGTCTGAGCCTGAATACTGCAACTGCGGCTGCCCGGCCCGAATACCAGTTCGGGATCGGCATCAACCCGACCTCCGGACCGCCGGGGACGGTCGTCACCGTCAACGGAGGCGGCTGGACCCCCAACAGCACCGGTAACGAGATCCATTGGGATTCCCAGTCCGGGCCGCTGCTGGGCACCTTCTCGGCCAACGGCAACGGGGCGTTCTCCACGACCGTCACCATCCCTCAAGGTCCTACTGCCGGCGCGCATGCGATCTGGGCCTGCGACCGCTGCGGCAGCACCAGTCGATTCCTGCGGCCTCGCTGGGTGTCGGCGACGTTCACCGTCATTCTGCCGCCGACGGTCACGCCCTGGCCGACTGCGACGCCGATCCCGCCGTCAGAGTGTGATGCCACCGGCATGGCTGGTGAGACGGTCATCACTTTCGACGCGGCGGCCTTTCCGGTACTGACGAATCTAGAAGGCCGGACGCTGGAGGCAGGCCTGACCTTCGACCAGTATCTGGATGCCTACGTTGTCGATCCGGTTGACGCCTGGCCCCACTCGGGCAACCGCGGCCTGCAGGGCGAGATCATGATGGAGTTCCTCAGCAGTGGGCGCCCGATCCACTTCAGCCTCGATCCCCTGGCGGAATTCGTCGGCGTGTTTGTCGGGCTTGACGCGCCGACGTCGTCCGGGGAGCCGGTGACGGCTGTGCTGACCGCCTGGGGGCAGGACGAAGAGGGGGTGCGGTATCTGGCCGGCTCCGATAGCGTGACGCTCGGCCCAGGAGTTGAGAACATCCACCGCTGCCTGAGCGTGAGCGACCCGCGCATTCGCGAAGTCTTCATTGACTACCCATCGGGCGATCCGGAACTGATCGATGACGTGACTCTGCGGCGGCCGGAGATCCCCGTCGAGCCGGTACCGGACGATGAGCCGCCGCAAGTGACCATCACCCTTCCGGAGAACGGGGCATTCTTCAGCACGCGCGAGGTGCGGCTGGAGGGGGAGGTCATCGAAGACTGGGAGTTGGAGAGCATCGAGGTCTACGTTAACGGGGTATCGCAGGGCGAGATCGGCTTCTCGCCGGCTGGTGATACGGAGGACGGCAAGAAACGCTACATCTTTGCACTCAATCCAGTCGGCGGACTGTTGGAATGTGATGAGCTAATCGAAGTGGTGGCGCGTGACTCCGCCGGCAACCAGGGCGACGATTCGGTCGGCATACGGGTGCTAGTCGGGGACCTGAGCCTCGGGGAGAGCCGGGCAGTTCAAGTGATCTTCGGTTCGCCGCTGGTGATGGGCAAGAACACGGCCTTCCAAGTGAGTGTGTCATCCACCTTCGGCTGCCCAATCAATGTCCGGTTCCGGCTGGACCTACCAGAGGGGCAGTGGGATACGAGCGCCATCGGAGGCCTGCGGGCAGTCACGGGTGTGACGGTTCCCTCCGGCTGGCGCATGCCCGAGGACACACTGCCCCTGGCGATCCCGGCACATGCTTCACAGTTCGAGGTGATGCTCCCGGTGGTCCCGTTGGGGATGGAGGATGCCGCGTGGGACGCGGAGACGAATCCCTCCGGGTTGCTGGGCGATATCCGCCAAGTGCCGAGGCCGATGGCCCAGGCGGTCAGCCTGGGCATCGAGATCGACCCTGGAAACGAGTACGCCGAGACCGACGAGACCAACAACCGAATCGAGGATGGGCCGTACGGCGTCGTGGATACGCGCGGCATCAGCGTCATGTTCGTCCCGTGGATCATGAGCTACGAGCCCTTGAGTTGGGCCACGGAAGGGCAGTACGAGTGGTACCTGCGCGCGCGGGGGTATTCTGACGCTGCCGCCCGCATGGATGACGTCGGGGACCACGTGGACGACGGGAGGGTAGCCCTCTGGCGCGCGCTGTCGGCGGCAGATATCGTGAGGCTGAGGGACGTTGCCTATGACTGGGCAGAGGTGTTCCTGGGCGGATTTCCCGTTGCAGAGACCGAGTTCCAGGCGGTCTTCAACCCGCTTTACCTGTACTTTCTGCAGGACTACCTTTGGTCTCTCGGCGTGACGGATTACTGTGCCAACGACACATTTCGGTCTGAGATGCGCAGCGAACTGATCGCGGCGAACCCTTCGTTGAACGACGTTGTCCTGGAGATGATCGCCGGATGCTGCGGTCAATCAGGATCGACGCCAGAAACGGTGTTTCTCGATGCAGGACGCGGGTTTGTCCCGCCGATGTTGATCACGCCCATACCCTGGGCCGACTACTGCAGCGGTTCACCGCCAGCGGCCGACTCGTCCGGCACCCCGACCGCCAAGCCCTGGGAGTACGCCATGGGCGGGGCCGGATTGGATTCCATCCTGCACGAATTCTCGCATAACTACGTGGGATCCCCGGACTGCTACAACTGCTGGACAGATGCCGGCTCCGACTGCAACTCGTGCTATTCCGACTCGGACGGCTTCTGGGTCAATCGCTGGCGACTGATTCCGGAGCCGACGCACTCCTTCATGCACGCGGTCGATGAGGTCAATATCCGGTGGTGGCGGCTCGAGCCGATCCTGAACGATGCGGGCGTGCCGGACACCGACGGCTACCTCCGTCTGGTCAATCGCTTCGCCAGGCTGGAGGATCCCGAGGCGCTGCTGGTCAGCGGCAGGCTGGGTCGCGGCCAAGGAGCATCGTTCGGCCCGTTCTTCGTGGTGGAGAATGCCGTCCTCGATCTGGAGTCCGGCGATTCGGGAAGCCTGGCATTCGTGCTGCGGGATGTGGGTGGAC
>DAIRVC010000011.1:0-31984 GCA_036803025.1 Anaerolineales bacterium
CATCGAGCGGCTGGACCCAACTTTGCATGCGTTTCTGGCTGTGACGGCCGAACTGGCTCTGAGCCAGGCACGCGCGGCCGACCTTCGCCTGGCCGAATGGCGGCGGGATCCCGGCCTGCCGGCCCCTGCCGCGCTGGGGATCCCGGTGGCCGTCAAGGATGTGCTCTGCCTGGCTGGCGAGCCGACCACAGCCGGATCACGCATCCTGGAGGGATTTCGCCCGCCCTACACCGCCACCAGTGTCCGCCGGCTGGCCGCAGCCGGGGCGGTCGTGCTCGGCAAGACCAACACCGACGAATTCGCCATGGGCTCGTCGACCGAAAACTCGGGCTTCGGGCCGACCTACAATCCTTGGGACCCCACCCGAGTCCCCGGCGGATCCTCCGGCGGGTCGGCTGCGGCGGTGGCCGGGCGACTGTGTTTCGCCGCCCTCGGCACGGACACCGGCGGATCGGTCCGGCAGCCGGCCGCGTTCTGCGGGGTGACCGGGTTGAAGCCCTCCTACGGCCGCGTTTCGCGCTACGGCTTGATCGCCTTCGGGTCCTCACTGGACTGCGTCGGCGCGTTGGCTCGCTCGGCGGCCGACCTGGCGCCCGTGTTCCAGGCCATCGCCGGGCACGACCCGCTTGATTCGACCAGCGTGACCGATCCTGTGGCGCCGGCCGACCTGGACGGCATCGACCTAAATGGGATGCGCCTCGGCGTCCCGGAGGAGTACTTCATCGAAGGTATTCAGCCCGAGGTCGAGGCTGCCGTCCGCCAAGCGGTCGATGTCTTCTGCGGGATGGGAGCCAAAGCCGTCCCGATCCGTCTGCCGCACACCGACCTGGCCCTGCCGGTGTACTACCTGATCGCACCGGCCGAGGCCTCGGCCAACCTGGCCCGCTACGACGGCATCCGCTTTGGGCCGCGCCGGGCCGCCGAAGGCCTGATGGAACAATACCTGGAAACGCGCGGCTCACTCTTCGGCGCCGAGGTCAAGCGGCGCATCATGTTGGGCACCTATGCCCTCTCGGCCGGCTACTACGACGCCTACTACGCCCAGGCGCAGAAGGTGCGTACGCTGATCAAGGCCGACTTCGAGACCGCCTTCCGCCAGGTCGACCTGATCGCCTGCCCGGTCGCCCCGACGACCGCCTTCCCCATCGGCGCTCACGGCGACGACCCGTTGGCCATGTACCTGGAGGACGTTTTCACCCTGCCTGCCAACCTGGCCGGCGTGCCCGGGATTGCGTTTCCCGTCGGCTTCGACGGCAAGCGGCTGCCGATCGGCATGCAGCTCAACGGCCCTCATCTGAGCGAGCGCGCGCTGCTGCGCGCCTGCCATGCCTACCAGTCGGCCACCGCGTGGCACACTGAGCGTCCGCCCCTATGAACGCCCTCTGCCCCCTGACCGGCGGCCCGGCCGCTACCCGCCAGGAGCGTTGCCCATGAAGATCGTCATTCCCACCGCCGGATACGGCACTCGCCTGCGGCCGCACACCTGGTCCAAACCCAAACCGCTGGTCAGTGTGGCCGGCAAGCCCGTCCTCGGCCACGTCCTGGACATGTTCTCAGCCGTCCCCCAGGTGGACGAGGTCATCTTCATCGTCGGCTACCTGGGTGACCAGATCCAGTCGTACGTGCGCCAGGCCTATCCCCATTTGAAAGCCCGCTATGTCGACCAAACCGAGATGCTCGGTCAATCGCACGCCATCTGGCTGGCGCGGCAGGGTCTGACCGGCCCGATGATGATGGTCTTCGTCGACACGCTGATCCAGACCGACCTCTCCAGTCTGGGGCGTCCACCGCACGAGGCCGTCGCCTGCGTCAAGGCCGTCCCCGACCCGCGCCGCTTCGGCGTGGCCGAGGTCGGGCCGGACGGCTGGGTGCGACGCCTGGTCGAGAAGCCCCAGGACGCCAGCAACAACCTGGCCGTCGTGGGGGTCTACT
This sequence comes from Anaerolineales bacterium, assembly GCA_036803025.1. GTDB lineage: Bacteria > Chloroflexota > Anaerolineae > Anaerolineales > E44-bin32 > DAIRVC01. The sequence goes on from DAIRVC010000011.1 coordinate 1,933, forward strand.
ACTTCCCGCAAGCCGAGGCCCTGATCGCCGCCATCGAGAAGCAGATGGCGGCCAAGGTCCTGCTCGGCGGCGAGTACTTCCTGGCCGACGCCATCAACCTGCTGCTCGAAGACGGGCTGCGCATGCGCGTCCAGCCAGTGGAGGTGTGGCAGGACTGCGGCAAGGCCGAGGCGCTCCTGGAGACCAATCGCTACTTGCTCGACAATGGGCGCGACAACTCGAGCGAGGCTGCCGGGCGCAAGGACGTGGTCATCGTCCCGCCGGTATACATCGACCCGACGGCTGAGGTCAGCGCTTCGGTCGTCGGGCCGCATGTCAGCATCGGCCCGGGCTGCGTGATCCGGCGCGCCCTGATTCAGAACTCGATCGTCGACGCCGGTTCTCAGATTGTCGATACGGCGTTGTCCACCTCGCTGATCGGCCGCGAGGCGCGTGTTATCGGGCGGGACCGCTCGCTCAACGTCGGGGACTCGTCCGAGATCGGATTCGCCTGAGTCGGGATCGGAGGCGCCGGAGATCGAATGCGTTCGGCTGACGTCGAATGTCACTCGGGCAGCACGTACGGCGAGCGGCCGGTGGCCCTGGTCTGGGAGGGGGAGCGCTTGCCCGTCGCCGAGGTCGAAGACCGCTGGCGGGAGCCGCAGGGACTATGCTTCCGCGTTCGCACGCTGGATGGGCGGGTGTTCCATCTCTCCTACAGCGAGCGCAACGACGAGTGGCAGATTGATCTGCCCTGACCGGGGCCGCAGACAAGGAGACTTTCTTCATGCGAGACTTCGTCGCCCGTCGAGTCGCCCAGGTGCCCCCCTCCGGCATCCGGCGCTTCTTCGACATCGCCGCCACCATGCAGGACGTCATCTCGCTCGGCATCGGCGAACCGGATTTCACCACCCCGGAATCGATCCTGCAGGCGGGGATCGAATCGCTCCGTCGCGGCGAGACGCACTACACCTCCAATTCGGGAACGCTCGAGCTGCGACTGGCCGTGGCCGATCAGCTGGCCGCCCTGTACGGTGTCGCCTACGACGCGCGCAGCGAGATCCTGATCACCGTCGGCGTGTCCGAGGCACTCTACCTGGTTCTGACGGCTATCCTCGACCCCGGCGACGAGGTCATCGTCCCCACCCCGTGTTTTGTCGCCTATCAGCCGGAAGTCATCTTCGCCGGCGGGGTCCCGCGGCCGCTCAAGACGCGCGTTCAGGATTCCTTTCAGACTATGGCGCCCGACCTCGAGGCGCTGATCACCCCGCGCACCAAGGCGCTCCTGATCGGATATCCAAACAATCCCACCGGCGCCGTCATGACCCGCGAGAACCTGATCGCCCTGGGCGAGGTGGCCGCCCGGCATGACCTGCTGGTCATCTCCGACGAGATCTACGACCGCCTGGTGTACGGCGGCCACCAACATGTGTGCTTTGCCGCGCTGCCCGGAATGCGCGAACGGACCGTCACACTCGGCGGCCTCTCCAAGGACTACGCCATGACCGGCTGGCGCATCGGCTACGCAGCTGCCCCGGCAGCCTTGCTGGCCGCCCTGCGCAAGATCCACCAGTACACGATCATGTCGGCCCCGACGCCCTCCCAGGCCGCCGGCGTCGAGGCCCTCAGTCGCGGCGAGGAGCATGTTCAGGCGATGGTGTCCGAGTACGATCGCCGCCGCCGCCTGATCGTCGGCGGGTTGAACGAGCTCGGCCTGCCGACCTTCGAGCCGCACGGCGCCTTCTACGCCTTCCCCTCCATCGCCGCCACCGGCATGGACGATGAGACCTTCGCCGACCGCCTGCTCCAGGAGGAGCGTGTGGCGGTCATCCCCGGAAACGCCTTTGGCGCCGACGGCGCCTTCGTGCGCTGTTCCTACGCCACCGCCTATGAGAAGATCGAAGCGGCGCTCGAACGCATCCGCCGTTTCATGCAGCGCCATGGCTAGAGCCTGATGTCCGATCGCCCCGCCGCCATCGAGCCGGTCATCGGCCTGGAAGTCCACGCCGAGCTGCTGACGCTCTCGAAGATGTTCTGCGGCTGTGCGGTCGTTGACACCACCGCCGCCTCGCCCAACAGCGCGGTGTGCGAGGTGTGCACCGGCATGCCCGGCACCCTGCCGGTGATCAACGCCCGGGCGGTCGAATTCGCCTTGAAGGCTGCGCTGGCCCTGCACTGCCGCGTGGCTGAGACCAGCCTGTTCGCTCGCAAGAACTACTTCTACCCCGACCTGCCCAAGGGATATCAAATCTCTCAATACGAGATGCCGTTGGCTGTCGAAGGTTGGCTGGATATCGACACGCCCCGAGCGGCGAAACGCATCCGCATCCGGCGCGTCCATCTGGAGGAAGACACCGGCAAGCTCTTCCACCGCCAGGATGCCTCCCTGGTCGATTTCAACCGCGCCGGCGTCCCGCTGCTGGAGATCGTCACCGAGCCCGATCTGGCCTCCTTGGAAGAGGTCAAGGCTTATGCCACGGCCTTGCGCTCGCTGCTGCGCTACCTGGAGATCACCACCGGCGACATGGAGAAGGGGGTCATCCGTTTCGAGGCGAATGTCTCCGTGCGCCCATCCGGAAGCGCCGGCCTGGGCACGCGCACCGAAATCAAGAACCTGAATTCCTTCCGCTCGATGCTGCGCGCGGTCGCCTACGAGATCGAACGACACACCGACCTGCTGCGGCAGGGCGACCAGGTCCTGCAACAGACGCTGCGTTGGGACGACGCCCACGGGTTGACCTATCCCGAGCGCAATAAAGAGGAAGCGGACGACTATCGCTACTTCCCGGAGCCGGACCTGCCGCCGCTGCAGATCGACTCCGCATGGCTGGAGAGGCTGCGTGCCTCGCTGCCTGAACTTCCGGAGGCGCGCCGCACCCGTTTCACCTCCAAGTTTCACTTAACGGGCTACACTGCCGCCCTCCTGACTGCTGAGCGCCCGGTCGCCGACTACTTCGAGGCGGCCGCGCGCGCTTCGCCCGACGTTGCTCCGGAGCGGCTGGCGCATTGGCTGACCGGCGAACTGTTCGCTCTCCTCAATCAGGCCGGCGCCTCGATAGAAGACTGCCCCCTCAGCCCGCAGGCCCTGGGCGAGCTGGTTGCCCTGGCCGAATCGGGTCAGATCAGCCAGACTAGCGCCAAGGCCGTGCTGGCGGAAGCCTATGCCAGCGGGCGCAATCCGGCGGCCATCGTCGCCGCGCAGGGCCTGGCCCAGCTCAGCGACCCGGCCGCAATCGAACAGCTCGTAGGACAGACTCTTGCCGCACACGCGGCCCAGGTCGAAGAGTACCTAGCCGGGAAGACGACGATCGCCCAATGGCTGTTCGGACAAGTCATGCGCCGAGCCGGCGGGCGTGCCAACCCGGCCGTGGTCCGCGAGCTCCTGGAGCGTCACTTGCGCGGCCTGGACAAGAATCGCCGTGTCCCGTGAACCTTGTCACTTGACCGGCACCGCCGGCTCGGTTACCGTTCCCGAAGGAGCAACAGCCCTGCAATGGCCCGATCAATACAGGCAGCGCCGAGCAAGCCGGGCGCTGCCCTCCTGTGTTCACCCGCGCGGGCGCCTGACCGAGGCGCCCGCGTAACTTGTCCTCAGACCTGAGGCTCGAATTCCACCCGCGAGGTTGAATGACGTGAACGCATTCGAGATGGCGCAGGCACAGTTCGACAGCGTCGCCGCACAGCTCAAACTGGACCCGGGCATCACCGGTGTTCTCCGCTGGCCGATGCGCGAGTTCCGCTTCCAGATCCCGGTCCGCATGGACGACGGCAGCATGAAGGTCTTCTTCGGCTACCGCGTTCAGCACAACGACGCCCGCGGCCCGGCCAAGGGCGGCATCCGTTTCCATCCGGGCGAGACACTCGACACGATCCGCGCCCTGGCCATGTGGATGACGTGGAAATGCGCCGTGGCCGACATCCCGCTTGGCGGCGGCAAGGGCGGGGTGGTCGTCGACCCGTCCGCCTTGAGCGACTCGGAGAAGGAGCGCCTGTGCCGCGGCTGGATCGGCCAGATCTGGAAGAACATCGGCCCGCGCCAGGACGTCCCGGCCCCGGACGTGGGAACCACGCCGCAGATGATGGGCTGGATGATGGACGAGTACTCCAAGCTGGTCGGCTCCTTCACGCCGGGCGTCATCACCGGCAAGCCGGTCGGCGCGGGCGGGTCGCTCGGCCGGACCGAAGCCACCGGCTACGGCGTCACTTACTGCATCCGTGAGGCGGTAAAGCACCTGAAGCTGGATTCGTCCAAGTGCACCGCCTCGATCCAGGGCTTCGGCAACGTCGCCCAATATGCCGCCCGCGGTTTCATCGAGATGCTCGGCGGCAAGGTCTTGTGCGTCTCCTGCTGGGACCGGGTGGACAAGAAGTCCTACACCTTCACCCAGAAGGACGGAATTGATCCCAACTTTCTGCAGAGTATCACCGACATCTACGGCGCCGTCGACAAGAAGCGAGCCAAGGAAGCCGGCTATGCCATCGAGGACGGCGAGGCCTGGCTGAGCAAGGAGGTCGACGTACTCATCCCGGCGGCGATCGAGGGCCAGATCACCGGCGAGAACGTCCAAGGCATCCACAAGAAGGTGCGCATCGTGGCCGAGGGCGCCAACGGGCCGACCACGCCTGAAGCCGACACCGTCCTCAAGCAGCGCGGCATATTCGACATTCCCGACTTTCTGTGCAACGGCGGCGGCGTGACCACCTCCTACTTCGAGAGCGTCCAGAACGATATGAACTTCTACTGGACTCGGGAGGATGTGCTCGCCCGACTGGACGAGAAGATGACCAGCGCCTTCAAGGCGGTCCTGGACATGTCCCAGAAAGAAGACGTCTACATGCGCGATGCCGCCTACATGGTGGCCATCGACCGTGTCGTACACGCAATGCGTTTCCGCGGCTGGGCCTGAGCGCAACGATCTCACCAGTCAGGCTCCCAGGACAGTCAGCCTGGGAGCCTGTTGCTTTTCTTTCCAGTTTGTTCCTCAGTAAATCAGAGAGTCGTAGTAGCCGTAGGGGATGGGGAAATGTGGACAACGCCGCAGGCCGGCCGGTGAGCCCCCATCAGTATGGATAGCGATGCCACTGGACGCCAAGGGCCGGCAGGAACCGCCGCCCACCCCCTCCACAAGGCGGCTGTGGGAGGACAGTGGAGACCGCGAGGCGTCGAGGGAGCAGGATCGGTGGCCTCCCATATGTAGCCGCCTGAGTGGGGCCGTTGGCAGATGTTCGGGTAGCGGACAGGCACGCGAAGGCAGGCTGTCTGACATTCTCCCCAGAAGGAGAGCCTTCTCCACAGCCGAAAGCCACTTATCCACAGCCCGGCAAGGCTCGAACTGAGTAGAATCGGACACATGACCGAGGAAAGAGGCCGATTTCCGGAGTTCATCGGACGCTGGCCGCAGGAGCTGCGCCACCTGTGGGACGGGCTGCCGCCGGCCACCCGCACACAGCTTGAGCGCGGCCTGAGCCTCCTGCCCGGCGACGCCAAGGGCTGGCGGCGACTGGTGGAGCAGGCGGCTGAGCAACTCAAGATCACGACCGGGGACAAGCACCAGGTTGCCATTGTTGGGCCGGCCAATGTCGGCAAGTCTACGCTCTTCAATCAACTGATCCGTTCGCGGGGCGACCGGGCCGCGGTCAGCGCCGTTGCCGGGACGACCCGGGTGGCGCAGCAGGCCGACGCCGGGCTGTTCGCGGTGATCGACACACCCGGGGCCGATGTTGCCGGGTCGGTCGGCGAGGAAGAGAGGCAGCGGGCCTTGGCGGCCGCTGAGACAGCCGATGTCCTGGTGATCCTGTTCGACGCCACCCATGGCATTCGCCCGGCGGAGCGGGCCCTGTTCGACGAGCTGGTCGGCCTGGGCAAACCGACGGTCGTTGCAGTCAACAAGATGGACCTGGTCCGTCGCGAGCGCACCCGAGTCCTGGCCCAGATAGCCACAACGCTCGGCCTGACAACCGAGCAGCTCCTGCCCCTGAGCGCCAAAGATGGGACCGGCGTTGAGCGCGTGTTGCTGGCCGTGGCCAAGACCGAACCGGGTATCGTCGCCGCGCTGGGGGCCGCGCTGCCTGCCTACCGCTGGAAGCTCAGCCAGACCGTGATCGGGCGGACCGCCTCGACGGCGGCGGCCATCGCCGTCACGCCCATCCCGATCATCGACTTCATCCCCCTGATCGGGATCCAATCCGCCATGGTCCTGAGCCTGGCGCGCATCTACGGCCAGCGGATCACAGCCGGGCGCGCCCGCGAGTTGCTGCTGACATTCGGCCTGGGCCTGCTGGGCCGAGGCTTGTTCTACGAGTTGAGCAAGTTGGGAGGCCCGCCGGGCTGGCTGTTGAGTGCGGGCATCGCCGTGGGAACAACCGTGGCGATGGGCTATGCGGTGGCATCCTGGTTTGAGCGCGGCCAGCGGTTGTCGCAGGAATCGCTGGGCCGGATCGCCCGCTCGAGCAGCCGGGCGGTCGTCGATCATCTGAAGGACCTGGGCGGGCGAAAGCCGAATCGGATGACGCTGCAGCAGAGGGTGGACCAGGCCCTGCAGGAGCTACCCGAACGGGAGCCGCCGGCAGAACCGTAGGGAGTAGCCTGAGCAATCCCGGCGACGGCAGGGAGGGATCTCCCTGCCGTCGCGTTTCATCCATGGCAGCAGCAGCCCGCGCCCTGGGCGGATGGGCAGCGGTGGTCGGCCGACGATCAGTTCCGCCGCGGCGGGGATCGTGCGGGTGAGCCGGCGCCGCGTCGGAGAGTATACTGAGAGCGGCGAGGGAGACTTCCCGTGCAGGACAGTCTACGCGATCTGCTGACGAGAGGTATCGCGGCCGCCAAGGCGGGCCAGGCCGAGGAAGCCCGCTTCTTTCTTGACTGGCTGCTTCGCTCCGAACCCCCGATGGCTGACCTCCTGGAAGCCTGGTACTGGCTGGCCGAGGTGAACTCAGATCCGGTGGAGAAGCGCCGCTGCCTGGAGGAGGTGTTGGCCCGTGATCCGGCCAACCCGCGCGCCCGGCGGGCGCTGGCGATCCTGGATGGCCGGCTCAAGCCGGAGGAGATCGTCGATCCGGATCGGCTGACGGTCCCCGCCGCTGCGCAGAGTGCGGCGGAAGCGCGGCGCTTCACCTGCCCCAAGTGCGGCGGGCGGATGGTGTACGCCCCGGACGGCCAGGCACTGATCTGTGAGCAGTGTGCGCGCCGGGAGGCGCGCCAGGGGGCCCGCGCCGCCCGGCAGGATTTCACGATCGCCATGGCCACCGCGCGTGGACATCGGGTGCCTGTGGCTTCACGCTCTTTCGATTGTCAGGGCTGCGGCACCCCCTTCGTACTCGGCCCGGCGGTCATGTCGGTGACATGCCCGTACTGCGGCTCCGCTCACGTGGTCGACGAAACCAACACACGCGAGCTTGTCCCGCCGGACGGGTTGATACCGTTCCGGCTGGGTGCTGCGCAGGCCGCTGGCGCGCTCCACGATTGGCTCGAGCGCGAAAAGCTGGAGGTCCGTGTGGAGCCGCCCCAGGGAATGTATCTCCCCGTGTGGGCCTTTGACCTTGCCGGCCAGGTGCCCTGGTCGGGGTTGAGGTACGACTCCCACCGGCGGGGGTGGGTGGCAGTCTCCGGTGTGCAGGTCGTTCTCGAGGACGATGTCGGCGTGGCGGCCAGCGACCGTCTTCCGACCGCCTTACTCGGCGCCCTGGAGACGTTCGATCTGAGGCAGGCACGCCCGTACGATCCAGCCTATCTGGCCGACTGGCCGGCCGAGACGTATCAGCGGACCATGTCGGATGCGGCCCTCATCGCCCGGCAGCGTGTCTTCGCCCGCTGCCGTGAGCGGGTCGGGTGGGAGCAAGGGGGGGAGATCAAGGATCTGAGCATCAGCTCCGCCGGAATGGCGATCGACTCGTACCGCCTGATACTGGTTCCGCTCTGGTTGAGCGCCTTCGATGTGCAAGGCCGACGCTGCCGAGTCGCGGTCAACGGAGCCGACGGGACAGTGCGCGGGGAGGCGCCCCGCTCAGGCGTGCGCGAGTGGCTGGGCAAGGTGTTTGGCGAGTCGTGACCGTCGCGTGACGGCGGGGTTATCTCTGCCGCGCGAGGAAGTCTGTGGCCGGCAATCCCTCTCTGATCGTCCAGGACTTGAGCTTCCGCTACCGAGACCGGGAAGCCCCCTCTCTGCGGGACATCTCGTTTAAGCTGGAGGCCGGGAGAGTGCTCCTGGTTGCCGGCGCCAGCGGCTGCGGCAAGACAACGCTGGCACGCTGTATCAACGGCTTGATCCCCCGCTCCTACAAGGGCGTGATGACCGGACATGTCCTGCTCGATGGGCAGGAAACGGCCGGCTGGCCGTTGGCACGCATCTCCGAGCGAGTCGGAACGGTGCTGCAGGACCCCGAACGACAGATCCTGGGCTCACGGGTTGTGAACGAGGTCGCCTTTGGTTTGGAGAACCTGGCCTTGGCGCGCCCGGAGATCCTCGAGCGGGTCGAGCTGGCCATGGACCATCTTGGCATCGGCCAGTTACGCGAGCGCGAGACGTTCTCGCTTTCCGGGGGGGAGAAACAGAAGCTGGCGCTGGCCGGGGTCCTGGCGATGCGGCCCAGCATCCTGCTCCTGGATGAACCCCTGGCCAGCCTCGATCCGGCCAGCGCGGTGGAGACGCTCACGTTGGTCCGGCAGCTGGTGGACGAAGGCATGGCGGTGATCATGATCGAGCACCGCGTCGAGGATGTCCTCAAGATCCGCCCGGACCAGGTGCTGTTCCTGGAGGACGGCCAGGCCCGCTACTTCGGGCGTCTGGACGGACTGCAGGCGGCGGTCGACTACCGGCAGGTCAAGCTGCCCGCCTCCATGGTCATCGCTCGGGCAGCCAGCGAGACGCCACCGCCTCCTACGCCGCCGCGGCCAACAAGGGGCAGAACGACCGAGGGGCCGCTGGTGGCGTTCGAAGGTGTGCACTTCGCCTACACCAATGGTCCGGAAGTGCTCCACGGCATCGATCTGCGCGTCGACCGCGGCGATGTCATCGCCGTCCTGGGTGCCAACGGGGCCGGGAAGACCACCCTCGTCAAGCACGCCATTGGGCTGCACAAACCGACTGCGGGGCGAGTGTTGATCGGCGGGCGCGACACGCGCGAACTCAGCGTGGCCCAGATTGCCGGAACCCTGGGGTATGTTTTTCAAAGCCCCAGTCACATGCTCTTCGCACCGACCGTGCGCGAGGAACTGTCTTTCGGCCCTACCAACCTCGGCCACGCGCCGGCGGAGATCGAAAAGGAGGTGCACGCGGCAATCGAGATTGTCAACATGACCGGGCTGGAGCAGGACCCGCCTCTGGCGCTTTCGTTCGGGCAGCAGAAGCGTGTCAGCATCGCCGCCATTCTGGCGATGCGCTCGAAGATCTTGGTGATGGACGAGCCGACGGCCGGGCAGGACTATCACAACTACATGAATTTCATGGATTCGATTCTGGCGATGCCCGGTTTCGCGGCGGTCCTGTTCATCACGCATGATGTCGACATGGCGGTGGTGTATGCCAACCGCGTGCTTCTGGTAGACGGCGGACGCATCGTCGGCGACGGACCGCCCGAGGCGGTACTGGCGGATACCGGGCTGCTCACCCGGTGCCGGCTGGTCCCAACGTCACTGCTCCAGGCGAACCTGGATCGCTTGCCGCGTACCGGCCGCTTCCTGCGTGCCGAAGCGCTGGCACATGTCTAGCTTCCTAGAGAGGAGAGCGTTCAATGGACCGCAAGTTCTTCAACCTCGGCCTGACCCTCGTCATCGTCTTCCTCTTCTTCCTGCTGGTGGTCTGGATCGGTGGGAACGTGCTCGGGATCGAGCGGCTGCAGACGGGCGAGAGGCCTGTTTTGCGTTTCGTGTTCGTTGCAGTCGGGATCGTTCTTGCCCTGGCGGTCTACTGGTTCACCAAGGAGAACAAGGCCTGGGAGGTCGGCACGCGCGAGGTGGTCTACATGGCCATCGGTGCGGCGCTCTACGCCGTGTTCTCCTACCTGTTTAATGGCACGGTGTTTGTGGTCCCGTCGGTCAGTCAGGTGGCGCTGCGCCCGGCGATCTGCATCCCGATGTTCTTCGGCTACGCCTTTGGCCCGGTGGTCGGCTTCTTCACCGGCGCGGTCGGGAACATGGTCGGCGATGCACTGACGGGCTTTGGCGTCTATCCGCAGTGGAGCGTCGGCAATGGACTGATCGGCCTGATCGCCGGGATGGCGATGCTGTTCCCCGACAAGAAGAAGAGCCTGAACACGGTGCTGATCATCGGGGCCGTGCTGACCGCTATCGCCACGCTGTTCTACTTCCTGTTCCGCAACACACCGAACACGCTGTTCTTCGACGTGGCCAACAACATCTTCGGCGACCAGCCCATCTCGGTTCTGGCCGGGCTGTCGATCGTGGTTGGGTTCATCCTGGTGGTGATCGTGCGCTTTGCCTTCGGCGCGAACATCGACGTCGCCGCGGCGGTGACCTGGGGCATGCTCGGCAACCTGATCGGCCTCGGGTTTGCGGCGATCTCTGATATCTGGATCAATGGCTACCCACCGGCGGTGGCCATTGTCGGGGAATTCCTGCCTTCGGCCGGGCCGAACCTGATCTTCGCCGCCATCCTGGTGCCGATCCTGGTGGTGGCTTACGCCGCGCTCCAGCGCCAGACCGGGCGCTAGGAGGCACTCCTCACGAGACCTTGACTCGTGAGGAACAGAACGGGACATCTCCCCGGGAGCTTCAAGCTCCCGGGGAGACCGGCAGGAATGACTGCATGCTCGTGACCTGGCGCTACCGCAAACGGCGGTCGTTGATCCAGAGCTTCGACCCACGCGCCTGGATCATCTTCTACCTGTGCTATCTCGGCACGGTGATCTCCATCTGGGACCTGCGCGCGCTGCTGGTGGTCTTCGCCGTGGCGCTGCTGGTGGTCCTGACCTCCGGCATTCCGTGGCGCGAGATGCGCCGGGCGTGGTTGTTCATCGGTGGCTTTGTCGTCTACTTCTCCTTCTTCACCTTCTTGACCGGACGGGGCGGGGTTGAGTTCTACCAGCAGGAACACGTCATCCGCAATCTGGTGGCGCCGTTCACCATCTTCGGCTGGCAGCCGGTCCTGCACATCACCGTCGAGCGCTCGTTCTACGCGCTCAGCATGCTGGTGCGCGTATTCTGCTTGGCCAGCATGACGATCCTGATCCCCTATTCCTTCGACCCGGCGCTCTATGGCATCACATTCCGCCGGCTCGGGCTGCCCGACAAGATCGCCTACGCCATGGACCTGACCATGCGCTTCGTGCCGACCTACGGCCGCGACTTCCAGATCACGATGGACGCGCAGCGCGCCCGCGGCTATGAGCTTGAGAAGCTCAGCGGAGGCTTGGTCTCGCAGGTGCGCAAACTTGCGCCGCTGATTGTTCCGGTCACCATTCAGGCCATTGCCGGGAGCGAGGACATCATCGACGCCATGGACTTGCGGGCCTTCGGTGTCAAGCCGCGCACCTGGGTGGAGGAACTGCATTACAAGGCCCGCGACCGGGTGCTGATCGTTGCCGGCGCGGCCGTGTTTGTGGCAACGCTGGCGCTCTCCTACCTGGGGTTGTTCCAGTTCTGGGTTCCCGCCTCACTCCTCTCCCTGCCGCTCCTGTAACCTGCCCGGGATCGGGCTTGATGCCGCCCTCGAGTTGGGCCTCCCGGCGGGCTCTCAGGCCGACGCTTGCCGCTGCCGGCCGGCTCGGGCAGAATCCGACGCTGCAGGCCAAACGATGACCGCCTTTACTCACCTGGAATGCTCCGCCTGTGGGACGATCTTCGACGCGCACCTCGTGCAGACTTTCTGCGTCGCCTGCCAGGCGCCGCTGCTGGCCCGCTACGATCTCGAGCACGTGCGGGCCTCGCTGACGCGGGAGGAGATCAGCCAGCGGTCGCCCGGGCAGTGGCGCTGGGCTGAACTGCTGCCGGTCTTCGATGCCGCGCAGCAGGTCTGCCTGGGCGAAGGGGATACCCCGCTTCTGCCAATGCCGCGCATCGGCGGCGAGCTGGGGCTGACGCGGTTGTATGTGAAGGACGAAGGCGTCAATCCGACCGGGTCGTTCAAGGCGCGCGGCCTGGCTGTGGCGGTCTCCAAAGCGCGCGAGCTCGGGCTGGAGCGGCTGATCATCCCGACCGCCGGCAATGCCGGCGGGGCGCTGGCGGCCTATTGCGCACGGGCCGGGCTGCGAGCGCAAATCATCATGCCGCGCGACGCGCCGCACACGAACGTCGAGGAGTGCCGCGCCGCCGGGGCCGAGGTCGTCCTGGTCGATGGATTGATCAGCGACGCCGGCCGGCTGGCCGCCGAGCGATCGCGGACCCAGGGCTGGTTCGACGTCTCGACCTTCAAGGAACCCTACCGCTTGGAAGGCAAGAAGGTGATGGGCTATGAGCTGGCCGAGGCCTTCGGCTGGCGGCTGCCGGATGTGATCGTCTACCCGACCGGCGGCGGCACCGGACTGGTGGGGATGTGGAAAGCGTTCGCCGAGCTGGAGGATCTGGGCTGGCTCGAGGAAGCGGCGCGGCCGCGGCTGGTTTCGGTGCAGGCGGAGGGCTGCGCTCCGGTAGTGCGGGCGATGGAAAGCGGTGCAGAGGCATGCACCTTTTGGGAGCAAGCGCAGACCATTGCCAGCGGGCTGCGCGTGCCGAAGAGCTTCGCCGATCGCCTGATTCTGCGCAGTCTGCGTGAGAGTCGCGGGACTGCGCTTGCGGTGAGCGACGCGGCGATCCGCGCCGCGCAGCGCCGCCTGGCGGAGCAGGAGGGCGTGCTGGCTGCGCCCGAAGGGGCCGCCACATTGGCCGCGCTGGAGGTCCTGGCCCGCCGAGATTGGGTCCGGCCGGATGAGCGGATCGTGCTCTTCAACACCGGAAGCGGATTGAAGTACCCGGACCTGATGCCGGGCGGCTCAGCCCCCTGAGACCGCTTGGCGGCCGAGAAGGATGTCCGCCAGCGCCGCGGTGCTGTCAAGGATGAGGTCGGCGCCGGCGTCGATCAACTCCTGGCGTTCACCGAACCCGCACAGGACCCCCACGGCCTGGGCACCGGCGCGCTTCGCGGCGTGGATATCGACCACCGTATCACCGACCATGACGCAAGCCTGGGGCGGCAAACCCAGGAGCTCAGCCGCCTTCAGGATGGGGGCCGGGTGCGGCTTGGTGCGCCAGCTGCTCCTGGCGGTGACCACGCAGTCCATGGTGCTGGCCAGACCGAACTGCGCCAGGAAGGCGCCCACGCTGCGCGCGTCGCGGGAGGAGACGACCCCCAGCCGGTAAGCCATGCGTAAGCGCTCGAGCGCCGCGGGGACTCCGGGGATGATCAGGTAGTCCCGAGGCCGGCCCTCGCCGCGCACCGAGTGCAGGAAATCGAGCACCGGCGCGCCGAGTTCGTCGAGGCCAAGCCTGTCGGCGAGCGCGTACAGCCAGTTGACCGGGGACTCGGTGGCCAGCAGGAATCGGCGCGCTGCCGGGCGCGGATCGCGCTTGGGGAACATGGCGGATAGCGGTCGCAGCGCGCCCGCCAGGCGGATCGCCAAGGCCTCATGGGTGTCAGCCAGCGTGCCGTCGACATCGAAAAGGATGGCGCGTATGCGCCCGGGGTCGAAGACGATCGGTTTCACGGGACCGGGGCGGGAAACTCGACCGTCTGGCGCAGCGCCGCGGCGGTGGCTTCGTCGGGCGCCTGGATCCAGAGACTCTGCAGCGAGCGGCGTTCGAGCACGGCGAAACCATCGGCGCCCTGCCACTGGATCGTGAAGGTGGCCGTGGCGGTATGCTCGCCGAAACGGGCATCGCCGTAGGCGCGGAATGCGCTGAAGGCTTCCTCCGCGTGCCGCAGGCTGTCCCACTGGGTCAGCCAGACCAGGGCGCCGCCCAGTCGAGGATGATCGAAAGCCAGGTAGAAATCGCCGCCCCAGCCGTCAGCCGCGGTCACGGCAACATCGTCCGGGAGCTGGCCCGCCAACGTGAGCCGGGTGGTCCATTCCCCCATCGTACCCCTCCCGATTTCGCGCCATCCGGCGCCGAGCACGGGCAGCAGATCAGGCACCTGCATGACGATGGGCACATCCTCGGGGTAGCGCGTCGGGTGCAGGATCTGTTCAGTGGAGGATGGCGGAGCGGCGTAGGCCTCGTCCACTGCCGGCCAGCTGCCGTCCAAGTACAGCTGGCGGGCGAACTCGACGCCCTGTATGTAGGGGAACAGGAAGTCATCCTGAAGGAAGCCTGGGGCGGAGAGGAAGACCGGGCTCTCGAGCGTCAGGACGAGCGACTGCAGCTCGCGCAGGTCCTCCTCAGAAGCGTAAGTGCGGAGCCATTGTGACTGCAACAGTGTCGCGTCACCTTCCAGGAGCGAGCGCACCGCTGTGCAGCGGTCGGCCTCCTGCTCGCAGAGGGGGTCATCCAGTCTGAGCCCGGCCAGCAGGTCGAAGCGTTGGTCTTGAAGGGCATGGACGTACTCGTGCGCATACGTCAGGCGTTCGGGACCCTGGAAGGCCTCGCCTTGGACGATGTACATCTCCCGGGTCTCGGCGTCGTAGAAGCCGGCCAGCTGCTCGGTGTACAGGTCGGCGTACAACTCCCATAGGTCGAAACCGGCCGGCAGCAGGCCCAGCAGGTTGAGCAGGCGGACGTCGTCGTCCGCCTGTTCTCGGCTGTAGTCCTCCAGCAGATCGTTCAGGACCGTCAGGCGCAGAGCCTCCGTGGTCAGCAGTTGCTGGTCGACCGGGCCGGTCGGCTCGAGCCCGCGCAGCAGGATGACCTGGGACTCGATCTCCGCCATAGCCGCCCGGACGTCGGCGGTCAGACCGGGGGCAAGGGACTGAGGAGTAACAACGGCCGTCGTGGCCGAGGGCATCACCGTCGCAGTCGAAACGTCGGCCGTGGGTGAGATAGCAGGGGAGGGCGCCGGGCGCGGCCGCAAGAGGTTCAGAGCCGCAACGACAACGATGAGGCTCAGTCCCAGACAGGCCGACCCCAGCAGGGTCAGGAGCAGCCAGGTGCGCTTCGACAAGCGTCGATCCTCCGGCGGACCGCGGCGGATTCTATCATCGGCGCACGCACGGCCGGATGGATGAGTCAGGCAGGCAGGAAGCCCTCGACGCGCAGGATGCCTTCCAGCGCCCGGCGCGCGTCGGCGATGGCCTTGCGGCGCCATGGCGGGTGTGTGGGGCAGAACAACGCCTCGAACTCGCGCCGGACCGCCCGCTGCACGGCAACGCTGGAGGCGCCGAAATGATGTACCTGATTCTCCCAGATCATCGCCCGCAGCCCGCGTAGCCGCGCCGGCAAAGAGTCGCCCAACGTCCCGAACTCGAAGGCCGTGGCGAACACAGGCTTGCCCGGGAACCGGTCCCGAAAGGTGGCGTAGACGAGGTCGATCATGTCACCTCGGATCGGGTAGAACTCGGCCAGCGTCGCTTTCGCCACGCGCGGGTAGTCGAAGGCACGCATCAAGTCGATTGAGG
This sequence comes from Anaerolineales bacterium, assembly GCA_036803025.1. Taxonomy (GTDB): domain Bacteria; phylum Chloroflexota; class Anaerolineae; order Anaerolineales; family E44-bin32; genus DAIRVC01. Next base: position 17,392 of record DAIRVC010000011.1, read on the forward strand.
CGCGCGGCTCGAGCGAGGAGTTGACTAGCGTCATCTGGTCCGACGGCCCGTAGCCGGTGTGCATGTCCAGGCACAGGACCCGGCCATAGCGAGCCGGCGCCTCGCGGTAGAGGTCGATCAGCAAACGCGTCTCCGCTTGAATTGTGGAACCCCCGAAGTAGAGACCACGCGGATTGCGATACTGCCCCTGCAGGGTCACGGCCTGGAACGCCTTCGGACCCATGCGGGCCAGGCCGGCGAGGAGGCCGGCCAGGAACTCACGGCGGCCGCGGACGGGGCCGGCCAGGGGGCGGGCAGGGTTGAGGAATCGGTCGAGCCGTGCATAGTCCGGATTGAGGGCCGGATCGAGGTGAGAGGCTGCCGCGACGAAGTTGCGGTTCAGGTCGACATTGGCGGGATTCGTGCGCCGGCGGTTGCGCATGCCCCAGGGGTTGACGGCGTGAAGCAGCAGGACGCCGGTGGATCGAGGATCGAGCCGATCCAGGTAATCTTCGAGGATCACCTGCAAGACGGCGGATCCGACATACCCTTCGATGCCGTGTTCGCCGGTGGTCACGATCAGCAACCGCTGCGGTGAGTGACCGGCCGGGGACTCGAACCAGTCCGTGGTCAGTTGGCTATCGACTTCGAGAGGCTGAGTGTGCAGGCGTGTCTCCGGCCAGCGAGCGCGCAGCCGTTCCAGTTGGGAGCGGAAGCGCAGCCGGGAGGCCTCGTAGCTGTCCGGGAAGAGGGCGGCCAGCTCAGTCATTCTCGGCCTGGGCTTGCAGCGGCCTCGCAGCTGTGCGGATGTGTGCGCATCTAGAATGGGCCGAAACCGATGGCGACAGCCAAAGCCAGGAAGCCGACGGTCAGCAGGAGGATCCACAGCCACAACTTCGCCGTCCAGCGAATCCACTGCGGGTAGCTGACGACCGTCAGGCCCAGGCTGATGAGCAGCACGGGATTGGTCGGATAGGCCAGGTTGGAGAACCCATCCCCAAAGCAGTAAGCCAGGACCGTGACCTGGCGGGTGACGCCGATCAGGTCGGCCAGGGGCAGGAGGATGGGCATGAGCAGAAAAGCCTTGGCCGAGGCTGAGCCGACGAAAACCTCGATCAACAGCGTAAGGAGGTAGATCCCCAGGACCGCCGCCAGCGGGCCGACGCCGCCGAAGGACTGCGCCGCGCTGTGCAGGATCGTGTCGATCACGCCGCCCTGGCTGACGATGTGCTTCACGCTGGCGGCCATCAGGATCAACGGAATGGCCGGGGCGATGCCAAGCATGCCTTGCCAGGCGGCCCGCCCTACGACCCGTCCGCCCGCGCCGGACAGCCAACCGGCTCCCAGGCCAGCGACCAGGAACAGCAGACCGACCAGCGGCAGCGAGTAATCGGACAGCGCCGACACGAAGGGCGCCGAGATCAGGACGACAAGGATGAGGGCCAGGAAGACCAGGAACCAAATCAATGCCCGGCCCATCGGCGCCTGCGAGGCGCTCGAATCGAATCCGGTACCGTGCGCCCGCCGCCGCTCGTCATCGGCATAGACGGGTGAAGACTGCGGGGCCCGCTCGACGCGGCGTGCGTAGCCGACCAGGAAGACCGCCAGGATCGCATAGAACACGAGGAAGATGGGGATGCGCAGCCAGATCCCGGAGAACAACGGCAGCCCGGCCAGCCGCTGGGCGACTCCGATGGTGAATGGGTTGGTCAGGGCGGCCGAGAAGCCGATGTTCGTGGCCAGGATGCTCATCCCCAGGCCGACGAGGGAATCCCAGCCCAAGGAATAGGATAGGGCGATCACCAGCGGGACCAACGGAACGACCTCTTCGAAGATCCCGAAAACAGCGCCCAGGAGCATGAAGAACAGCGCTACGCCCAGGAGCAGGGCGTACTTGCGGCCGCCCAGCGCGGCGACCACGCGGGCCAGCGCGGTGCGCAAGATTCCGCTGGCATCCAGCACGGTGAAGGAAACACCCACGCACAGCAAGAAGAGCACGATGGTCAGGATCGTCAGCCCGTCCGGCCCGCCGAGGACCTCGACCGGCGCCGTCAACCAGCGCCAGACGGGATACTCGGGCCGCGGCAGGGCCTGATACGAGTCAGGGTCGATCACCTGGCGCCCTTGCGACTCGAGGCGGGTGTAGCTGCCGGCGGGGACGATCAGGGTCAGCACGCCGCCGGCGAGCATCAGGGCCAGGAGGATCAGGGCCGACTGGACGAAGGCGCGGGTGCTGATGCGAAGGCCGGCTCGTTCTTCCATGCAGGGCCCTCCACAGAGGCTACGCGAGCTTCAAGCTCCCGGGATGCTGGTGACTCGGCGAATCTCCTCGTACAGCGGGCGCAGCCGTGCGTACATCTGCAGGTAGACCTTCTGGTAAAGCTCCGTGTAGATCGCGTGTGCCTTGGGGTTGGGTGTGAAGGTCTTCCCCAGACGGGTCATCTCCTTCACGGCAGTGTCGAAATCGGGGTGCAGCCCGAGGCCCACGGCCGCGTCGATGGCCGCGCCCAGGCCGGAGGCCTCATAGATATGCGGGCGGGAGGCGGGCAGGCCGAACACATCGGCCGTCAGTTGCATGGCCGCCTCGCTCTGGCTTCCGCCGCCGGCCACGCGCAGTTCGGTAATCGGCACGCCGCTGCGTTTCGCGGTGCGCTCGGCGCCTTCGCGCAGGGCGTAGGCCAGACCCTCCAGGATGGCCCGGTAAACGTGAGCGCGCGTGTGCACGTCGCCGAAGCCGATGATGGCGCCCTTCGCCTCCGGGCCGGGGTGACGCAGGCCGGGCGACCAATAGGGCTGCAGGGTCAGACCCTGCGAGCCGGGCGGGATGGTGCGCACCAGCTCGTCGAACAATTCCTCCGGCTCGACGCCGCGCTCTTCGGCCAGGCGCTGCTCGCGCAGCCCGAATTCGTGCTTGAACCAGGTGACCATCCAATAGCCGCGGTAGATCTGCAACTCGAGGCTGTAGGCGCCGGGAACAGCCGAGGGGTAGGGTGGGATGAGCGGAATGATCTCGATGTACTTGCGGTGGGTGGTGTTGATCGTCGCCGTCGTCCCGTAGGACAGGCAGCCGATGTGCGGAGCGAGGCAGCCGGCCCCGATGACCTCGCAGGCCTTGTCGGCGGCGGCGGCGATGAGCGGCAGGCCGACCGGGATGCCGGTCGCCTGGGCCGCCTCGGCGGTGATCTCACCCAGCGGCTGAGCCGGCGGAACCAGATCGGGCAGGAGCGCCGGATCAACGGGAACGGCCTGCCATTTCCAGTCCCACTTGCTCGACCAACGCTGGTTCTTGTAGTCGAACGGAATGTACGCGACTTGGCAGCCGATCGAATCGACGTAGCGCCCGGTCAGCCGGTAGGTCAGGTAGCCGGACAGGAGCAGGTACTTGTGCGTGCGTGCCCAGATCTCCGGCTGATACTTGTGCAGCCAGTTGGCCTCGGCCTCGGCCTGCAGGTAGGCGACCGTGGCGGACATGCCCGCGGCGCGGAAGGCCAGGCCCCACGCGCCGCCGACCGGGCGCAAGCCCTCGGTGCGGCGCTGATCGAGCCAGACGATCGCTGGCCGCAGCGGTTGACCGTCCGCACCCAGGTTGATCATGGTTGAGCGCTGGCTCGTCAGTGCCACGCCGGCGATCGAGTCGGGCGAGGCGCCCGGCATCTGCCATAGTCCGCGACAGGCCTGGGTCACAGCCTCCCAGAAGACCTCCGGGCGCTGTTCGGCCAGGCCGGGCGCTGCGGAGGTGTACGGTTCGATCGGCACACGGTTCTTGGCGATCAGGTTGCCGCGTGCGTCGAAAAGCAGCGCGCGCACGCTCTGCGTTCCGGCGTCGATGGCCAGGATGTGCTCGCGTGTCATCGGGCCCTCCCTGTTTCGACTTCCGCTGTCCCCGGGACTTCGGAAGTCTGAGCAGAAGTCGGCGGGTGAGGACTATAGCATGCGTTCCACAGGCGCCGGTAAGCGTCCACCTCCTCGGCCCAGCGCTGATCGCTCCAGCCGAGCTCGGGCTGTGCGATGTTGCGCAGCGGCTCCAGCCAGGCGTGCCCACCCTGGGGGAGTACCAGGCCGAGACGCGTCCGGCGCAGGAGCAGATCCTCCAGGTGAACCACGCCCTCGTCGCGCGCCGCCCAGCGCACTTCGACCCACGGCGTGAGGGTGTCACCCACGCTGTCGAACTCACCCGGCTGTGCCGCGCCGGCCAACGCCGGCGTGTCGGCGCCGTGGCGGCCGACCAGCCGCAGACATTGCGCCGCGTCCAGCGCCGCGCCCAGGCAGCGCTCCGAGGGCGGGATATCCAGCACGCGGTGACGGCTGTGCAGCCGAGCGTGTGCCGGTAGGCGCGGGCGGGCCTTGTCCAGCGCCTGGTGTGCCATCAAGCGGAAGGTGGTCAGCTTGCCGCCGGTGACGGTCAACAAGCCGCTTTCGTCCCACAGGACGAACTCGCGCGACTCCTTGGATGGATCCGCCTTGCCGGTGTCGACCACCGGGCGAATCCCAGCCTGCGTCGAGAGGACATCGGCCATGGCCAGGCCCTGCCCTGGGAAAGCGCGCTGCAAGAACCTCAGCAAATACTCGGCCTCGTCGGGCTGGATACGCGTATCCACCTCGAGCGCCTGGGCGTGGTCGACGTCGGTCGTGCCGGCGATGACGACGCCCTCCCAGGGGAACACATAGACCGGGCGTCCGTCATCGGGGTGCATGAGGCAAACGGCGCGGGTCAGGGGCAGGCGCTCAACCGGCAGGAAGAGATGGCTGCCGCGCAGGCGGCGCAAGCGCGGGGTTCCCCCGACGTGTGCCCGCATTTCGTCGGCCCAGGCGCCCGTGGCCGAGATGACCACCGGCGCAACGACCTCGGCCGTCCGGCCGGCGCCCTGCGGTGCCAGATCGCGCACAGCCACCCCCGCTACCTGTCCATCGGGCCGCCTGAGCAGCCCCTCCACGCGGGCATAGTTGAGCGCCACACCGCCGTCCTGGATCGCCTCACGCATGACACGCAGCACCAGGCGGGCATCATCCGTCTGGGCATCGAAGAAGCGGTAGCCGCCGGTCAGTTGGGTGGGGGCAAGTTGCGGACAGAGCTCGCGCAGCCCGGCTGGCGAGTAGTGACGGTGTCCCCACTTGAATGCCAGGAGGTCGTAGAGTACCAGGCCGGCGCCGAAGACCCACTCGGGCGTGCGGTCGCCGGAGAAGCAGACCATCAGCTGACCGAGCGGGCTGACCAGGCCGCGGCCCTCGCGCAGCAGGCGCTCACGCTCCCGGACCGAGTCGAGAGTGAGTTTGATCTGTGCGTTGCGCAGGTAGCGCAGCCCGCCGTGGACCAACTTCCCGGATCGGCTGGAGGTCCCGGCGGCGAAATCATGAGCCTCGAGCAGCAGCGCCCGCAGGCCGGCGCGCGTGGCCTCGCGCAGAATGCCGGCGCCGGTGATGCCGCCGCCCACGATAACCAGGTCCCATGGCCCGGCCAGGTCGGCCCACACCCGCTCCCGCCAGCCGCGTTCCCACATCGTTGTCCTCCCGCCGCCCCGGCCGGGCGGCTAGGCCACCACCATCCCGCCGTCGATGGTCAAGTGCTGGCCGGTGATGAACGAGGCGGCGTCGGAACACAACCAGACCACCGCCTCGGCGATCTCGTGCGGGCGCCCCATGCGGCCCAGCGGGGTGAGCATCCGCATGCCGATCGCCCGGAAGGGTCGGCGCAGGAGGCGGTCGGCGAACCAGCGCGAGGCCGGCGTGCGCAGCATCCCGGGCATCATGGCGCTGGGGCGAAGGTTGCGCGTGGCGCGGTCGATCATCGAAGTGCGGATCACGCCCGGGCAGACGGCGTTGATCCGGATTCCGGAGCCGGCGTACTCGACCGCCGCCGTGCGGGTCAATTGCAGCACGCCGCCCTTGGCGGCGGCATAGGCCGGGTAGCCGCGTTCAGAGATCAGCGCCGCCACCGAGGCGGCGTTGACGATCGCGCCGCGCCGCTGCTTCAACATCTGGCGGATCTCGGACTTCATGCACAGCCACACTCCCTTGAGATTGACGGCCACGACCCGATCCCAATCCGCCTCGCTGTACTCGGCAGTGGGCGCCAGCGGGCCTTCCCAGCCGGCGTTGTTGAAGGCGAAGTCGAGGCGCCCGAACCGCTCGACCGCGGCGCGCACCAGCGCCTCGACCTGCTCGCCAACGGTGACATCGCAGGCGATGAACAACGCCTGGCCGCCTGACTCTTCCACCTGCTGCGCCGCCTGCCGGCCGCTGTGCGAGTCGATCTCGGCGATTACGACGCGGACCCCCCGGCGGGCAAAGGCCTGCACGGCCGCCAGTCCAATACCGGATCCGCCTCCGGTGACCAATGCAACTTTGTCCTGCCACTCGTCCATGCGTCGGCCTCACACGTCCAGCAGGAGCTTGCCCGGGTTCATGCGGCCATGCGGATCAAAGGTGCGGCAGGCCTGGCGGAGTGCCTGGATGCCGAGGCTGCCCTTCTCCTGAGGCAGGTAGGCGGCGTGGTCGATGCCCACGCCGTGCTGGTGTGAGATCGTGCCGCCGCGAGCGACGACGACCTGACTGGCGGCGGCCTTGAGCCTGCGCCAGCGCGCCACCGTTTCCTCAGGATCGGCGGCGCAGCGGAACAGGTAAGTGACATACACGCTGGCCCCGTCGCGGTAGACGTGCGAGAGATGGGCGAAGACCAGGACCTGCTCCCCAGGATCGTCCAGGGCGCCGCGCAAGGCGGCCTTCATCGATTCGGCCGTGCCCAGTGCCGTCGCCCAGGGGATGGCCGTTTCGAGCGTGTCGATCGCGTAGCCTCGCTCCCAAAGCGTGTTGCGCAGGTAGGGGGTACGGAAGCGGGACTTGCGCCAGATGCGGCCGATGGCGGTCCCCGTCGGCAGTCCACCGTGACGCAAGGCGATGGCTTGCGCGTCGCGCAGCGCCCGACGTGCGGCGACGGCTGAGCCGGTGACGCCGAGGACCAACAGGCAGCGCGGCGAGCCGTAGCGCAGCAGGCGTAGGCCACGGTCGGCCCAGGCGACCAGGCGGTCCTTGCCCGAGAGAGCCAGGGTGGTCTCGGTCTCCTGGGCGTCGCTCAGGCGGAGCATCGACACAGCCAGATCGGCCTGAGCGGCGGCACGCACCGCCTCGGCGCCGGCTTCCCAATCGTGGAAGAAGATGCCGAAGAAGGACTCCCTCTCCGGCAGCGGCCGCACGCGCACGACGGCGCGCGTGATCACACCCAGGCGGCCCTCCGAACCCAGGACCAGGTGACGCAGGTCCGGGCCGGCGGCGCTGGCCGGATGCAGCGGAATGTCGAGCGGGCCGGCCGGGGTCTCCAGGTGGCCGCCGGCGAACAAGTCCTCGATGCGACCGTAGTGGTAGGACTGCTGGCCGCTCGAACGCGTGGCGATCCATCCGCCCAGTGTGGAGAGCTCGAAGGACTGGGGGAAATGCCCGAGCGTGTAGCCCTGGCGTCCGAGTTCGGCCTCGACCTGCGGGCCGGGGATTCCGGTCTCGAAGGTCGCCAGCTGGCTGGTGGTATCCAGGCTGAGCAGCCGGCGCATGCTTCCCAGATCGATGGTCAGAACGGGCTGCGGGCCGGGGAGTGGGTTGATGTGCCCGACGACGCTGGTTCCACCGCCATAGGGGATCAGGCGGGCCTCGGTGCGGCCTGCATACTCGAGCAGCGCCTGCACGTCTTCATCGCAGGTCGGGTAGGCCACCCCGTCCGGGAAGGTCCCCACGCGGCCGGTGCGCAGGGCTACCCAGTCGGGCAGGCTGTGTCCTCGAGCGTGAAGGGCTCGGTCGGCGGGATCGGTTCGGACGAGCGGGTGCGGGGCGAGCCTCGAGGGCGGAACGCCCGTCAGCAAGGACTCGAACGAAGCATCTGGAGCCGGCCGGCCGGGGCCGATGAGGGACTCGAGATAGCGAGCGGCCGAGTCGGGCAGCGGATAGTCCGTGGCCGTGTCCCCCCAGCCATTCCAGCGTCTCATGTTCGCTCCCCCGGGGAGACCCGCTCGCGGGCAGGCGGGAATCCCGATCCAATGTCCGCCGCATGCGGCAGCGATCAGCGGGCGGCCCGCCGGCCGCGGCCGGCGAAGCGCGTCTGCCTCCACAGCGACAAGCTTTCCAGCATCACCCGCCGAGTCGTTTCCTCGGCTGCGGCGCCGTTCCGCGCCGCGGCTGCTGCTCGAAGCTCGGTGTAGAACCGTTGCGAGTGGCGGCGCATGCGTGTCTCGGCGAAGTAGATGCGCGCCAAATCCGTGTACAGGACGGCGAAGCCGTTCAGGATCAGCGTGAACACCGGGTTCCCGGAGGCGATCGTCAGGACGCGATGGAGATGCCAATCGGCCTCGGCGTAAGCCTCGGCCAGGTCCTCCAATTCGAGGTAGTCCAATAGGAGGTCGGCCACGGCGGCCGCTGAACGCTCGACGGCCAGGCGGGCGTAGGCGGGGGCCAGCGCCAACCGCACCTCAAGCAGGTTCTCGACGAAGGCGGGGGTGACGTGCTTGGCATGATGGGCCATCGCGGCCAGAACGCCCAGGCTGCCCTCGTGCCAGAAATCCCGCACCCGGGTTGGACGGCCATGGCGGATTTCGATCCAACCATCGCGGGCGAGCCGCTGCAGGGTCTCCCGCAACGTCGGCCGGGTCACGCCCAGCTGAACGGCCAGATCCCGCTCGGGCGGCAGGGTGGTATTGATCGGGAATTGGCCATCCAGGATGGCGGAGATCAGGCGGGATTCGGCCAGTTCGGCCGGACGGGGCGGGGGATCCCAAACCATGGTGGAGTGGTATGAGGTCAGACCACTATACGCAGTCTAGTGGATTCTCAGGGGCTGTCCAGATGGAACTTGAGTTCTCAGTTCAGCAACGCGGCCGGCCCAGGGCGGCACCCCCGGCCCATCAGCTGATGCGGTGCATGCGGCGGTAGACTGGGGCCAGGGCCTCATACAGGCTGCGGTACTCGCCGTAAAGGCCGTCGTAGCGCGCCCGCTGCCCGTCGTCGGTCGGCTGGACAGTACGGCCGATCCCGATCAACCCATCGACCGCCTGCATGCTCTCATAGACTCCCATGCCAACTGCCACGCTCAGCGCTGCGCCGATGGCGCCTGCCTCCAAGGGGCGCTCGGTGACCCTCAGCTCCCGGCCGCAGATGTCGCTGATCAGTTGCGTCCACAACCGGCTGGTGCATCCCCCGCCAATGGCGTTGAGCGAGTCGATCTTCAAGCCGATCTCCTCCAGAGCTTCCAGCATCCAGCGGATGTGGTAGCCGACGCCCTCCATGACCGCCCGCGCCAGATGCGCCTTGGTGTGCCCCAGCGACAATCCGACGAACGCGCCGCGTGCATAGTGATCGAGCACCGGGGCGCGCTCCCCGGAGAGCCAGGGCAGGAAGACCAGCCGGTCGGAGCCCGGGGGAACGGCCTCAGCCATCTGGTTGATCAGGGCGTAGGCGGAGAGCTCGTCCTGCGCGGCCTGCTGCGCCTCCCACTCGCAGAAGCGGTCGCGAAACCACATCAGCGCACCGCCGCCGGTCTCCATCTCGGCGGCGATGATCCACTTGTCCGCGTCGATGTGGTTCAGGGCCCAAAACGGTTTGAGCGGATGATTGACGAAGGTCGTGCTGGACACGCCGACCCAGGTGGCGGTGCCCACGCACAGGTGCGCGGCGCCGGGCGCGTTGGCGCCGGCGCCCGACTGCGCCGCGGCGACGTCGCCGGCACAGGCAACCACCGGAGTCCCGGGCAGCAGCCCTGTCTGCGCTGCCGCCTCCGGCGTGACCTCGCCGATCACCTGCGTGCAAGGGACCGCCTCGGGCAGCATGTCCATCGGGATGCCCAGCGCCCGGCAGGCTTCCGCCGACCAAGTGTGCGTGTGAGGATTGAATAGGAAGTAGACCGACGCGCCGTGGTAATCGGTAACGGTGCGCCCGGTCAGCCGCTGGAGGAGGTACTCCTTGCAGTCCAGCAGCCGGGCTGTCCGTGCCCACAGGCCCGGCCGCTCCTCCTTGAGCCACAGGATCTTGGGGATGATGTCTTTGGCCGTAGGCAGGTTGCCGGTGTGGTGGATCAGCAAAGCCGGCAGTTCACCGCTGAGCAGCCGGTCGGCCTGGGGGAGGCTGCGCAGGTCCAGCCAGCTGAGCATCGGCGTGACCGGCCGGCCGTGTTCATCCACCGGCAGCAGGTTGAACATCTGGGCCGAGATGCCCACCCCCAGGATCTGCGCCGGGTCGACGCCGGTCGATAGGAGGAGCGCCCTGGTTGTGGCGGCCACGGCCGCCCACAGCTCGTCCGGGTCCTGCTCGGCCCACTCCGGCCGGGGATAGCGCAGGGGGTAGGAGCGATACTCCGCCGCCAGGATGCGGCCGCGCAGGTCGGTCAGCACGGCCTTGTCGCCGCCGGTGCCGGTGTCGTGGGCGACGATGTATTGGCGCACACCCATACGATCGGCCTCCCTCAGACCGGCTGCCTATGCGTGTCACCCGCGCCCAGGCCGCCGGTGATCACGCTCCGGGCAGCAATTCGGCCAGGGCCTCCACGAGCAACTCGGCGTCTTCTGAGTCGTTGTAGGCCTGGAACGAGAAACGGATCAAGGGCCGGCTGTTCCAGCGCAAGCAGGGGACTTCGATGCGGAACTTCTCGAACAGCCTGCGCTGCAGGAGTTCGACGTCGGTCTCGGGCAAACGCGCGGCGGCCATCTGGGCGAACCACGTCTCAGCCTCCGGGCTCAAAGCCGGCAGCCCGGTCTGTTCGACGATTCGCCGGCGCGTGCTGCTCGCCAGGTGGTGACAGCGCTGGCGGACCTCGGCCCAGTCGTGCTGCCGCTGGAACTCGATCGCCGCGGGAACGGACAGAAAGGCGGCCAGGTCGCGCGTCCCCTGCCACTCGTGGTGATCAATAAAGCGGGACGAGGAAGGCTTCTCGGCTTCCCACCCCCAACTGACGACCAGCGGCTCCAGCTGCGGCTGGATCTGGCGCCGGGCGTAGAGGAAGGAGGCCCCTTTCGGCGCGCACATCCACTTGTGGCAGGCACCGGCATAGATGTCCGCCCCCAGCGCCGTGAGATCCAGCGCGATCTGGCCTGGTGCGTGTGCCCCGTCGATGATACTGAGTAGCCCGGCCTGCCGAGCCCGACGGCAGATCTCGCCCACCGGGAGGATCAACGCGGTCGGACTGGTGATGTGGCTGACGAACACGAGGCGCGTGCGCTCGGTCACGCCTCCCCACAGCGCCTCGACGACCTCCTCCGGGCTCTCGACCGGCAGCGGGATGGGCCGGCGGACGTAGCGCGCGCCGGCCTTTTCGCACAAGAACCGCCAGGTCCGATCGAGCGCGCCGTACTCGTGATCGGAGGTCAGTACCTCGTCGCCGGCGCGCAGAGGCAGGCTGCGTGCCACCATGTTCAGGGCGGTGGTCGGATTGGGGAAGTAGACGACTTCGTCCGGCGCACAGGCCAGGTAGGCAGCCAGGCGTGTGCGCGCCTCGGCCAGCAGGTCGACGGCCCGCCGGCCGAGGAATTCGGTCGGCTGGCGTTCCAGTTCCAACTGCCAGCGCTGGTAGGTCTCGAAGACCGGACGCGGACAGGCGCCGAATGCCCCGTGGTTCAGGTAAGTCGTGTCCGGGCGCAGCAGAAAATGCGACTTAAGGGAAGGCATGCGGTCGCCGTGTCGGGAAGCTCCGAGGCGCTGTGATTCTACGCCCGCCGGGAGACAACGCTTCGCCTGACGGGGCCGAGGCGCTTGTCGCCGTCCACCCGGGCGAGGATACTATCGCTGTTCTGGCCTGGCATTCTGCGCGGCAGGCGGGCGACCGCCGGCCAGGGAGAAAAGCCGATGTTGGCCCCTGGGACTCGTCGCAATCTAGAACTGGCCGTCCTGGTGCTGGCGCTGGCGGTGGCCTGGAACTTCTGGCTGCCGCTGGCCGAAGATTTCTACAACGACGTCACAGAGGCCAACGCACTCCGCAATCGCGATCTGCAGAACGTCGACTTCTTCGCCTACTATCTGGCCGGGGCGCGCTTCGCCGACGGGCAGAACCCGTATTACTTCGACCAGGGCCAGGAGCGGCTGTACGCCGAGTACGTGTATCCGCCCACGTACCTACCGCTTTACCGTGCGCTTTCCCGGCTTCCCTACGACCAGGCTCGGCTGCTATGGCTGGGCCTGTATTTGGCCGGGTACGCCGGGCTGGCCGTGGTCGTGAACCGCGCCGCCTTGCCTGAGCACCGGTCGACGTTGCTGGCGTTGACTGCGCTGCTCACGTTCACGAGCTTCCCATTCCTGATGCATATCCACAACGGCCAGTCGGATGTCTTCGTCCTCATCCTTCTCCTGCTGGGCTGGACGGTCTACGCCCGCGGCGCGTGGTTGCCCGCCTCCATCCTGTTCGCACTGGCAACATTGGCCAAGGTCAACCCGGCCCTGTTCCTGGTGTACTTCGGCCTCTACCGGCGTGACGCGCGCTTCGCGCTCGGTTTCAGCCTCACCTGCGCCGCGGTCGGGCTGGCGTCCTTGGCGTTCGTCCCGGCAAGCCTGTACCGCGACTACCTGTTCGATGTCCTGCCGCAGGTCACCCGGGGTACGGCCTATTGGCCGAATCAGTCGTTGCTGCGATTCGTTCCCGAGGGACAGGACTGGCTGGCGCCGATCGTGACCGCCGTCGGCCTGGGTCTGTTCGCCTGGATGGCCGCGTGGCTCGGCAGGCGTCACTCGGCGTTGCAGCGACAACCCGGCTGGCCGCTGGGCGCGGGGACATGGGTGTCCGAGAGCCTGTTCTGGATGAATATGGCGGTGATACTGGTCCTGTCAGGCAAGGCCTGGTCGATGGCGTATGTGTGGATGATCCTGCCGATGGCGTTGTTCCTGACCTACTTGCTGCATCAACCCATCCGGGCGTGGTACCTGGGCCTGACGGCTGCGGCGGCGCTGCTTCTGTCCTCGAAGATCTATGGTTACCCGCTGCTGGACTTTCTGAACTTGCTGGGCAGCCTGCTGTTGCTGGTCGTCCTGGGCCTGTGGATCTTCCGGCGCGATCAGCTCCTGGCAACAGCGTAATCCGCGGCAAGGGCGGGCTTAGAGCGTCCAGCGCGTGGCCGAGGCCGGGTATTCGGCTTCGCTCCAGCCGAATGCCCTCTGCGGCCGAATCAGAAACGTTATCGTGGAGGTGTCGTCGGGGTCTGGACGAAACCCGTACTTTGCTGCGTAGGCGGCGCAGTAGGCCTCCAGCGCGCGGCGTTCGGTTACCTGCTCCGCACGGCCTTCCAGGACGACCACCTCATCCCCGCTCTCGAGGTGTGCGATCGCCTCGGGATTACGACGCAGATTGCGGGCCTTGCGTGATTCGCGCGCCGTGCCGAAAAGCAGAGCGCCTTCCAGCCAGACTGCCCAAACCGGCATCGCGTGCGGCCGGCCGTCGGCTCGCGTTGAGCAGACCCAGTAGTTGCGGGCGGAAAGCAGGCGTTGTTCGGCCCAGGTCCAGGGAAGCAGATTCGCGCCGTCCGGCGCCGGATGCAGGCCGTAGGACGAAGGCACCGAGGGGCGAGACGATCTCATTGAACACCTCCACTGCTGCATCCGACAACGGCGGTCGCTGTTCAGCCTTCGGCCTTCACCACCCGTAGTTCGGTCTGCGGATGACTGAGCCATTCGATGCCGCCCTCGACGACGTGGACATCTTCCTCGAGGTAGATCCAACCGATTCCGGGAACGGGCGCGCCGAGTTCAATGGCGAAGACATTCCCGGCCTCGATCTGCCCATCGGGCGTTCTGCCGTAGCGCTCCCAGCGCGGGCCCAGGACCGTCGAGCCATCGTGGGCGGCGCGGCCGAGGTGATGACCGAAAGCGTGCAGGTACTCCGGCATCCCGCGCTCGACCAAGGTGTCCCGAGCGGCCTGGTCGACCTCCCAGCCGCGCTTGCCCGGCCGGAGCGCCCGCGCCCCGGCCGACAAGGCAGCCTGCACCGCTTCCCACACCGGCTGCACCTCGACCGGCGGTTGCGACTCGCCTGGCCTGAGCACATACCACATGCGTTGAATATCGGCGCAGAAGCCTTCGAGGCGCAATCCGAAATCGAAATGGACCAGGTGACCGGGCTCGACAGGGCGATCGGTCGGGCCGGCATGGCCCGGGCCCTCGGCGCTCGGGCCGGTGTTCACGATCGGGTCACCCTGCAACTCCCATGCAGGTTCCAGGTTCTCAGCGTGCATCCGCTGATGAAGGTAGGCCGCCAGCTGCCGCTCCGTTACACCCGGCCTGATCTGCGGCCCGACCTCATCCAACATCGACTCGGTCCGGGACACGGCCCGCCGAATGGCGGCCACCTCGGCCGGCGTCTTTCGGCCGCGCAGGCTGGACAGGAAAGCCTCGGAGGACACCACCCGTTCAGGGCCCAGGCCAGCCTCGGCCAGGACTTCGTCCAGCACCAGCTTCAGCCCGTAGGTCAGGCCGTCGGCCGCTGGATCGTCGCGCGAGAAGTTGACCGCCAACCTATCCGGCGCCACGCGGTGAAGGGCGTCCGCCAGCAGCGGTCGGGCCGACTGATCGTAGGGGATAACCTGGCTGTAAGCGCCCAGACGGACGGCGTTCTCGGCGTCGTATCTTCCCAGGATCGCCAGTCGCTCGCCGCTGCGGGTCACCA
>DAIRVC010000012.1:0-30152 GCA_036803025.1 Anaerolineales bacterium
GCCAGGTAATAGCCGGTGTAGTCGCCGAAATGCAGGCATGTCCATTGCTGGGCCAGGTGTGAACCGCCGGCGGCTTCGACGACATCGGTGTTGAAGCCCTCGACCATCAGTGTCTCACGCGTGGCGGCGATCCGCAGCCGGTTGCGGGGATGATTGTGCGAAGCCTGCAGGAAAACGACCATGGTCTGGCCGAAGAGCGCCTCCGGATTCACGACTCCGGCGACCATGTTGTGATCGGCCTCGGGCAGTTCCTCGAACTGCGCCAAAGCCTTGGAGAGCTCGGCGACCTGTGTCCGCCAACGCCGCGCCACCGGCCCGAGGAGATCGGCTCCCAGGATCGTCGGCCAGCGCCCGACGAACTGCCCGGCCATGCGCTTGGCCGGGTTATGCACCGCCGGCACCGGCGCGTGCAAGTGCTCCGCCTGCGCCCGCATGGCAGCGGCCGCCTCGGTCACCGCGCCCGCCTCGACCGGGAGCAGCCGCAGCCGCGACAGCGCGGCCAGCAGCAGCCCGAACGAGAATCCAACCGCGGCGCGCGGCTGGCCACGGTGCTCGAAGCGCCAGTGCGGAATGGCCTCGGCCGCGGCGCGGCGCCCGAGCTCGCCGCCGGTCGAGACTGCCAGAAGGCGCACCCCGCGCTGGCGGGCCAGCTCGAAAGCCGAGAGCGTCTCCTCGGTGTTGCCCGAATGCGACGAGGCGATCACGAGCGTCGCCTCTCCGCCGGCCCAGGCCGGCAGGTCATAGTTGCGCCAGACGTGGATCGGCACTGAGGCCAGCGGGGCGGCGAACGCGGAAAGCAGGTCGGCGCCGATGGCCGATCCGCCCATCCCGCACACGACCACCTGGCGCACCCCGCTCCACTCCGGCAGTTGCGCAGCCTGACCGATCTCCCAGGCCCGCTCCAGCTGGTCGGGAAGCGCATCGATCTGCCCGAGCATGTCCTGCGGGTCGAAGCGCCGGAAGGCGTCAAGGTCGTCCAGGTTCATTCGCTCTCTCCTCCCAGGCGATAGACCCGGCGGCGTTCCCATCCGCTGGCGGCGGCCACCTGCCGGGCCGCCTCCGAGCGGCCCAATCCTGCCTGCCGCTTCTCCGCCAGCGCCGACCGCACCGCCGCTTCCGACCAGCGCCCGACCTCCGCGCCGCCGCCGATCACCAATGTGATCTCGCCGCGCGGCGGCTGCGTTTCGAAGGTCCGGCGCACCTCGGCCACCTCGCCGCGCACGATCTGCTCATGCAACTTGGTCATCTCCCGGCAGACGGCGATCGGCCGCTGCGGGCCGAGGACCGCTTCCAGATCTGCCAGCGACTCGTCCAGGCGATGGGGCACCTCGAAAGCCACAGCCGTTCTGCGCTCCGCCGCCAGGGCCTCGAACGCCCGCCGTCGCTCAAGCGCACGCCGCGGCAGATAGCCGAGGAACACGAAGGCGTCGGTCGCCAGGCCGGAGGCCACCAGCGCCGCGGTCGGCGCCGAGGCGCCCGGCACCGGGCTGACCGCATGGCCGGCCTCGATCGCCGCTCGCACCAGCTCGTAGCCTGGGTCGGAAAGCCCGGGCGTTCCCGCGTCGGAGACCAGCGCCACGTCGCCGCGACTCAACGCCTGCAGGACCGCGCCCAATCTGGCCAGCTTGTTGTGTTCGTGGTAGGAAATCAATCGAGCGGGGATCTGATAATGAGCCAGCAGATTACGTGTGTGGCGGGTGTCCTCGGCGGCGATCAGATCCACCTGGCTGAGGACACGCAGCGCGCGCAGCGTGATGTCTTCCAGGTTGCCGATGGGTGTCGCCACCAGGTACAGGATCCCCACACGCGTATTGTATCAGACCGATGACCGACCCCGCCTGAAAACGAACCCGCCGGTCGGCGCGGCGCGCGACCGGCGGGGCAGGATCGTGGTTGTCCGGTCACAGACTCACGCGGCGGGTTGGTCCTCCGGCGCCGAAACGATGCGCACGCTGGCGGCCTGCGGCCCCTTGGGCGTGTCCTCAACCACGTAGCTCACCCGCTGGCCCTCCTCCAGATTGCGGTAACCCTCGCCCTCGATCCCGCTGAAGTGGACGAAGATCTCCTTGGTGGCATCGTCGGGTGCGATGAAGCCGTATCCCTTCACCCGGCTGAACCACTTCACTGTCCCAGTCACACGACTCGCATCGGCGTCCATTTCTCTTCTTCCTCCAAGTCGCCCATGATGCGTTTCCCGGGGAGCGATCCTGCCGAAATGCGAACCCGTCCGAACTCGCTGGAGTGCGAATCTCGGACGGGCGTGTCAGAGCAGGCGGATCAACCCGGAGCGCATGGGCAGTCCGTACAATAACACAGCTTTACAGCGGCGTCAACGCGCACCTCGAGCCGTCGGCGGCGATCCGGCCTCGAGCGCAACTGTGTTTGTGCAGCCGCACACAACCGCTGGGCTAGTCTATGGGGAATGGACCTCAACCAGGACTGCGCGCACAGCAACACGCCACCGATACGCATCGCGCGCCTGGTCGAATCCCTGGCACGTGATCAGCGTCAGCCAGGAGTATTCCTCGTGCTGCAGGACTGAGAGATCGTCCGGCCCCACGCGCAGCACCTGCCGCACGCGGAAGATGTGCTCGAGCCCGTTGAGCACAACGATGATCTCGTCGTCCCAGCCCAGAGTCGCCAGGCGCACGAACGGTCCCGGCCGGCCGTCGGGCAGGTAGACGTGCGCGGTCAGCGCGCTGTTGCCGGGCACCGTCGGGTAGGCCGTACCGTGCAGGTAGCCGGCGCGGGCGCCCAGCCAGCTCAGGTCCCAACCCTGGTCATCGGTCGGGACGCCGACCACGGGCACGTCCACACCCAGCGCGGGGATGACCAGGCGCACCCCGTCCATGGGCTGGTACTCGCCTGTTCCGGGCGGCGCCGACTGCGCCGTCACCCGCCCCGGGGCAAAGCCCGTGGCCGGCAGCGCCGGCGTGCCGACCGTGGCCGCGGCCACGACCCGGTAGAAGTCAGCCCCGGTCGTCGGATCGTAGCGGCGCTCGGTGGAGAACTCGTTGTACGGCGAGAGCGCGAAGGGTGAGGTGACATCGTCATCCGGCAGGCTGGTCCACTCGAGCGCCGCCTCATTGCGAACCCTCGTCCCGGCCGGCAGATTCCCGAGCGCGGCCTGGAACTCGATCGTGCTGCTGGAGCCCAGAGGAAAGACGTCCCAACGCGCCTGGATAACGCCGGCCGACTCGCTCAGCGCGGTCGGCGCCAGCCCGGCGGTGTGGACCAACCCGCCAACGAAGGTCAGGCCCGCGGGCAGACTGTCCGTCAGCAGAAGGTCGAAGGCGTCGCTGTCGCTGGCGGCAGCCTGCCCCACCGTCAGGCGGATCGTGATCGGCGCTCCCGGCGGGGCCACGTTCGGCGTCGCCGTCTTGTCCAGCGTCAGGGTCGGCTCGACGATCGTGACCGGGACCGCGCGTTGCTCGAGTTCGCCTCCGGTCCAGGTCCAGCGCACTCGATTGGCTAACGCATCACCGCGGCCGTTGCCGGCGATATCCAGCACCACCGCTTGATAGCGCAGCCTGAGCGTCGCCTGCGTGGCTCCGGGGTTATCCAGGGTCCCCAAATCGAAGGTCACCTGCCGGCCCTGGTCGGCCGCCGCCCCGGGCGGCAGCGCCGCCACGCTCGGGTTGGCGCAGACGTCGGCGAACCCACCGGCATGGTCGGTGGTCAGCCCGGCCGAGGCGGTCAGCGACTCGCAGCCGACGAAGGCCAGTCCAGCGTCGAGCGAGTCAACCAGGAAGGCCGACGGCGCCGTCCCCGGTGGGACGGTCATGACGACCTCATAGGTGAGGATCTCCCCCACGGCCGCATCAGTCCCGGTGGTATGGCCCTGGCTGGTTTCGGCCAGGCGCTTGGTCAGATCGGAGTCCGGCAGCGTCACCAGGTTGTCGATGTCGGTGGCGCTGTTGTCCGCCGGAGTCTGGTCTGCGCCGTTCGACCCGTCGTCGCTGATCACGGCGGTGTTGACGATCTGCGTCACGCCCGCCGGATCGGTCACGACCACGGCGAACGTGAGCGTCCCGCCACCGCCGACGGGCAGATCGCCGACGTCGTACTGGCAGGCCGTGCCGGCCGGCGCCCCGTCGGCGCAGCTCCACACGGTCGGCGCGCTGGCGCCGGCGTCGAAGGTGGTCCCCGCCGGCACCGTCTCTTGAATGACCACACCGGTCGCATCCTGATCGCCGACGTTGGCGTACGTCAGCGTATACGCCAACGGCGTCCCGGGGGCGACGATGCTCAGACCGTCGTCCTTGGTGATCGTCAGATCGGGCGCAGCGACGAGCGGCGTGGTGTCGCTGTCGGCGTTGTCCGCCGGCGTCGGCTCGATCCCATGCGTCCCGTCGTCCGCCACGCTGGCCGTGTTCGTCGTCAGCGTGATGCCGGACGGGAGCGGGTCATCCACGATCACTGTGAAGGCGATGGGAAGCGAGGCGCCGCCGGCGAGAGTCCCCAGGGTGTACGTGCAGGTGCTTCCGGCGCTGTTATCGGGCGCACACGTCCAGCCCGGCGAGCCGTCATAGGATGTGTGGGCGGGCACCGTCTCCGTGATCACCACGCCCGTGGCCTCGGTGTTGCCAGTGTTCTCAATGGTCAAGCTGTACGCGATCGTCTCACCCGGCCCGCGCGAGACGCCGCCGTCGTCTTTCGTCAGCCGCAGGTCGATCGCGGCGACGGTGACGGTCGCGCTGGTCGTGTCCGAGTAGTCGTCGACGCCACCGGCACCGGTGCGCTCACCGGCGACCGGGCCTTCAATTGAAGTCCAGGTGACGGCCGCGCTGTTGACGAACACATCGCCGACGCCGACAGACGGGGGCAGGCCGACGTCGGCCTGGTAGATGAACACCGCCGGGGCGGCGCCGAGGGGCAAGTCTCCGCTGAAGACCAGGTCCGGGGCAGCCGAGTCGTCCACACTCCAGCCGGGCGGCGCTGCGGCCGAGCCGGGGACATAGGTCAGACCGGCCGGGACCGCATCGCGGATCACGACCTCATTCGCGTCGGCCGAGCTCAAGCCCAAGTGGCTGAGAGTGAGGGTGTATGTGATCCGCTCACCCAGGCCGGGCGTGTCGTCGGAGGCGGCCTTGGCGAGGGCCAGCTCGGGCTCCACGACCTCCACCGACGCCGACGCTTCCGCCGTGCCGACTCCGAAATCGATCTGCGCCTGGTTGATGAGAACGTCGCCGTTCTGGTCTTCGCCCAAGTTCTCGACCAGCGCCACGACCTCGACGCTGATCCGATCGTCGTCATTCTCCACACCGTCGGGCGTGTTGGTCAGGTTGCCGAAGGCGAACGTCACCTGGTCGAAGTAGGTATCCCCGTCCGCATCGGACACCAGACCCGGATCGCCGGCCGAGAGCGCTGACCCGGACAGGTTGGCGCCGATAGACAACACCTGCGAGCTGAGGACGGTCAGGATGCCCTGGTCCGGCGGGACGGTCGGCAGGCTGTCGGTCAGCGTGATGGGCGCCGTGCCTTCGGGCAGCGTGACCGTGATGTGGAACGTGACCGTCTCGCCGATAACCAGATCGGTCAGTGTCGGATCAAGCTGACTGCTTCCCGTGGCGACGACCGAGGTGCCGAATATGCTCTTGGTCACGGCCGGATCGATGAGCTGGAGCGTCGGCGTCAGGACAGCCGAGTCGACGTAGTCATTCAGCCCGCCCACCCCGTTGAGACCGGTCCGCTCGCCGGTGACCGTTCCCGGTGTGCCCGGGAGCGAGCCCGTCGGATTGGGTGAGGTGCCGCTACCGGGCAAGCTGGTGTAAACCAGGTTGACGGCATTGGCGATGCTCGCCCCGATGGGCGCGTCATCCACAACGCGAGCGGTCACCTCGATGACGGCCGACCCGCCTGGGTTCAGGCAGCTCAGCGTCCCGGTCACGAGCTGACCGGCTGCGCCGCCGCTGAACGTCGGTGTCACGCCCCCGCAATCACCCCCGCTGACGCTGACCAGATCGATGCTCTGGAAGACCAGGAACGCATCCAACGTATCGGTCAGCGTGATATCGAAGGCGGCAGCGGCGTTGGGCGCGAGAGCGGAGTTGCTGAAGGCGAAGCGGAAGACGACCAGGTCGCCGGCATCCTCCGGGACGATCGTGACGGTCTTGGTCAGATCGGTGATAAGCGGCTCGACCACCTGGACGTCCCGGTAGGGCGAGTACGCGCCGAAGGTGCCGTTGATGCGCGACCTGAACCGGTTCCTGAGCGTGGTTGGCGTCACCGCGCCAGTGCCGTTGTTGTAGGCCTGGCTGCCGATGACGTTCTCGACCACAGCATTGAATTCGACGACCACGTACTCGATATCCGCGTCGCGGTCGCCGTTGGTCAAAGTCCCGAACTTGAAGTAGACGTCGGTCCCGCTGATGTAGGTGTCGTTCTCGGCCGTGGCTGAGGCCGAGACGGCCAGATCGGGCAGGACGTACGCGGGGACGATGCCCGCGATCGTGCCTTCGTTCCCGGTGACTTGAAGCGGGTTGCCGGACGGATCGGTCGCCGGGAGAGTCGAGGAGGTGATCCCTGCCCCGTTGGCGACGAGCGCCGCGCGGGCCGTGTCGTCGTTCAGAAAGCGCAGGCCGGGCGGCAGGGAGTCATGCAGCATGAAATCGATCGCCGTCCCCTCGGCCAGCAAGAACTGCAGCCGATAGCGGACGATTTCGCCGATGGCGACCGACGTGCCGCTGGTGTGAGCTTCAGACGAGGTCGAGACCGTCTTCTGCGGCGTGGAGGTCACCGTCACGCGCCCGCGCGCATTGACCCAGTAGTCGTCGGGCGCCGGTGGCGCCGGCGGCAGCGGCGGCGGGTAAGGCTGCACCGGGCCGAAGCGTTCGGTCGACAGGCTGTTGTTGGGCGTCTGCGGCGCCGAGACATCGCCGGGCAACCCGGTCCAGTTGATGTAGGCGTAGTTGTCGATCACCTGCCCCGGACTGACGCTGGCATCGAGCGTGGCCTGGAAGCGCAGGGTACTGGTGGTGACGGGCAGGCGTGGGAAGACGGCCCAGCTTGCGGTCAACACCGGCGCTCCCGCGTCGCTGATCGAGTCGGGCGCCAGGCCAGCGACGTGCACCAGGGACCCGGGCACGTAGGTCATCCCAGCCGGGATCTGATCGCTCCAGACTACGTCGAAAGCCGTCGCGTTGGAGATGAACGGTACACCGGAGGTGCGGTGACGGACGACGACCGTGAATGTGATCGTATCGCCGGCGTCGCCGGCTGCCGGCGCGGGCGTCTTGGTCACCAGCATCCACGGCTCGACGACACGCACCTCCGGTGCGGAAGTGGTCACCGATCCGCGGCTCCAGGCCCAGACGGCCGTGTTGTTCAGCAGCGTCACCGGCGAGGCGTTGTTCCCGGTGCTGTCGAGGACGACCACCCGGTAGACCAGCGTGATCGTCTCGGCGGTGGCGTCGACCGCATCGCTGTTCATCACCGTCCCGAACTCGATCGTCATCAGGCGCGCCTGATCGACGGGCAGCGCCGAGCCGAGCGGGAAGGCGCTGAAGGCTGCCGCCGCCGCACCGCTCCAACTCAAGGCGGGCGAGGAGGAGGTCAGCGAGTCCAGCGCCACGAAGGCCAGGCCCTGATCCAGCGTGTCGGTCAGCGTCACCCCGGTCGAGACACCCTCAGGGACCGTCACGGTCAGCGTGTAGGTGGCGATTTCGCCAATGGCGACATTTGTGCCGGACGTGAATCCCTGATTGGTGGCGGTCAACACCTTGGCCAATGTCGGCGCCCGCAGGGTGACGGCGGCCTCATCCGTCAGTGGGCCGCCGGCGTCCAGGAAGTTCGGCCCGCCGTTGCGGCTGGCGTACTGAAGAACCGTGGAGGTGTTCGTCAGAACTTGGAGGGGCTCGGATGTCCCCGACACTTGCAGGTCATAGGTCAGGACGACGATGTTGTCGCCGCTGCTCAGGTTGAAGCCGCCGCAGGCGCCCTCGTCGTCGCTGGGGTCGATCAGCGCCACGCCGCCGGCGAACAGGTCGGCGCCCGTCCCGCCCGGCCCGAGCGGGGTATACCCCAGCGGCGTGCCGTCGCCGCGCGTGACGGTCAGGTTCAGGCCGGCACCTGCAGCCGGTATGGTGAAGCCGGCCGGGAGCGTATCGCGCACGATGATGTCGAACGCGCCGCGCGGACTCGAGCCGAGGTTCTCGATGACGATGGCGAACGATACCAGGTCCCCGCCGTCCACGCCGCTCAGGTCGCTGTTGATCGGAGCTGCCCCGAGCGAATTCGAGCTGATCGTCCCGCCCCAGCGCACGCCGGCCGAGCCGGGATCGCTGAAGTCGACCGGCCCGGACGGCGCCGGGGCGAAGACCTCGAAGGCGCTGTTGCTTTCGATGACGCCTTTGGTCATCACCAGGTAGGGCTCCTGCACCTGGATCTGGATGATCACATCCCGATCATCCTCGCCGGCGTTGGTCGAGCCCTCATGCTGGCGCACCTGGTTGGTCAGGAAGAGCCTGTCGGCGAACGGCTCGGCGGTGACGCTGACGGTGAAGAGCAGATCGATGGTCGAGGGGCTGTTGGAGGGATCGTCGTGGCTGCCGTAATCGAGAGTCAGGCTATTCTCGCCCGGCGCGCCGCTGACGGTCGGCGTGACGCCGAACAGGCCCGTGAACGTGTCGTCCGGGCCGCGGCTGACGACGCCGGAGGCCGGAATCGTCCCCGGCGCGGCGCCGCTGTAGCTCCAGGCCGGACCGGAGGAGCCGTCGGCATCGGGGTCGCCGACGCGGAACACCGGCAGGGGCAGGTAGTCCGTGAATCGCAGCCCCTCGATGTCGCTGGCCGGCATGTCGAAGGTGATGCGGTAGGTCACCGTGTCCCTGGGCGCCACCTGCGGGATCCCCGCGCCCCACACCACGCCGTTGACCGCATAGATCGACTTCGAGACCAGGCCGCGTGCGATCGTCGTGCCCGCCGAGCTGCCGTCATCCTCGGACAGGCCGGTCGGGGCCAGGTCATCGCTGGCCAGCACATCAGCGGCAGCTGTGACCGCGTCGGTCAGGGTGTCGCCCTGGTCGACCGAGGGATCTCCGGAGGGGAAGACATCGGTGAAGGCATCCTGGATCACCGTGCGGAAGGTGATGACGCCGGTCGTGGGGCCGCCGTTGTAGGAATCGCAGTCGGGCGCCGGCCCGCCGGTTCCCCCGTCAGGGATGCAGCCGCCCAGGATCAGCCCGTCCAGCGAGCGCGAGGTCAGCTCATCCGAGAGGCGGAACGTGACCAGCGTGTTGCCGGTCCCGGGGCTGTCACGAACGACGCTGATGTTGGCGGGGCCGATCGGCCCGCTGCTGGTCGCGGCGTGCTCGGTCAGGCTGAGCCTTGCAGCGAAGGTCGCATCCCACAGCTGGCCATCGGAGAAGGTATCGCGGATGACGGCGTCATCGAAGGCAAAGAAATCCGAGACCTGGAAGGCCAGGCTGTACTCGAGCGTGTCGCCGGGCGTCGGCCCGGCGCCGCCGGTATCGATGACAAGGGCCACCGACTTCTGGATGGCGATCGAGCGGTCGTTGAGGACGTGCTCGGGCCCAATCTCGCCAGCGGTGACACCGTCGACCACTGGATCGCCGGTGTCCGCCGGCGTCCAGGAGGCTGAGGCGCTGGCCTCGTCCGGGGAGGTGCGGTCATCCCCGCTGTCCGCGGGCAGGACGTTGGCTCCGCCGGAATCGGTGAGCGGCACAAAGTACTCGAAGGTCAGCCAAGCGGTCCCCGAGACCATATCGCTGAAGGTGCAGCTGAGCGTCCCGCCGGGCGTGGTGGTGCTCGGGGTGGAGCACGAGGCGATCGGGTGACTGCTGTCGATGACGCTCGCGAACTGCAGGTTGTCGGGCAGGACATCGATGATCGTCAGCCCGCTGAGTCCTTGCCCGGGCGCGATCTCGACCGAGATGGTGTATTGCCGCCGGAAGTTCGGACCGGTGGCCGTCTCGTCTTCGGGCCCGGAGTAGGCTTTCGAGAGTGTGAGTAGGGTCGGGGTCACCGGCGCGCTCGGCCAGCCGCTGCCGTCGTTGCTGGCCGGGTTGACGATGACCAGGTCACAGCAGGGGTTGTCGAGCGGGTCGGCGCCAAAGCGAAAACCGCCCCGGGCGCGCAACGTGAGCGCGACACCGAGATCGGCACTCCCGCTGAGTTGGGCATCGACGTTGATGTCGATCGCCGGCTGGTCGGGCGCGAGAGAACCGAAGGGCAGCTCGAGGACAACCAGCTTGTCTCCCGCGGTTCCGCAGACTGCCAGGGGATCGCCCAGGCTATCCAGGTAGAAGGGGTGGTCAACGCAGCCGGTGGTGCCCGGGCCGGCGCCGTCGTCGTCGGGGAAGGTTCGGGTGATCGCGTTGAGTGGAACCCCAAGGTACGCGGCGCCGCTGAAATCGATACCGTCCGGCGCCTGCGTCCCCGCCTGGCCGTCCGCGCCGTTGAAGGGGAAGATCAGGTCGACGATCGGTCCGTACCCGACCTCATCCGCGTCACTGTTGTCGAAGGTAACCGTGAAGGAGAAGGCCTGGCCGATGAAGACCTGGGCGGGAGCGCTGATCGAGACCGAAGGGAGTGGGGCAAAGCGCGGGCGCGCTTGTGCCGCTGGGGGCGATTGCAGTCCGACCAGGGTGGCAAGAATGACAGCGCCAGCCAGGGTGACCCGCCGGCGCCTCATCCCCCCGGCAGGGCCCCTCCGCAAGAGTGAGAGCAAACTCCGACTCCCGGTAGGTGCACGATAGCGCGGCGTGGCGCCGTGCTCCTCCGCCACCCCCCGGCGGAGTCCCCTGCCCGGCCTGCCTGACCGCATCGCTCCTATATTACAGCATGCCACCCCTGGGTGACAGCCTGTGCTGCCTGCATCCGCCGTCCCAATCCCCGTGGTAAGTTGACTGAATTGGTCTGGTTCGATATGATGGGCACGCGGCGGAGGGGAGATGCTTTGGCCGAGCGTCGAGCCGGGCAGCGATCGGGGATCAGGCGTCGGCCCCGGCACGCGATCCGGCGCCAGTGTCCTCCCGAGCCGCGCCGCGGCCGGGGATCTCCACCACCGCAGTCGACCGGTTGCGGGCCCGCGAGGCAAGGAGGCAAAAGAACAGAATGGCCAGTGAACTCGCACAACTCGAATGTGTTCCCTGCAAAGGCGGCATCCCGCCCATGAAAGGCGACCAGATCCGCCCCCTGCTTGAGAAGCTGGGCGGCGGCTGGCAGGTGATCGACGAACACCACCTGGAGAAGGAGTATCGCTTCCCGGACTTCCGCCAGGCGCTGAGTTTCACCAACCGCATCGGCGATCTGGCCGAGACCGTCGGCCACCACCCCGATATCCACCTGGCCTGGGGCAAGGTGCGCCTGGTGATCTGGACGCACAAGATCGGCGGACTGAGCCAGAGCGATTTCATCTTCGCAGCGAAAGCCGATACGCTGGTGGATCAACCCGCCTCCGCGCCGGCGAGCGCTTGAGATCGGGTCCTTGAACTTCGTCGACCCCGCTGCCCCACGGAGACCGACCGCTTGATAAGTGACGTCCCTTTCCGGGCGCGGCTCGAGAGCGGAGCGCCCATCGTGGCCGACGGCGCCATGGGGACGATGCTGCACGCGCGCGGCGTCGACCTGGCCTCCTGCCTGGATGCACTCAACCAGACGCGACCGTCGCTGGTCACCGAGATCCACGCTGCCTACCTGGCCGCAGGCGCCGAACTGATCGAGACCAATACCTTCGGCGCCAACCGCTACAAGCTCTCCAGCCACGGCCTGGGCGACCAGGTGGCCGCCCTCAACCGCCGCGGCGTCGAATTGGCCCGGCTGGCCGTCGAGCGCGGCGCCGCCCCAGCTTTCATCGCCGGCAGCGTCGGCCCCCTGGGGGTCAGGCTGGCGCCGTACGGCCGGGTGACGCCGGATCAGGCTTTCGCCGCGTTCCACGAGCAGATCGCCGCTCTGGCCGCGGCCGGCGCGCAAGCCATCCTGATCGAGACCATGAGCGACGTGCGCGAGGCGGAACAGGCCGTTCGCGCCGCCAGAAACGCGACCGATCTCCCCGTCCTGGTCAGCCTGACCTTCACGCGCGACGACCGGACGTTGTTGGGTGATGCGCCTGGCGAGGCCGCGGCCACGCTCCAGGCACTGGGCGTCGATGCCATCGGCGCCAACTGCTCCGGCGGCCCGGCCCAACTCCTGCGCATCGTCGATCGCATGCGCAACGCCGCCCCAGCGGCAATACTTTCCGTGATGCCGAATGCGGGCTGGCCCGAACAGGTCAGTGGGCGAATCGCCTACCCGGCCACGCCGGCTTACCTGGCCGAGCACGCCCGCGCCTACCGTGCCGCCGGCGCGCGCGTCATCGGCGGCTGCTGCGGCACCACACCGGAGCACATTGCCGCGGTGCGGCGTGCCCTGGACGCGCCCGCACCGGCCACCCCCTCAGCGGTGGTCGTCCTGGATTCTCCCACTGCACAGGACGCGGCCGCGCTGCCCGATCGGCCGACGCGGCTCTCGGACCGACTGCAACGCCGCGACTTCGTTGTCGCCGTGGAGATGGATCCGCCGCGCGGACTGTCGACGCACCGCCTGATGGCCGGCGCCAGCCTGCTGGCCGAGGCGGGCGCCGACACGATCAACGTCGCCGACAGCCCGATGGCACGCATGCGCATGAGCCCCTGGGCGGTCTGCCACCAGCTCCAGCACGAACTCGGCGTCGAGACCGTGCTGCACTTCCCCACCCGCGGGCGCAGCCTGCTGCGCATCCAGGGCGACCTTCTGGCGGCGCACGCCCTGGGCGTTCGCAATGTCTTCGTCGTCCTGGGCGACCCGACCGCCATCGGCGACTACCCCGAGGCGATGGACGATTTCGACGTCGTCCCTTCGGGTCTGATCCGGCTGATCAAGAGCGGCTTCAACAGCGGCGTCGATCATGCCGGCGCGGACCTGGGCGGCCCGACCTCTTTCACCGTCGGCTGCGCGCTGAATTTGACGCCGCCTGACCCGCAGCGCGAGCTGCGCGCCTTACGGCGCAAGGTGCAAGCCGGGGCCGACTTCGCCCTGACCCAACCGGTCTTCGATCCCCCCGCGGCGCAGGCCTTTCTCGACCGCTACGAGTCCGAGTACGGCCCCTTGGAGTTGCCGGTGCTGGCCGGCCTGCTGCCTCTCATCAACGAACGCCACGCCGACTACCTGCACAACGAGGTCCCGGGCGTCCGCATTCCCGAATCGCACCGGCGGCGTATCGCCGCGGCCGGCGAGGCCGGCCCGGCCGAAGGACTGCGCCTCGCCCGTGAGATCGTCGCCGCGCTGCGGCCGTCGGTGCAGGGCATCTACCTGATGCCGCCCTTCTCGCGCTACGATCTGGCGGCCGAGCTTGTCGAGGCGGTCCGCAGGGAGCCTCTGTCGGCGGGGCCGGCGCGACGCGGCTCCTGAGCACGCCTTCCGGCCGTCAGCGGCGGACAGCCGCCGGTCGCTGCCCAAGTCCTTGCCGCTGCGGACCGCGGCAGCACGGCCAGCGGCGCACGCCTCCTGGTACCAACGTGTGCCTTCCGTGTCGACTTCGTACGGCTAGAATCAAGCATCGGGTAGTTCGATCGACTCCTGTCGTCGGTGGCGCGTTCCTATAGGCAGGCCTGCCGGCCGCGCCTGCGCGACCCGGCGCCCCGGCACACGCATGTCGCCGATCCTTGATCTCAAGGAGTGCCCCCGGTGACGCCATTCCATCCTCTCAGACCCTCCGCCCCCATACCGCGGGCACGCCCGCTGCTCGCGCTGGCGCTCCTCTGCTTGGTGAGTCAGGCCTGTGGGCCGGCGCCGTCGACCGTGACCCCTACACTCCAGCCACAACCCACGACCACGTCTGCGCCGACCTCAACGCCGACGGCGATCCCCACGGCCACCGCCACGCCTCTCCCTCAAGACCCGTACCTGGAGGACCTGCGCCCAGCCTCCTCCCGGATCGGCTTCGGGCGGTTGGGGCTCGGTGTGTATCCGTTCTCAACCGGGGCCGCTCTGCAGGATCTCGTGATTCGGGCCCACGGCCGGATCTGGAGCCGTGGGCTGTTCGCCCACGCGCCCTCCCAGCTGACCTACCGCCTCGACGGCCAGTACACGGCGCTCCGATCCTATGTGGTCATGGCCTATCCGGTCGAACTCGGGGACGACTGCACCGACGGCGCCGCCTTCAGCATCCTGGCGGACGGCCGGGAGATCTACCGCAGCCCGATCCAGTACAACGTCAGTGAACCGCTGTCCCTCGAAGTGGACGTGCGTGGGGTGCAGGAGCTGACCCTGATCACAGAGGAGGTCGGCCACAACGGATGCGACCATACGGTCTGGGGAGACCCGCAGCTTTTTCGGGGGGAGGTCGACTTCCTCCCGACCGCGACCGCCGTGTTCCTCACCAGCGGGCCGTGCACCGAGGCCGATCCCGAGGGCGTGTTCCTGTTCCTCAGCTGT
This sequence comes from Anaerolineales bacterium, assembly GCA_036803025.1. Taxonomy (GTDB): domain Bacteria; phylum Chloroflexota; class Anaerolineae; order Anaerolineales; family E44-bin32; genus DAIRVC01. The sequence continues at coordinate 14,416 of DAIRVC010000012.1, forward strand.
GAAGATGTCCAGCGCATCCGACGAGAGACCTCGACCGGCGATCCGCAGGTCACCCGCGCCTGGAGGGACCTGCAGTGGTCGGTGGATCAGTACCTGCTCGACTTCCCCCAGCGCTTCGACCCTTCGTCCACCGCCGGGATCCTCTGGTGGGGTCCCAGCAACTACATCGCCCGGGATATGGGGCTCGCCTACCTGGTGACGGGCAATCCGGACTATGCCGAGGGCCTGCTCCATCTGCTGCAACTTGTGGTCGCGAACACCCCGTATCGATCGCGCCTATCGGTGTATACGGCCGAGGCTGCCCCCGGACTGCTCTCGCATCCCCGCTACGGCGCGGCCGTCTACCAGTCCCTGCTCTTCGGCTACATGGCCATTCGCGACTCGGCCATGCTTGACGATCGTGACCGAGAAACCTACGATGCGTTCTTCATTCACCAGGCTGAACTCCTGCTCGAACGCGCCCAGCTTGAAGGCCTGTTCTCGATCGACGACTGGAGGAACCGCAACGTCCCGATGGGCGCAGCCCTGGGCGCGGCGACCCTCGCCGCCGCCTTCCCCGACGACCCCGTGGCGCAAACCACCTACGCCCAGGCCCGGGAGGCGGTGGCTGAGCGGATCGCGGCCTGGTGGGAGCTCGATGGGGGCTGGGGGGAACACACCGATTGGTACGGGTTCCGACTTCTCGATGAAATCCTTACCTACGCGGAGACAGTCTTCAGGAACGGCGGGGAAGACCTTTACCGGGCAGATTGGCAAGGCAGGAGCCTCGGGCTGCTCTGCCGGCACTTCGTCGAGGTGCTTACGCCAGAAGGCTCCACCCCTGCATACAACGACAGCGGCTTCGACTTCGTGGACCCCGGCCTGCTCGCTCTGTGCGGTCAGCGTACTGGCGATCCAACGCTCGTCTTTGCGGCAAGCGAGTACCGTTGGGGAGCCCGGCACGGCTACGAAAACGAGTCCCCGCTCGACTACACCCTGTTTCACGACGTCGCCTGGGCGGATAGCACCTCACCGCTGCAAGCCCAGGCGCCGGATTACACTTCCGTCCTGCTGCCCTCGACCGGCGCGGCCATCCTGCGCCAGGACTGGAGCCGCGACGCCCAGTACCTTCTCCTGCAATTCACCGACTCGTTGGTCCACCAGGACCAGAGTTTCGGCGCCCTTTACCTGTACGACCACGGTCCGTGGCTTGTGGGCAACGGCTATCACCATTTCGAGGCGAGCCGCCAGACTCCGCAACACTCGACGCTCGGCCTGGGATCGGAAAGCCAGGTATTCACCGGCGGCCAGGTCCTGGCCTTCGCGGACCTGGAGGACGCCGCTGTCGCCTCGGTGACCTCCGACAGCTACCCCAACCTGCAGCACACGCGCACGGTGTTGTGGGTGGAGCCCTGGCACGCCTGGCTCGTCGTGGACGATGCCGGACAGGTGGGCAGCGACCCTCTCCCGTCCCTGAATCTGCGCTGGTATGTGCGCGGCTCGGTCTTGAGTACCGAGGCCGGCTCGTGGGAGTTCGCCCGCTCCCGGGACCACCGCCGGCTCTCGATCCAGATGCTGCCGGGTGCCCCGGCTGAATACTCCACCATCCGTCGGTCGTACGATTTCGAGGATTGGATCACCAGAGCCGTGGGGGTCGAGATGGCCGTCGCCGAGCCCGCCCCCGCCAGCCGGCTTGTGACGCTTCTCGTTTCCCACGAGAGCGGGACTCCCCCGCCGCTTCTCGAGCGCTGGGACTCGTCGAGCGCCACCCTGGCACGCCTGTCGCAACAAGACGAAACATGGGACTGGCTGCTTGGCCCTCCTCAGGCCGGGGTCGCTTCCGTCGGCGGCTATGTTCTCTCCGGCTTTGCAGGCTGCGCCGTTCGCGAAGGGGGAGAGCTGGCAGGCTACTGCCTGTTCTCCGGCACCGGCCTATCCGACGGGCTCCGCCCCCTGATTGAGGCCCAGGAGTCGCTCTCTGTAGAGGTCGACTTGAGACAGGGGACCATCACCTCGGAAGCGGCCGTGCCGACAGTGATCCGGCTTTACTTCCCGACAGTCGCTGCCACGATTCGAGGGCCCGGCCTCTCCCGGATTGCATTCACGCAAGAAGGCGACACCCTCACGCTGGTCTTGCCAGCCGGTCCCCAGCGCCTGTTCGTGCGCTAGCGGCAATCGGCGCAGCCTCGGCGCTGGGCTCGCCACTGCCGACCATCGTGCCTGAGCGCGGCCACGCTCAGGCTATATCGCCTGCGATCACGCCACAGCCAGCCCGATGACAAGGGACACCCGCTCGGTCGGCAGGCGGCTGCTCGGAGGCAGAGAAACCCGGATAGAATAGGAGGATACCGCGGAGAACCGGGCGCATGACTCCTCCGACCTCCATCCCCATCCTGAAGGACCGCCGCGTGCTCCTGGGCGTGACCGGCTCGATCGCCGCCTACAAGGCGGCCGAGCTGGCCTCCTGGCTGACCCAGTCCGGCGCCCAGGTGGACGTGATCCTGAGCGATGCGGCACAACACTTCGTCAGCCCGCTCACCTTTCAGTCGTTGACCGGACGGCGCGCCTACGTCGACGCCGACCTGTGGGGGACGGAAGGCCACGTCCTGCACGTCGGACTGACCCAGTCGGCACACCTGTTGGTCGTCGCCCCGGCCACGGCCAACACCATCGCCAAACTGGCTCACGGCCAGGCCGACAACCTGCTGACGATCGTCGCCCTGGCGGCGCCCTGCCCGCTGCTGGTCGCACCGGCCATGGACGCCGGGATGTTCGAGCATCCGGCCACTCAGGCCAACCTGGCTGTGCTGCGTGAGCGCGGCGTGATCATCGCCGGCCCGGCCGAGGGCCGCATGGCCTCCGGCATGATCGGCTTAGGACGTATGCTCGAGCCAGCCGAACTGGCCGGCTACGTCCGTCTCGCCTTCGGGCGCGACGGACCCCTGGCCGGCCGCAGCGTCGTCGTCACCGCCGGCGGCACTCAGGAGCCGATCGACCCCGTACGGGTGATCGTCAACCGCTCGACGGGCAAGCAAGGTTTCGCTCTGGCCCAGGCCGCCATCGACCGCGGCGCGCAAGTGACCCTGATCAGCGGTCCGACGCATCTGCCCACGCCGATCGGCGCGACGCGCATCGACGTGCAGACGGCCGAGGAGATGTCGCGGCGCGTCCTGGAGACTGCGCCGCAGGCCGACGTCCTGCTGATGGCCGCAGCCGTGGCCGATTTCCGCCCGGCCCAGACCTCCGAACACAAGATCAAGAAGACCGGCGCACCGCGGAGCCTGAGTCTCGAACCCACAGACGACATCCTCAGTCTGGTGAGCAAGCAGCGCAAGCGCAGCGGCCGGCCGGACGTGGTGGTCGGGTTCGCGGCGGAGAGCCAGGACCTGCTCGAAGGCGCCCGGGCCAAGCTGCACGCCAAGGGGCTGTCGCTCATCGTCGCCAACGACATCACTGCGCTCGACTCGGGCTTCGCCGCCGATACGAACCGCGTCACCCTGCTGGACGCCGACGGCAGCCTCCAGGAACTCCCGCTGATGAGCAAGGCGGCCGTGGCCGATGTCGTCCTGGCCCGCGTGGTGTCGATCCTGGAAGGCATCAACTCCCGCCTGCCGTCCTGACAGTCGGCCTCCCGGGAGACTTCGAGGGTTTCCCCTTGTCCGGACCGCGGACCGGTCAACTCCTGCTCGGCACGCAGGGCTTCGCCTTCGACGATTGGGTGGGGCCGTTCTACCCACAGGGCACGCCCAAGAACGCCTACCTGGAGTCCTACGCCGGGCACTTCGCCACGGTCGAAATCGACTCGACCTTCTACGGCGCCCCGCGGGCATCGGTCGTGCGCGGCTGGCGGGAGCGGACACCAGCGGGCTTCCGCTTCTCGGCCAAGTTCCCCAAATCGATCACGCACGATCGCAAGCTGGAGGGGGCGGAGGCCGAGGCCCAGGCCTTCGTCTCCACGATGCAGGCGCTCGAAGACAAGCTGGCCGTTCTGACCCTGCAGTTCGCCTATGACTTCGGACCCGACTCGCTCGACCGGTTGGACGGATTCCTGGCCGGCTTGCCGCCCGGCCCGCGCTACGCGGTCGAGGTGCGCAACCGCAAGTGGCTGACCCCGGCCCTGGGCGAAATGCTCTCCACCCACCAGGCCGCACTGGTCTTGCAGGACCTCTACTACATGCCGCGCATGGATTGGATCACCAGCGACTTCACGGTCATCCGCTGGCTGGGCCGCCGGAGCGACATCGAGCGCTTTGACAAGATTCAGATCGACCGCTCCGCCGAGTTGGCCACCTGGGCCGAGCGTGTGCGCAAGTTCCTCGACGACGGCATCGACGTGTACGGCTATTTCAACAACCACTTCGCCGGACACAGTCCGGCCAGCGCCCGGCAGTTCGCCGAACTGGTCGTCACCCGATCCTGAGCGCTCCCCGGAATCACACTCGCCGGTCCATGGACCGGCGAGCGCCGTTTCCCTGCGAAGGACCCGCTCCTGACCTCAGGCCCGGCGGCCTTTGCTCCTGCCGCGCGCCGTTCGCTCACGCACCTGCCAGGTGCCCTGCTCGGGCGCGTAGGTCAACTCGAAGACCTTCTCCTCCGGCGTCATCACCAGGAAGCGCTGCTGCCCCTCGACCTCTCCCCGGCGCCGCAGCGAGGCCACCCGATGCCGTCGGCCGCGTAAGACGAACGCCAGCGGCGCGACCGAGCCATCGGCGTCGAAACGCACCTCGACCACGACCGGGTCGGTCACACACCCTCCTCCACTGCCCGCAGCAGCAGCGCCAGCGCCGCCTCAGCGGACTGGGCCTTGACGGCCTCCCGATCCCCCGGCCAGACTTGCCGGACAGCCGCCTGCCCCTCAGGCGTGCTGACCGCAATCCAGGTCAGCCCGACCGGCTTGTCGGGCGTCGCCCCGCCCGGGCCGGCGATACCGGTTACCGATAGGCCGACGTCGGCACTCAGCGCCCGGCGCGCGCCGACGGCCATCTCCAGCGCCGTCTCACGACTCACTGCACCATGGGCCGCCAGGGTCTCCGGCCGCACCATGAGCAGTCCGACCTTGGCCTCGTTGGCGTAAGAAACGATACCACCGCGGTAGTACTCGGACGATCCGGGGACGTTGGTGAGGCGATGGCTGACCAGGCCGCCGGTGCACGACTCGGCCAGCGACAGAGTCCACTTCCGCCGACGCAGGGCCTGCCCCACGCGTATCTCCAGCGCTTCCACCATCTTCCGTCCCGCCTCGTCCGCGCCTGATTATACGTGAGCGGCCGCCCCGCCGCTGGCCCGCCTGTATAATCCTCGCCCGTATGAGCGACCGCCTCGCCGTCGCCAACCGTCAGATCGCTCGCGGAGCCGGTGTGGTCATGGCCGGCATGGCCCTCTCGAGCCTGGCCGGGTTGGCCAGCACCATGCTGGTATCGCGCGCCTTCGGAACAAGCCGCGACCTGGACGCTTTCTACGCCGCCAATCGATTGACCGAGATCCTCTTTAATCTCATGGCGGGCGGCGCCCTGGCTTCGGCCTTTGTCCCGACCTTCACCGGATTCCTGACGCGCGGCGACCGGCCCGGGGGCTGGCGCCTGGCTGCCTCGGTCACCAACCTGGTCTTCCTGGGACTAACGACCGTCAGTGCCGCAGCGGCGTTGGCCGGGCCCTGGCTGGTGCGCCATGTCCTCGCCCCCGGCTTTGACGATCCGGCTCAAATCAGCCTGACGGTCTCGCTGCTGCGGATCATGCTGCTTTCGTCGATCGTGTTCGGCCTGAGCGGTCTGCTGATGGGTATCCTTAACGCCCACCAGCACTTCGCCCTGCCGGCCTTGGCGCCGGCCTGCTACCGCGCTGGGTGGATCATCGGGGTCGTCCTCTTCGTGCCGCGCTGGGGGATACACGGTCTGGCCTGGGGCGTCGTGCTCGGCGCATGCCTGCACCTGTTGATCCAACTTCCGGCCCTGCGCGGCCGCGGCGCCGTCTACAAGCCCGGCTTGAACTTGGGCGATCCCGACGTGCGCCTGGTGGGCAAGTTGATGGCGCCCCGACTGCTCGGCGTGGCCGTCGTCCAGCTGAACTTCCTGGTCAATACGATCCTGGCTTCCGGGATGGCCGAGGGCAGTCTGGCGGCGATCACCTTTGGCTTCACGCTCATGATCATGCCGCAGGCGGTGATCGCTCAGGCCACCGCCATCGCGGCGCTGCCGACCTTTTCCGAACAGGCAGCCCGTTCGGATCCGCAGGCACTGCGGGCCACGCTCAGCAGCGCCCTGCGGGCCGTCCTGTTCCTCTCACTGCCGGCCAGTATCGGGCTGATCCTGCTGCGCCGGCCGATCGTTCAGCTGCTACTCGAGCGCGGCGCTTTCGGCGCCGAGTCAACCGAAATGGTTGCCTGGGCGCTGCTCTGGTACGCCGCCGGATTGGTGGGCCACTCGTTGCTCGAGGTTCTCGTTCGGGCTTACTACGCCATGCAGGACACACGCACGCCGGTCCTGGTCGGCGCGAGCGCCATGACCCTGAATGTCGCCCTGAGCCTCGGGCTGACGGCGCTCTTTCCCCGGGTGGGCTGGGCGCCGCATGGGGGCTTGGCCCTGGCCAACTCGCTGGCTACGGCGATGGAGTTCCTCATCCTGCTGCGCGTCCTGCAGCGGCGTCTGCCCGGCCGGGCGATCTTGCCCCTCGATCGGCCGGTCGTCGCCACGGTCGCCGCGGCCGGCGTCCTTGCCGCGGGGCTGTGGGGCTGGCTGACCGTCGCTCGCGGCTGGCCGGCCTGGTTGGCGGGCGGCGGCGGTGTGGTTCTTGGTCTGGCAGTTTACTGGGCGGCGGCGGTGATCTTCGGATCACCTTTGGCCAGGCAGCTTCCCGAGCTGGTCCTCCGCCGCAGGCGCGCCTGACTCCGGCTCAGCCAAGCTCCTGGGTGACACGCGGCGCTGGACCTCGGCTGAGGTCCAGCGCTTACATTCTGACTGTAGTTCAGCGATCAGCGCGAGAACGTGTAGATGAACTCGTCTCCGTCTCCCTCGAGGACACCCGAGCTGTCGTAGACAACGCTCCCGTCCGACATGACCCGCAGTCTGAATTCGACCGGCGGGATGTTGTCGCAGTCGGACCACACGTGGACACGCACGCTGTAGTTGCCGCGCGGGGCTCCGCTCACGGGCCAGAAGACGTTCTCGACCGGGCTGGTCGTCGGCGTGCTGCACACGGCATTCGAGTCGACGTCCAGTTGACCCCCGCTGGAGGATATCCGCGAACCGAAGAAGATCTCTTCTCCCGAGGGCTCGATCACGTGCAGATCCAGATCGTCGATCGTCGACCAACTCAAGCGGACCGTGACGGCTCCGGCGCCGGGTGCGCCGCTGATTGGCCCGCCCGCAGACCCTGCGGATGTGACCGGCCGGCTCGAGGGACACGGCCCGCGCTCGGTGCCCGGTCCGCCCTCGGTGCTGATGCCAATATCGGCGGCCAGGTCAGGATCATCCGGGTCTCCCGGCCCGAGGCCGACGGGCGTATCGGCGCCCAGGATGTAGTGCCAGTATTCGCCCGGCGCCGACTCATACTGAACGCAGAATTCGTATGCTCCGTAGGGCAGGCTCAGGAAACGGCTCGAGTTCGGCCACAGGCCGCCTCCGCCAGGCGCGAAGGAGACCGTCGAGGCGGTAGGGGGCGGGGCAGGCGTCCGCGAATCCAACGGGATCCACGACCAGACCTCGACCATGGCGTTGTACGGTCCACTGTTGGCGAAACCGATGGTGGCCCGGCCGCTGTAGCCGTAGAATGATTGGAATAGCGAGAACCGGTCGAGGTTGACTCGGATGGCGGCCCCCTCCAGGATCCCGCCGACGTCGTACCAGGCGCTGCCATCCCAACGGTAGACTGAGTACAGGCGGGGGTCGTCCCCTTCGAAACGGTTGACGGGCAGGGTCAGTTCGGCCGGGTCCGCGAGAAGCAGACCTTCGGACGTCTCGATCTCGATCGCCGGCCCCGCCGGCGAGGCCAGGTACTCGGCGGCGATGTCCGGCGGCTCCGGCGCCTCTCGCAGGCTGAACGTCGTCTCGCCGGTTAGGGCCCCGGCCGGGATGGCCAGCCGGCTTCCCGCCGGCCCGTCGACCGTGCTGCCGCCGGCGCCAACGACGACCGTCATTCCCCCTGGACGGGAGACGTTGTCAAACCACCCACGTTGATAACCCACCACTCCCAATACCACGACCAGACAGACGCATAGCGCCATCAAGAGAGCGGCGCACGCCAGTGCAATCCACAGCCAGGTGCGCTTGTTCTTCTGCGTTGCGGGTGCCATGGTGACCCTCCCATCGGTGGAGGCGCAGTCGGTGGCCTCGTTCGCTGTCTGTCTTTGCGACGCCCCGCCCCTGTCAGGGCGCACGCAGGGCTCATCCGCGGTTCGATGTTGTGGCCAACTCCTCCCCGGCGTTCCCGGCCGCGATCCAGACTGCGGCCAGCCCGCCTGAGCCTATGCCCTCACCAGCGGGCGAAATGCTCCTCGGCGAACCCGGTCAAACCGTCCAACTGGATGGGCGGGCCGGCCTGCGGTTGGACTATCCCACGGTAATGCCCGAACATCTGATGCACCTCGCTGGCGATCAACCCCAGATTGGTCTTCGCCACCCGTTCCTTGAAGGGCACGAACTCGAGGTCGCACCGTCCATCCGCAGCGACCATATGCCACGGGCGCATGTAGTCAGCCGATGTGAAGTTGAACTCGACCTTCCCCAGCTTGTGGATCCTCCCGGCCAGGATCAACGCATTCTCGCTGGCGGCGGACGTGTCCCCGAAGCCGCCGCCCAGGTTCAGCCCGACCGTCCGCCCCTCCGGGAGGAAACCTGAGGCGCTGGCCCAGATCCAGTGTGATCGGTATTCCCAGACGCCCCGCCCCCAATCGAGGTTTCCCAACGCCGCCTGAGGGCGCAGGTCGAACTGCCTGCCCGCATACGTCATCCGGCCGCTGGCCGGCATGCAGTTCACCTTGCGGTTGTAATAGAAGCGACGGTCCCCAATGGGGATGACGATGACCAGCGACTCATGTTCCGGCGGCAGCGACAGGCTCACCTCGGCCGACAGGCCGCGGCCGTGGGCGAACGCCGGCCAGTCGACCAGCAAGTGGCGGGCCTGCGGGCGAACCTCGAAGCGCAGCCTCACCCCGCCGGCTTCATACGCGCTGACCCCCTCGGTGCTGTTGCGCGGCAGGGTAATTCCGCGGCCGAACGGGATCGTCAGCGTGTCTTCTCGATAGTCGCCGTCCTGCAATCCGACGACATAGGCAAACACTTGCCCGGCGTATCCCAGATCGGCCAGCGTGAAGGAGAAGAACTGCTCCGGCGTGATCAGCCCGTAGTAGTCCCAACGCTTGATCCTCAGGCGCTGGAGCGCGCGCCAGCGGTAGAAGCCGGCCTTCTCCAGGTTGCAGTCCAGGAGGGGCTGACGCGCCCAGCCGACCTGAGCCAGCCGGCCGTCCGATTCGAGCAATGCTCCGGCGGTGACGATTTCGCGTTCCTGCGGCGTCGAAGATGCGGCCATGGCATTCCTCATGCGGGCCAGATCATCGCCGTGATCAGCGAAACGACCAATCCGAGGGCCACGCCGACGATGGCTTCCATGGGCGAGTGTCCGAGCACCTCTCGCAGCGCTTCCTGGCGCAGGGGATGGCCCTCGACCAGGTCCTGGACCATGGCGTTGATGATCTCGGCATGCCTGCCGGCCTGTCGGCGGATGCCGGTGGCATCATAGATCACCACCATGGCCAGCGCCACCGACAATGCGAAGACGGGGGAATCGAAGCCGAGCGTCACCCCGGCCGAGTGTGCCACGGCCGTCACCAGCGCCGAATGCGACGAGGGCATCCCGCCGGCGCGCAGCAGCAGCGCCCAGTTCCACTTGTGAGTCTGTGCAAACTCGATCGGGAGCTTGAGGATCTGGGCCAGTCCCCAGGCGGTCAGGCTGGCGATCAGGGTCTGGTTGTGGAAGACTCCCAGCAGGCTCATGCCTGACCATCCTCGGGGCCGTTCTCCAAATCGGCCTCCTGCGGCGCGACATCTGAGCCCGGTGCCAGAGTCTTCAGCCGCAGTTCAGCTTGATCGAGCAGCTGGCTGCAATGGCCGACCAGGGCCTGGCCGCGCTCGAACAAGGCCATGGCCTCCTCCAGCGCCAGCTGGCCGCCCTCCAGCTTCTGAACGACCTCTTGCAGCTCGCGCAGGGCTTTCTCATACGTCAAGTCGTGGAGATCCTTCTGAGCCTTCGCTTTGGCCATAGCCGCTCCTTCCCCGATGCCGCGCCCGTCGTTCACCCGGGCCGCCTTCCGCCCGGGGCCCGTGCTCAGTGGCGGGGTCCGCGCACCGTCTTCTGTCGGTCCGCCAGCGCTTCAGCCGAGAAGCTGCCGTCGCTCACCCGCACCTCGAGCACATCTCCGGCTTTGACGGCGTGGATCGACCGGATCAGGCGCTGATCGGCGGCGCTGCGGACGACGGCGAAGCCGCGGCCCAATACCGCCAGAGGATCGACTGCACGCAGCGCCTGGCCCAGCCCGGCCAGGCGGGCGCGCCGCAGCGCCTGCGCGTTGCGCACCGCCGCCGCAGACCGGCGCCCCAGCTCATCAATCCGCTGTCGCCCTCCGGCCAGGCGAGCGGAGGGCGAAAGCACGCGCAAGCCGGCGCGCAGATCACCCAGGTCCCAGCGACAGCGCTCGATCTGCCTGTGCAGCGATGCGGCCAACATCCGGCCGGCCGAGCGGATCTGGCCGGCCAACTCGGCTCGGTCCGGCGTGGCCAACTCGGCGGCGGCAGAAGGCGTCGGCGCGCGCAGGTCGGCGGCGAAGTCGGCAATGGTGAAGTCGGTCTCGTGGCCGACCCCGGTGACCACCGGCGCAGTCGAAGCGACGATCGCCCGGGCGACCGCCTCGTCATTGAAAGCCCATAGGTCTTCAAGCGAGCCGCCGCCGCGCACCAGCAGGATCACGTCCGGGCGGGCATGTCGGTTGAGATCCTGCAGCGCCCGGACGATGCCCTCCGGCGCCTCGGCGCCCTGTACCGGCGTGGGCGCCAGGATCACCTCGGCAAGCGGATAGCGGCGGCGTAGAACGTTCAGCACATCGCGCAGCGCGGCGCCGCTGGGCGAGGTCACCAGGCCGATGTGCTCGGGCCATTCCGGCAGGGGCCGTTTGCGGCGCGGGTCGAAGAGCCCCTCCGCCTCCAGGCGCTTCTTGCGGCGCACGAACTCCTGGAACAGCGCCCCCTCTCCAGCCGGGCGCAGGCTGTCGGCGTACAGCTGATACTGCCCGCCCGCCTCATAGACGCTGATGCGCCCGTGCGCCTCGACCGCCTCCCCTTCGCTCGGCAGCTGAATCTGCCGGGCCGCGTCCGACCGCCACATCACGCAGCGCAGCGAGGCTTCACTGTCCTTGAGGGTGAAGTACAGGTGGCCCGAGGCCGGGCGCGAGAGGTTGGAGACTTCGCCGGCCACCCAAACGTCCTGCAGGCGGTAGTCACTCTCCAGGAGCTCGCGCAGGTAGCGCGTCAGGTCCGCGACCGCCCAAAGGCGCGCTTCTTCCGCCCAGAGCGAGATCTGGCTCACGCCGAGGAGCATACCCCGCCGGCCAAGGGGTGTCAACCGGCGAGGTATATAATGCGGGCCAACAGCCCGCGCGGCTGACGCAATGCAGCCCCCGCAATCGTGCGTCGAGGTGACCGCGTGATTCGAGTTCTGTTCCGCCCGACGACCGGCCCGCCGCGCTTCGACCTGACCGTCGAGCAGCTGCCTCAGTCGCTGGCCGACCCGCACGGCCTGCTGTGGGTCGATTTCCAGGGCGAGCCGCCCGAGGTGTGCGAGCCCATCCTGCGCCAGGTCTTCCAGTTTCATCCGCTGGCCATAGACGACGCGCTGCGCGAGTCGCATATCCCGCGCGTGGACGACTGGGGCGAGTATTTGTACCTGGTGCTGCCCGCCATCACCCTCGCCGGCCAGCCCGACACCCATGTGGAAACGCACGAGCTGGACGCCTTCCTGGGGTCGAACTACCTGGTCACGCATCACGATCACCCGGTCGAGGCCGTCGACCGGGTCTGGATCGCCTGTCAGCGCGACGAACGTCACCTGCGCGAGAACGTCGACCATATCGCTTACAAGCTGATCGACGAGCTGGCTGCCAGCTACATGTCCGTCATCGAAGACCTGGATGACGTCATCGAAGTCATCGAGGACGAGGTCTTCGAGAAACCGACGCCCGACACACTGGAGCAGATCTTCCTGCTCAAGCGCGCGCTGCTTCAGCTGCGGCGCGTCCTGACCCCGCAGCGCGAAGTGCTCAACAAGCTGGCGCGCGGCGACTTCGCCGTCATCGACGCCCACGATCGGGTCTTCTTCCGCGACGTCTACGATCATCTGGTACGCATGCACGACATTACCGAGGGCATGCGCGATCTGGTCAGCGGAGCGTTGGACACATACCTCTCGGTCATCAACAACCGCATGAACGACATCATGAAGACGCTGACGCTGATCACCACCCTGTTCATGCCGCTGACGTTCATCACCGGCTTCTTCGGCATGAACTTCTTCGGCCCGGTCTCGCCGCTGCAGGTCTGGACCGACACGCCGGCGCTGGTGGTCACGCTGGCGATCATGGCGCTGACGCCGGCGGGCATGTACCTGTGGATGAGCCGACAGGGTTGGAGCCGCGGCTGGGTGCGGAAACCGCGGCGCAGCCGGGCCAGTGCGCGAGAAGCCTCACGTGGAGACTGACAGCCGCGATCCGGCCACCTACGCCAAGTCGGCCGCCATCTACGACGCCGAATACAGCTTCAAGGACTACGCCCACGAAGCCGGTCTGCTGCATCTGCTGATCCAGCGTCACCAGCGCAGCTCCGGCTCGACCCTGCTCGACGTGGCCTGCGGCACGGGCGGTCATCTGGCCTTTCTACGGGCGGACTACCAGGTCGAAGGCCTCGATCTCGATCGGGCCATGCTCGAGATCGCCCGCCAGCGTCTGCCTCAGATCCCCTTCCACCACGGCGATATGACCGCCTTCGACCTGGGCCGTCGCTTCGACGTGGTCACGTGTCTGTTCAGCGCCATCGGGTACGTCCGCGACGAAACGGCCATGCGCCTGGCAATTGCCAACATGGCCCGGCACCTCCTTCCGGGCGGAGTCTTGCTGGTCGAGCCGTGGTTCACGCCCGAGGCCTTTCACCCCGGTACAGTGCACGCCCTCTTCGTCGACCGGCCCGACCTGAAGATCTCGCGCATGAACCTCAGCCGCATCGAGGACGGCGTCTCCGTGCTCGATTTCCACTACATGGTCGGCACACCGGACGGCATCCGGACCTTCAGCGAACGCCATGATCTCAGGCTGTTCACCCACCAGCAGTACCGCAGTGCCTTCGAGGCCGCCGGGTTGGAGACCACGCACGATCAGGACGGACTGATCGGCCGCGGACTGTGGATCGGCCGCCGCCCGATCTGACGAGTTGACCGGCGCGAAGCACACGGGGCGGACCCAAGGGTCCGCCCCGTTTCGTCCTTCTTCCGACCTCCGAAGTTCAGAGGAGTTCGGAAGTTAGAGAGTGACGTTCCCCGGTGTCCGCAGTCCCAGGGACTTCGGGAACCGGGGCATAAGGTCTCGCCTACCTCAACGAATACACGATGTATACCTGGACCTGGACCTCGGTCGAACCGGTGGAGATGGGCACCCCGCCACCGCCGCCGATCCCCGCCACTTCGTACGCCCCGCCAAAGGCGGGTCCGATCGCACTGGTGCTGATCGAGATCGGCTCGCCCAGCGTCGCTCCGGCGGCAGCCGCCACCAGCTCCGCCCGTTGGCGGGCGTCGTCCATGGCCAGCTGACGGGCTTCGGTTTCGGCCTGGGTCGCATCGTCAACCCCGAACTGCACGCCGTTGATGCTGTTGGCGCCGGCGCCCAGCGCCGCTTCCAACAGGTCGCCCAGCTGTTCGACCTGCCGCAGGGTAGCCGTCACCGTGTTGTCCACCCAGTAGGTGACCGCACCGGTCGGCATGCCCTGGGGATCGTATTGCTGCTGCGGCGACACGCTGAAGTACGTCGTGCGCACATCTTCTTCCGCTACACCGGCCGCCCGGATGGCCTCGGTCACCTGCGCCGCCCTGCGGTTATTCTCGGCGACCGACTGAGCGACGTTGTCGCCCTGCGTCTGGACCCCGATGTTCACCACAACGATGTCGGGCGGCAGACTGACCGAGCCGGTCCCCGATACGGAGATGGTCCGTTCGGTCGCCCCGCCGGGCAGTGCCCCACAACCGGCCAATACCACGGCCGCGAACAAGGTCAGTAGGACTAGACTCTTGCGCAACATCATCATCTCTCCCTGAGCCCTCGCCTACCGGACCTCGTAGACGACGGACATCGAAATCGAGTACTCCAGGCTGCCGGCCTGCGTCGGCACGCCGCCTCCGCCGCCGCCCTTGCCGAAGGCGGAAGCCTCATAGATCGGGCTGGGAACCGCACCGCCCTCGCTGATCGTGAGCACCTGCCCCAGCTCGACCCCGGCCGCCGCAGCCAGCTGCTCGGCCTGCGCCCGGGCATCTTCCAGGGCGCCGGCGCGGATCTCATCCAGCGCGTCGGTCGGATCTTCCACCGTGTAGCTCAAGCCCTGGACCGTGTTGGCGCCGCGGGTCAGGACCGATTGCAGCAACACCCCGACCTGATCCAATTGGCGGACCTTGACGGTGATGGTGTTGTCGACCCAGTAGACCACCTCGCCGGTCAACACCCCAAACTGGTCGTATTGCTGCTGGGGATAGACGTTGAAGTAGGTCGTCTGGATATCTTCGGCGGCCACACCGGCCGAGCGGAACACGCCGACGACCTCGGCTGAGCGGCGGTTGTTCTCACTGACCGCCTCGGCCACATCCCGCCCCTGGGTCTGCACCCCCAGGGTCATGATGACGATATCCGGCGCCAGGCGCGTCCTGGCCGTACCGGTGACCGAGATGGTGTGCAGCGCCGTCTGCCGCTGAGGAGCTGCGCCACAGGCGCCGAGGGCCAGGGCCAACAGCACTGCCCCGGCAAGGACCCAACGAGTTCGCAACATAAGAGACCTCCCTTTCGTCCCGTTTCGGGACTCACGTGTCGAACAAATCAAGGACGTCGCCCCGGTCGCCGAAGTTCCCCGGCCCGCTGCCCCAGTTCGACGGGGCGGCGCCCCCGGAACGCACTGGGCCGCGGCCAGGCTCGGCCCGGCGCATACGGGTTCTACGCACAAGGTCGTCGAAAGGTTCCAGCAGCCTTTCACCCTCGCACAGACGCCACGACCGGCTGCCTGCCGCGCCCCCCCCTTGGCGGAGGGCGGCTGCCTCCACACCTCCCCCACGCGGCGCCCGCTGCGCGCCCGCCAACCGGCGGGTGACTAGACCCGCTCGGCGATCCGCCCGGACTTGCGGGATCGGCGTCTCGGCGCCGGAGCCGGCCGGCTCAGGATCTCTTGCAGGTAGCGGGCGGTATGCGAACGCCGGGCGCGCGCCAGCGTCTCCGGGGCTCCGCTGGCGATCACCCGACCGCCCGCCTCCCCGCCCTCCGGCCCCAGGTCGACGACCCAATCGGCCGTCTTGATCACGTCCAGATTGTGCTCGATCACGACGACCGTGTTCCCGGCATCGGTCAGCCGGTGCAACACGTCCAGCAGCCTTTGAATGTCGGCAAAATGCAGTCCGGTGGTCGGCTCGTCCAGGATGTACAAGGTTCGCCCGGTGGCGACACGCGCCAGCTCGCGTGAGAGCTTGACGCGCTG
>DAIRVC010000013.1:0-29638 GCA_036803025.1 Anaerolineales bacterium
GGCGCCCGTATCGATCTTCAGCCGCTTGATCAGGTCCAGGCCCGACACCGGCTGGTGGACGTGCGTCTGCAGCCGATTCAGGCGCGCACTGGCCGGCCAATGGATCGAGCGGAATGTGTCGCCCGGCCTGTAGTCGCGCACGCCCAGCGTGCGCGTGTTGTCCTCGAACAGATGCCGCACGCTCTTGCGCTCCCCGAACGGGTCGTCCGGCGCGATGCCCAACTCGCCCAGCGGCCGGATCTCGGGGAAGACGACGAGGTGCTCCTCGGGTTGTGCGGCCCCTTCTCTCCGGAACAGCCCGAAGGGATCGCCCGACTCGGCGATCGCCGGACCGACTCGGTAGATGCCGCGCTGCCGGAAGGTCAGACCGATGTGCCGGCGGATGCGTTCTCGGCCGCGCATCACCACCAGCATGCCCAGCAGGCCCTCGCCGGGGAGATGGGAGGGCAGCAGCCCCTCCGGATCGGAGGGCGCGACCGGCAGCGGCCACGGGTCAAGGGTGCGCAGCCAGGCCAGTGGAAGCGGTTTGCGGTTCTCCAGTTGCAGATCGAGGCCGACCGATTCGCCGGGGAAGGCGCGCCGATACTGGAACCGACGGCGGTAGGAAACCCCGGCGAGGGCGAAGCGATCCCACAGCCAGCCGACCGCCAGGACCGTCAACATCAACCCGGCAACCGCCAGCAAGCCGGGGCGCGTCAACAGGTAGCCGGCCACCAGCACCAGCAGGGCGAACTGCCCCCAACTCTCACTGCGGCGCACGCTAGCGCTCCAGAGGCACCGGGATTTCCCCGACGATGTCGGCCACCAGCTCGGCCGGCTCGCGGCCCCGCAGCTGTGCCTGGGGCGCGATGATCAGGCGGTGAGTCAGGACATGGGGGGCGAGCGCTTTCACGTCGTCGGGGACGACGTATTCCCGCCCCTGGATCGCCGCCCAGGCCTGGGCGGCGTGATACAGGGCCAGGCTGGCGCGCGGACTGGCGCCGAGTTGGATCTCGGGGTGTGCGCGCGTCGCGCGTCCGATGGCGACGACGTAGGCGCGCAGCGACTCCTCGACGCGCACCCGCTCCCTTCGACGCTGTAGATCGAGGATCTCCTGCGGCGTCGTCACGGGCGCCAGCGAGGCGAGCGGTTCATCTCCGGTGAATCGCAACAGGATCTCGGCCTCCTCGGCGGCGGTCGGGTAGCCAATGCGCACCTGGAGCAGGAAGCGGTCGATCTGTGCTTCCGGGAGTGGAAAGGTCCCTTCCAGTTCGACCGGGTTTTGCGTCGCCAGGACCATGAACGGGCGCGGCAGCGGCCGGGTGACGCCGTCGATCGTCACCTGACGTTCCTGCATCGCCTCCAGCAGAGCCGACTGCGTGCGCGGCGTCGCCCGGTTGATCTCATCGGCCAGAACCACCTGGCTCATGACCGGTCCGGGCCGGAAGTCGAATTCCTGATCCTTCTGATTGAACCAGTTGACGCCCAGGACATCCGACGGGAGGAGATCCGGCGTGAACTGGATGCGCTGGAAGGTGCAGCCCAGCGAGGCCGCCAGTGCGCGCGCCAGCGTCGTCTTGCCGATGCCGGGCACATCTTCCAAAAGGATGTGGCCCTCGCACAGCACCGCCGTCAGGCACAGATCGATCGCCTGCTGTTTGCCGACGATGACCTTCTGGATGTTGTCGCGCATCCGGCGAGCGAGTTCGGCAATCATGGAGGCACCTCAATGGGCGGCTTGGGAGGAACTACGGCCGGGCAGGCTTCTTCGTTCAAGTCAGCGCTGGTGGCTGGTCACGGCGCGCGCGAGGAGTCGGACGACCTTCGGCAGTATAGCATGGATGACGCGCTCGGATGATATAATCCCGCGCAATCCCGGCTGGATTCGCCAATCGGAATCTGCGCCACTTGCAGCGCCCAAGCCCGCACAAAGGACGGATGGAGACCCTCGTCGCCCTCGACCTGGAAACGACCGGACTCGACAGCGAGCGCGATGCCGTTATCGAGATCGGGGCCGTGCGCTTCCGCGGCAGCCGCGTCGAGGCCGAATGGTCGACGCTGGTCAACCCCGGGCGGCCACTGCCGCCGTTCATCGTCCAGCTGACCGGGATCGACGACAGCATGCTGGCCGGCGCGCCGCGGCTGGCCGAAGTGGTTGGCGACCTGCAGGCTTTCGTCGGCGAGGCCCCGATCCTGGGCCACAACGTCGGTTTCGATCTCTCCTTCCTCCGTCGGCGTGGCTTGTTCGCCGAGAATCCGCGCCTGGACACTTTCGACCTGGCATCGGTATTGATGCCCACTGCCGCCCGCTACCGCCTCGGCAACCTGGCTGAGTCGTTGGGCATCCCGGTGCGCGGCACACACCGCGCACTGGACGACGCGCGCACTACCCGGGCCGTCTACCTGGCCCTGCTGGAACAGATGGCGGCGCTTCCTCTTCCGCTTCTGGAGGAGATCGTCCGCCTGGGAGAGAACGTCGAATGGGGCGCCGGGTGGGCGTTCGAAGAAGCGCTCGACGACGCCCTGGCGCGCGCCAAGTCGGGCGACCGGCACCCACCTGCCGCCAAACCGCAGCTGTCGACGAGGGCCCGCGCCGGACAGGCGCTGCGGCCGGCGGAAACCCCCCGGCCCCTGGATCTGGACGAACTCGCCGCGCTGCTCGAGCCCGGAGGGCCGTTCGCCGCCGGCTTTCCCGGATACGAGAATCGGCCGCAGCAAGTGGCCATGCTGCGCGCCGTGGCCGGGGCGCTTTCCGGCGGGCGTCATCTGCTCGTCGAAGCCGGGACCGGCATCGGCAAGTCGGTCGCCTATCTGATCCCGGCGCTGGCCTGGGCCGAGACGAACGGCCAGCGTGTCGTGGTCTCCACCAACACGATCAACCTGCAGGATCAGCTCATCCGCAAGGACCTGCCGGATCTGTGCCGCACCCTGGGGGTCGAGTATCAGGGGGCAGTACTCAAGGGACGCGCAAACTACCTCTGCCCGCGACGCCTGGCCGCCATGCGCCGGATTCACGCGCAGTCGCCGGATGAGGTGCGGCTGCTGGCCAAGGTCCTGGTTTGGCTCGGTCAGGGCGGTTCAGGTGACCGCACCGAACTCCATCTGAGCGGGCCTTGGGAAGCAGCGGCCTGGTCGCGGATTTCGGCCGAGGGGGAGGAGTGCGGCGGGGAGACCTGCCGCCAGCGCGCCGAGGGGGACTGCCCCTATATCCAGGCACGCGACCGTGCCGAGACTGCCCACGTGGTGATCGTCAACCACGCGCTGCTGCTGGCCGACATCGCCACGGGCAGTCGCGTTCTCCCGGATTATCAGTACCTGATCGTGGACGAAGCGCATCAGTTGGAGGACGCGGTCACCAACGGACTGGCGTTTCACGCCACCGAAGGCGAAGTCGAGCGGCTGCTCAAGGACCTGGGCGGCCGGCGTTCGGGCCTGCTCGGGGAAATCCTGGCGGCTGCTCGAAGCGGGCTCTCGCCGTCCGCCGTCGGACAGATCGAGCAAGCCGCCGAGGCAGCCGCCCGGCGCGCGAGCGAGTGTATCGACCTCACGCAGACCCTCTTCGCCGCGCTGGGCGCCTTCCTGGCCAGCCAGCGCGACCAGGTCGAGGTCGGTCCCTACGGCCAGCAGCAGCGCATCTTGCCTTCGACGCGCACGCTGCCTGATTGGAGTCCGATCGAGATTGCCTGGGAAAACCTGCGGGCGCCCCTGGGCGGCGTGCTGACGTCTGTGCGCGAAGTGGCCGATATGCTGGCCGAACTGCTGGACAGCGAGGGATCGCCGGCCGAGGATCTGGCGCTGACGCTGCGTGCCTCGCTGCGCGGCCTGGAGACGTTCACCACGCATCTCGAGCACATGATCTTCGAGCCCGACAGCCAGATGATCTATTGGGCCGATCTCCGGCCGCCGCCGGGGCGCATCGCACTGCACGCCGCCCCGCTGCGGGTCGGACCGCTGGTCGAGCGATTCCTGTGGCGCGAGAAGGCCTCGGTCGTCATGACCTCGGCCACGCTGACCGCCGGCGGCGAGTTCGACCACATCCGCGCCCGGCTGAACGCCCATGACGTCGACGAGCTCACGCTTGGGTCGCCGTTCGACTACGAGTCCTCGACGATGCTCTACCTGGTCGCGGATATGCCCGAGCCCTCCAACCGGCAGGCCTACGAGCGGGCGGTGGAGGCCGGCCTGGTCAGCCTGTGCAAGGCGACCGCAGGGCGGACGCTGGCGCTGTTCACCTCCTACGAGCAGTTGCGCCGCACGGCCAAGGCGATCGCCGAGCCGCTGAACGCCAGTGGGATCGTTGTCTATGAGCAGGGCGAGGGCGCCTCGCGCCACGCGCTGCTAGAGTCGTTCCGTTCGAGCGAGCAGGCGGTCTTGCTCGGGACGCGCTCGTATTGGGAGGGTATCGACGTTCCCGGGGAAGCGCTGTCGGTCCTGGTCATCGTCCGGCTCCCGTTCGATGTCCCCAGCGACCCGATCATCGCCGCCCGGATGGAGACGTACGAGGATCCCTTTGCCGAGTACTCGGTCCCCGAAGCGGTCCTGCGGTTTCGCCAGGGCTTCGGGCGCCTGATTCGCACCCGCTCCGATCGGGGCATCGTCGTCGTCTTCGATCGGCGCATCTTGAGTAAGAAGTACGGGCGGGCGTTCCTCGATTCGCTCCCGCAGTGTACCGTCCGTCAGGGCACGCTGCGTGATCTGCCGCCGTCGGCGGCGCGCTGGCTGGGACTCTGAGGGCCACATCCAGGGGGCGAGGGGGATGTAAGCCCCCTCCCCCTCGCCCCCTGGAAGTGGCGAGTCGATCGCGTTCTGAGCAGCACGGCGTTGCCCCGGCGCTGGCCGGCGATCGCCGGCCGGAACTCCGCAGCCTGCAAGCGTTGACGCCGCCCACTGCCCGGCGCTATAATCCCGCGACACTCATCCCGAGGAACCGCAGCCGTGATTGACGTCAACGACCTCCGCAAGGGGGTAACCTTCGAGCTCGACAACAGCCTCTACAAGGTACTTGAATACTCCCACAACAAGCCGGGACGCGGCAACGCGACCATCCGCACCAAAGTGCGTGATCTGCGCAGCGGGGCAGTCTTTGAGAAGACCTTCCAGTCCGGGGACCGGGTAAGAGACGTCCGCCTCGACCACCATATCGTCCAGTACCTCTACAACGACGGTGAACTGTTCCATTTCATGGACACCGAGACTTACGAGCAGCCGGTCGTCAGCAAGAAGGTGCTCGGCGAGGCGGTCGACTACCTGACCGACGGCCTCGAGGTCAAGCTCACCTTCTACGAGGGCACGCCGCTGGATGTCGAGCTGCCGACGGCCGTCGATCTGAAGATCGTCCAGGCCGAAGTGGCTGTCAGGGGAGACACGGCCACCGGCGCCAACAAGACCGTCACGACCGAGACCGGGCTACGCGTCCAGGTGCCTCTGTTCGTCAATCAGGGCGACACGATCCGGGTCGACACCCGCACCGGCGGGTACCTGACGCGGGTCTGACGCGGGCCATGCGCACGCCCTTCGGGGCCGAGTGCCCGTACTATTACGGCGACTTCCACCGCGGTCGTCAAAAAGAGGAATGCCGCCTCCTGGGCGCGGGAGAAGCGTCGAGCCGCTGGCGCTCATCGCTCTGCCGCAATTGCCCGGTGCCGCGCATTGTGCTGGCCAACGCGTGCCCTGACCTGCGTTTGCGCGGCCGCGTGACCGCCGGCCTGCTGGGGCTCGGCCGCCGCATGGACATCACGGCCAGCTGCCGTCGCTCCGCCGGCCCAGTGGCGCGCCCCGAGGTCGGATGTGGGTTGTGCCATCCCGGCGGCCCGGGTGAGGCGGAGCTGCGCCGATGATTCGCGCCGCCCTGATCGATCTGGACGATACCCTGCTCGGGAACAAGATCGACGCGTTCCTGCCCGCCTACCTCGAGCGGCTGGGCGCTCACCTGAATGAGGTGGTCCCGGCCGAGCAGATGATCCCGACCCTGCTGCAGGCGACGCGGCGCATGACGCAAAACCGGGACGCCGGCCGCACGCTGGAAGAGACTTTCGCCCAGGCTTTCTACCCTGCCTTGGGAGTCCCGCCCCAACGCCTGCGAGAGCGCATCGACTCGTTCTACACAACGGAGTTCCCCAAGCTGCGCGAGCTGACCAGCTGGCGCCCTGAGGCGCGGGCGCTCGTCGACAGCGCGCTCCAATCTGGGCTGCAGGTGGCCGTCGCCACCAACCCGCTCTTCCCGTTGACCGCTATCGCGCAACGCCTGGATTGGGCGGGCGTCTCGCCCGACCAGGTGGCTTACGACTTCGTGGCCTCCTACGAAACGATGCACTTCTGCAAACCCGACCCTGCCTACTACACGGAGATCCTCGGGCGCCTGGGGGCCCCGGCCCATGAATCGGCCATGATCGGTGACAACCCCGACGATGACCTGGAGCCGGCCGCCGGGCTGGGTATGGCGACCTTCCGGATCTCGGAACCAGCCGGCGAGCACCTCGAGCGGGCGCGACTCTGGTTGCGCGAGGTGCCCGATCACGCCGGCCCCGGCCTGGCGCAGTCGGCCGCCTCGCTGCTGGCCCACCTGCGCGGCTACCTGGGAGCCTGGTCGGGTCTGACTGCGGGCCTGGAGGGGGACGCCTGGGACGGGCGCACGGATTCAGGCGGCTGGGCGCCGGTGGAGATTGTCTGCCACGTGCGCGACGTCGAGCTCGAGGTGAACCTGCCGCGCGTGGAAACCATCCTGTCCTCCCCCAACGCGTTCATCTCGGCCGCGGACACCGATCCGTGGGCGGAGGCGCGAGGTTACCTGGGCCAGGATCCGCAGCGGGCCATGCAGGACTTCGGCCAGGCGCGCACACGGCTGATCAGCCGCCTGGAGGCGCTCGACCCAGCCGAGTGGGAGCACCCAGCGCGGCACGCGCTCCTCGGTCCGACGACGTTGCGGGAGCTGATCGCCATCGCCGTCGATCACGACCGCCAGCATCTGGCGCAGCTGAGGCTCGGCGCCCACGCGCGCGGCTGATCCGGCTTTACAGCCCCTATCCCCGACGATATAATCCCTCGCCAGGGGAAGTGCTGGAACTGGCAGACAGGCGTGACTTAGGATCACGTGCCGCGAGGCGTGAGGGTTCAAATCCCTCCTTCCCCACTGAGGACGTGAGCGGGGAGCCGCCCGGCCGGCCGGATGACCGCGATCTCCTTCGCCGCCATCGAAAGGGTAGTCATCGTTGAAGGTCGAGACGCAGGACTTGGAAAATCGGCAAGTCAAACTGACCGTCGAGGTGCCCGACGAGCGCGTGCACGAGGCCATGCGCGCCGCCGCGCGCCGCATGAGCAAGCAGACGCGTATCCCCGGCTTCCGACCGGGCAAAGCGCCGTACGAAATCCTGCTCCAGCGCTTCGGCGAGGAGGCGATCTTCGAGGAAGCGCTCGAGACCCTGGGGCAGGATCTCTACCGCCAGGCGCTCGAGGACGCCGCCCTGGAACCTTTCGCCCCGGGAAGCCTGGACGAGGTCGTCAGCCGCACCCCGCTGGTCCTGCGCTACACCGTGCCGCTGGCGCCCAAGGTCGAACTGGGCGACTACCGCGCGGTGCGCGTTGCCTACGAACTCCCGTCGGTCAGTGACGAGGCTGTCGAGGGCTTCCTCGAGGATCTGCGTCAATCTCAGGCTGTCATCGAACCGGCTGAGCGGGCCTTGCAGCTGCAGGACCTGGCCATCGTCGACCTGGAGGGCGAGCTGCTGCCCAAAGACGGCGCCGAGGCGGAGACGCTCATCAAGCAGAAGTCCGTCTCGCTCCTGGTCGCCGAAACGAACGAATGGCCGGTGCCCGGGCTGGCGCTGTCGCTGATCGGGTTGTCTGTCGGGGAAGCCAAGGACTACGAGTACACGTTCCCTGAGTCCTACGACACCGATTCGCTGCGCCAGCGGACGGCGCGCTTCCACGCCACCGTGCAGGAGGTCAAGTCGCGCAGCCTGCCGGACTGGTCGGATGACCTCGCCCGGAGCCTGGGCGAGTACACCGATTTGGCCGACTTGCGCACCCGGGTGCGCACGGGCCTTGAGGATCAAGCGCGCAGCCGCCACGAAGAGGAGTACGCCGAGCAGGCGCTCGAGGCCGTGCAGAAGACTGCGACGGTCACCTACCCGCCGCAGCTGCTGCAGGACGAGCTCACCGACATGCTGCGCGACCTGGACACACGCTTCCGGTCGCAGGGCATGAATCTGGTCGAGTATTTGAAGGCGGAGAAGAAGACCGAAGAGGGGCTCCGGGCGGAGCTGGAGCCTCGTGCGCGCCGCCAGCTGGAGCGCTCCCTGATCCTGTACGAGGTCATCGAGGTCGAACGGCTGAAAGTAGAGGATCAGGAGATCTCCGAGGCGACCGAGCGCATGTCGGCCGGGGCGCAGTCGGCCAGCAATGAGGAACTGCGCAAAGCGCTCGAGCAGCCGCAGAACCGGCGCCGTATTGCCTTCAACCTTCTGACCGACAAGGCGCTCAAGCAGATCGCCTTGATCGCCCGCGGCGAAGCCGGCCCGATCCCGCCCGAACCCGAACCCGAGCCTGCCGAGGAGCCCTCCGAGGAGGGCACCGTGCAGTCCACATCCGAGACGAGGTTGGAATGAGCGAGACGAATCCCCAGTCCTTGATCCCGATGGTCATCGAGACCTCCGGACGCGGTGAGCGCGCCTACGACATCTACTCCCTGCTCCTGCGGAATCGCATCGTCTTCCTGGGTACGCCCATCAATGACCAGGTCGCCAATGTCATCGTGGCGCAGCTGCTCTACCTGAACCAGGACGACCCGGAGAAGGAAATCCAGATGTACATCAACTCGCCCGGCGGCGGGATCTATGCCGGCCTGGCGATCTATGACACGATGCAGCAGCTCTCCAACCAGATCTCGACGGTCGCCGTCGGCGTGACGGCCTCCTTTGGTACCGTGCTCCTAGCCGCCGGCACCAAGGGCTTGCGCTACGCCCTGCCCCATGCCACCATTCACCTTCACCAGCCTCTGGGCGGGGCCCAGGGCCAGGCGACCGATATCGAGATCCAGGCGAAAGAGATATTGCGCCTGAAGGAGAAACTGAATACCATCTTGTCAAAGCATACCGGCCAGCCGCTGGACGTGATCGAGCGCGACACCGAACGGGATTTCTACATGGACGGCGTCGGCGCATCCGAGTACGGCATCATCGATCACGTGCTCGAGCCGGGAACGTCGCCGGACGGCAAGAAGGAAGGCAAGAAGGACGGGTAAGGCATGCCATCCAGAAAGCCGCCGCCTGACCAGCGCCGCTGCTCGTTCTGCAGCCGCGACGAAGGCGAAGTCCGCCGGCTGATCGCCGGGCCGGAAGGCGCGTTCATCTGTAACGAATGCGTCGACCTGTGCCGCGAGATCATGACCGGCGACGACCGGCGCCTGGACTCGGCCGGCTTTCCCGCCCGACCCCGCGCCAACCTGCCTCCGCACGAGATCTACGCCAAGCTGGATGAGTATGTCGTCGGCCAGGAACACGCCAAGCGCGTTCTGTCCGTCGCCGTCTACAACCACTACAAACGTATCGCCCACCGCGGCGCCGACGATGTGGAGCTGGAGAAGACCAACATCCTTCTGGCCGGGCCGACCGGCTGCGGCAAGACCCTGCTGGCCCAGACACTGGCGCGCATCCTTGAGGTCCCGTTCTGCATCGCCGACGCCACCGCGTTGACCGAAGCCGGCTACGTCGGCGAGGACGTCGAGAACATCCTGCTGCGGCTGCTCCAGTCGGCGGAGTTCAACATCCCGCGCGCCGAACTGGGCATCGTCTACATCGACGAGCTGGACAAGACCGCCCGCAAGAGCGGCGACAACCCGAGCATCACCCGCGACGTCTCGGGCGAAGGCGTGCAGCAGGCCCTGCTCAAGATCATCGAAGGCGCCATCGTCAATGTGCCGCCCCAGGGCGGGCGCAAGCATCCGCAGCAGGAATTCATCCAGGTCAACACCGCCAACGTCCTGTTCATCTGCGGCGGCACCTTCGACGGCCTGGCCGACATCGTCGCCGACCGGGTCAGCCGGCGCGGACAGCTCGGCTTCGCCGGCACCCGCCCGCAGGCGAACGTCGCACCCTCGGATCAGCCGGAGCTCCTGCGGCGCGTCATCCCCGACGACCTGATGCGCTTCGGCATGATCCCCGAGTTGGTCGGCCGCCTGCCGGTCGTCGTGGGAGTCCAACAGCTGGACTTCGCCGCGCTGCGCGAGATCCTGACCGAGCCGCGCAACGCCCTCGTGCGCCAGTACTGCCGGCTGTTCGAGATGGACCAGGTCGAACTGGTCTTCACGCCCGAGGCTCTCGATCTGGCCGCCCGGCGCGCCATGGACCTCGAGACCGGCGCGCGCGGGCTGCGCTCCATCATCGAGGGCTCGCTGCTCGACGTGATGTATGAGATCCCCTCGCACCCGGAGATCCGCCGGGTAATCGTCACGGCCGATGTGATCGACCGGCGCGCCGCGCCGCAACTCCTGGATGCCAAGGGCCGGCCGCTCTCCTTCGGGCGCGACGACCGATTGGCAGACGCAGCCTGATCCCAGCAGCCAGCACGAACATGCACACCCGACTGTCGACTTTCTCCCTTGCCGCCTGCGACTCGGCCGACGGGGCCTGGGGCGTCGCGGTCGCCTCCAAGTTCCCGGCCGTGGGGGCGCGCGTGCCGTGGGCGGCCAGCGGGGCCGGCGCCGTGGCCACACAGTCCTATGCCAATACCACCTTCGGTCCACGCGGCCTGGCGGCCATGGCCGCCGGCGCCTCCGCAGAGCAGGCCCTGGCGGCGCTCCTGGCCGATGATCCGCAGAGCGAGAAACGCCAGGTCGGCCTGGTCGATGCCCGCGGGGGCTCCGCCACATTCACCGGCAGGCAATGCCATCCCTGGGCGGGAGGGCGCGCCGGGCCGGGCTACGCTGCCCAGGGCAATCTCCTGGCGGGCGCACAAGTGCTCGACGCTTTGGTGGACACGTTCTTGTCTGCCTCCGGCGACCTGCCCGGCCGGCTTGTGGCGGCCTTGCTGGCGGCTGATCGAGCCGGCGGAGATCGCCGCGGCCGGCAGAGCGCCGCCGTGTATGTCTCCAAGGCCGGCGCCGGATACGGCGGCCTGGACGACATCTGGATAGACTACCGCGTCGATGACCACGACGACCCTGTCCGGCGCCTGACCGAGCTGCTGGATCTCCACCGCTTGTACTTCGGCAAGAGCCCGGCCGAGGACGAACTGCCCTTGGAAGGCGAGGTTCTCCGTCGCCTGCTCGAGATGGCCCGCCGCCTCGGCCACTACCACGGCGATGCGCTCGCAGCCTACGACGCGAACACGCTCGCCGCGCTGGAGGCCTTCGTTGGCAATGAGAACTTCGAGGACCGTGTCGACTTCGCCCGCCGCCGGATCGACCGCCCGGTCTTCGAGTACTTGCTGCAACGCTTCGGCGGCGACAAGTGATGGACACTGCCCGTGATTGACCTGCGCGCGTTCCGTGGATTGATCGTGGATGGTGACGGCGTCTTATGGCTGGACACCACCCCCCTGCCCGGCTTGGGCGAGTTCTTCGCCGTCCTGCGTCGGCGGTCATTGCCGTTCGTCATCGCCACCAACAACGCCACGACCAGCCCGGAGATCGTCCAGGAGAAGCTGGCCGGCTTCGGCGTGACGATCGCCTCGGGCGAGGTGCTGACCTCATCCGAGGCCACCGCCGGGGTGTTGCTTGAGCGCCTCAGCGCCGGGGCCAGGGTGCTGCCCATCGGGGAACGCGGCCTGTTGGATGCGCTGCGCCGGGCGGGCTTCACGCTGGTTGATAAGGCTGATGGTGTCGGCGCGGTCGTGGCCGCCCTCGACCGCCAGCTGACCTACGAGCGCTTGATGGAAGCCAGCCTGGCGATTGAAGCCGGCGCTCTGTTCGTGGCGACGAACCCGGATGTGACCTACCCTGTCGAGCGCGGGCTGGCCCCGGGCAGCGGGGCAATCCTGGCTGCTCTGGTAGCCACGACCGGCGTGAAACCGCTGATCGTCGGCAAACCCGAGCCGCACCTCTTCCGACAAGCGCTGGCAGTCCTCGGCACGCTGCCGCGTGAGACCCTTGCGATCGGCGATCGCATCGAGACGGACGTGGTCGGCGCCCAGCGGGCGGGCATGCCGGCCGCGTTGGTGCTCACCGGCGTCACTAGCCCGCAGGCGCTGGTCGCCTCGCCGGTCCAGCCCGAATACGTCTTTGAGAACCTGACCCAACTGGCCGCCGCCCTTGACCGGCCGCTCGATGCCTGACACCCGCAGCATCTACGAATTGAACAGGCAGGCACTGGCCGAGTGGGTGAGCGGATCGGGTGAGCCGCGCTTTCGCGCCGATCAGATCTGGAAAGGCGTTTACCGGCGTCTGGCCGCCGCGCCGACCGAGCTGACGGATTTGCCCGCTCCGCTGCGAGAGCGGCTGGCGGCGGAGTGGGCATTCTCGACGCTGTCCGAACGCGCCCGGCAGCGCTCCAGCGACGGCGAGACCGAGAAGTGGCTGCTGGCCTTGCGCGACGGCCAGGCGATCGAGGTCGTCCTGATGCACTATGACCGCCGCCGCACCGCCTGCATCTCGACCCAGGTCGGCTGCGCCATGGGCTGCAGCTTCTGTGCGACAGGTCAGATGGGCTTCCGCCGCAATCTCAGCGCGGGCGAGATCGTCGAGCAGGTGATCCTCCTGGCGCGCTCGCTTTCGCAGCGCGGCCAGCGGCTGACCAACGTGGTCGTCATGGGCATGGGCGAGCCCTTCCACAACTACGAGAGCACGCTGGAGGCGGTCGACCGGTTGAACGATCCGGCCGGATTCGACTTCGGCGCACGGCGCTTCACCCTCTCGACGGTCGGGCTGGTGCCGATGATCGAACGCTTCGCTTCCGAGAAGCGCCAGGTGAACCTGGCTGTCTCGCTGCACGCGGCCACCAACGAACTCCGCAGTCAGCTTCTGCCCATCAACCGCCGCTATCCGCTGGAGGCTCTGATGCCGGCCTGTCGCGCGTACATACAGGCGACCGGCCGCCGGCTGACCTTCGAGTGGGCGCTGATTGAGGGCGTGAACGATACGATGGAACAGGCAGCCGCGCTGGCCGGTTGGATCGAGCGCGTGAATTGCCACGTGAACCTGATCCCGCTCAACCCCACACGGCAGTACCCGGGCTCGGGCTCGTCGCCGGATCGATCGAAGGCTTTCGCCGCTGCGCTCAGAGCCCGCGGCGTCGCCTGCACGGTCCGCCTGCGGAGAGGGATCGATATCCAGGCCGGCTGCGGGCAACTGGCGACGCAAAGCGCGGCCGGGACGTGAACAAGGGGCTGTCCGGCTCGCCGGCGCGCGGCGTTGAGGCCCGGCCGAGCGGCCCGATGGGCCGCGACCGCTAGCGCACGTCGATTGAGAGCTCGAACGGGGTAGCCGCGCCCCGGTAGGAGCAGACCTCGATGTAGTACAGGCCCGGCTGGGCCTCGGTCACCAGCACCTGTTCGTCCTCCATGCCGGCCTGGTTCGACTTCCAGTTGAAAGACTCTCCCTCCACCGGCATCTCGCCCACAACCGACTCATACTCACCAAAGCCGACGAACAGGTCCAGGTCCGCGTTGAAATCGCGTACGTCGATCTGAATCGAAGTGGCCACCTCCGGCGATTGAAGGCAGTAGTACAGGCAGTTGGCCGGATAGCCCTCATCGGTAGAGTGCATTTGCAGGTCGTAGGATCGGTTGATGTCGACCGGAGTCGCCCGCGCATCGCAGAAGCTGCCTGCCGCGGCCGTAGCGCCCCCGGCCTGCCCGGCGGCCGAGGCGGTGGCGGCCTCCTCGATCCCTCGATCGGCGCAGCCCTGCAGCAGCAGGAGCACGGCCCCCAGTCCTACGAGCAGCCTGCGATCCATGCCCGCACCTCCTCGATGGGCGCCGCACCGCGCCTGCAAGTCAAAGCATTCGGCCGGCTCGGATTCAACACCCCGCGCATTTTCGCATCGAAACGGGCCCTTCGCCAGAGCATGGACAGGCGTGTGTGTCCGTGGCAGAATTGCGCCCATCTTGTTGTGAGGTGTCGTTCGATGAGTAAGAGAGCGGAGGTTCGAGAACGCCGGCAGCGTGCTCGGCGCAGACAGATGATCGGCTACATCGGCATCGTCGGCATCGCCGCACTCTTCGTGCTGGCGATGGTGCTGTATCCGAAGCTGGCGCCTATCGGTGAGATCACCACGATCACCCCGATCGAACGTCCGCAGGCCGACGGCACCGCCGTGGGCGACCCCCAGGCGCCCGTGCTGATCGAGCTCTTCGAGGACTTCCAGTGCCCGGCTTGCCAGGTCTTCACGGCTCAGACGGAACCGCTGCTGGTCGATAACTACGTCGTTCCCGGGAAGGCCCGCCTGGTCTTCCGCCACTTCCCCTTCATCGAGCCGGCGCCCGGGGGCGAGTCGACCCAGGCGGCCAACGCCAGCATGTGCGCCAACGAGCAAGGCCGATTCTGGGATTACCACGATATGTTGTTCGCCAATCAATCCGGGGAGAACCTGGGCGCCTTCTCCAACCGCAGGCTGGAGGCGTTCGCCGAGACACTCGGGCTGGACATGCAGGCCTTCGGCGCCTGTTTCGGTGACGACGCGTACCGGGAACTGATCGATGCCGATGAGCAGGCCGGCCTGGCCCTGGGCGTCAACTCGACCCCGACCATCGTGGTCAACGGCACCATCGTCGAAGGTGCTGACCCGCGCCTGGTACCCTCGTACGAGGTCATCTCGCAGGCCATCGAAGCCGCCCTCGGCTCGTAGATGCCTCCCCAGCAACAAAGCAGACCCGGGCCGCTGTGCGGCCCGGGTCATTTTCGTCGGCAAGGTGGCGCCCTGTCGAGGTCGCCTGCGCCCGCCACCGACAAAGATGGGAGGCGCTCAGCTCCCGAACAGGCTGACGATCCATACAAGCAGCGGCGCCGCGACCAGCCCAGGGAGCAGGTTTCCCACCCGGATGACTCTCAGTTCAAGCAGACTGCTGATGGCGATTCCCAACAGCAGGATCCCGCCGACGGCGGTCATCTCGGCCATCATGGGCTGTGTGAGAACGGCCTCGGCCTGTGTGGCCAGCAGGCTCAGCCCGCCCTGGTACAGCGCGATGACCAGGGTCGAGAACAGCACGCCCGGGCCGAGCATCGAAGCGAATGCCAGGGCACCAAAGCCGTCCAGCACCGATTTGATCGCCAACAGGCTGTAGTCTCCGGACAGACCATCCTGAATAGCGCCGAGAATCGTCATCGGTCCCACACAGAAGACCAGGCTGGAGGTCAGGAATCCGCGCACGAAACGCGATCCGACGCCACCCGCCTCGCCTGGTGCGAAGCGCGATTCCAGCGCTGCGCCGATCGACAGCAGGGCGTCTTCGATGCGCCACCACTCGCCCAGGATACCCCCGAGCAGAATACTCCCCAACGCGATGATCGGGTTCTCGGTCTGGCTAAACATGCGCAGGCCGATGGCGGCGGTGAACAGCCCCAGGCCGGCGACGACGGTCTCTCGCAGCCGTTCGGGCAGGCGCCGGCCAAACAGCAAGCCCAGCGCGCCGCCGAGCAGCACCGTGCCGATGTTCAACAGCGTGCCCGTCACGGGCGTCCAGCCTTAGCCCGGGTGGGATGTGCGACGCCGGCTGCTCGGTTCTCCCACAACTCCAGCACGAAGCAGAGCGAGGAAAGGCGATTGAGGTAGGCCAGGAGCGACGGGTTCGCCAGCCGGCGCGCCTCGGCCAGGCGCGCGACCTGACGCTCCGCGCGTCGGACGATCGTGCGCGCCAAGGCAAGCGCCGCCCCGGCCAAAGAGTCCCCGGGGAGGATGAAACCTTCCGGCACCTCCAAGTGAGCGCCAAGCTCCTGGATGATCTTCTCAAGGGAGGCCGCCTGCTCGGGCCCGATCGAGCGGAAACGCTCGGCTGTCTCCGTTGTGGCCGCCAATTCAGCCATCAGATGGTAGAGGTCGCGCTGGGTCTGCAGCAGCGCCTGGCCGGCCTCGGAAGTGATCGCCAGCGCTCGCGCCAACCCCAGCGCGGCCGAAGCCTCGTCGACCGCCCCGCAGGCCTCGACCTGAACGTCGTACTTGGGCAGGCGCCCTTCTCCGAGGACATTGGTGGTGCCGTCATCGCCGCGGCGCGTGAAGTAAGCAGGCATGGCTGGATTATACAGGCTCCGCGATCGGCGCGATAATCCGGGCAGCCGACGTGCGGTTGCCTGGGGGGTGCGTATGCTTCAGCGTGTCGGTCCCTTCCTGGGGGGCCTCTTCGGAGGCTTGCTCTCCGCTGCCGTCATCCTGCTGGTCGCCGCTGGCCCACGCGGCGAGCCCATCCGCCTGGAACCTCCACCGACGCCTGAACCGGCGCGCGTGCACGTCGCGGGGGCCGTCCTCCACCCCGGCGTCTACGAGGTGCCGGCCGGCTCGATTGTTGCCGATGCCGTTCAGGCAGCCGGGGGTCCACTGCCGCAGGCACAGACAGATCGCCTCAACCTGGCCGAGCCTGTGCGCGACGGTCAGCTGGTCTACCTGCCTGGGCCCGAGAGCCCGTCGCCGACCGTTGGCGCGGCACCCGATGCTCCCGCTCCGCTCGCAGGGGCCGTCGGGATCAATAGCGCGACTGCGCCGGAGCTGGAACGCCTCCCCGGCATAGGACCCGCACTGGCCGAGGCGATTGTCGAGTATCGCGAGACTCATGGTTTCTTCCAGAGCCTGGACGGACTGCTCGACGTGCCCGGCATCGGCCCAGCCAAGATGGACCTACTGCGCGAATGGATCACGCTTGAGTAAGGGGACGCCGCGGTCGGCATCGCGTGTATAATCCCGGCGATGCCTGAGCTGCCCGAGGTGGAAACGATTGTCCGTCAGCTGCAGAACGGACATCGAGACGCCCCGACACTGGCCGGCATGGCGGTCAGCGATGTGACCCTGCACTGGCCTCGGCATATCGCCGCGCCGTCTCCGGCAGGCTTTCGCCGCCGCCTGCGCGGGCGAACGATCGAAGCCGTCAGCCGCCGCGGCAAGTACCTGGTCTTCCGACTCGACCAGGGGTTTCTGCTGATCCATCTGAAAATGAGCGGGGACCTGCTCGTTCAGCGCTCGGCCGAACCCCGCGATCGCGCCGAGCGGACCGTGCTCCGCCTGGCCGGCGGGTGGGAGCTGCGCTTCAACGACACACGCAAGTTCGGCAAGGTCTATTTGCTCGACGACCCGGGACCGATCCTCAGCGCGCTCGGCCCGGAGCCGCTCGATCGGTGCTTCACGCCCACCGTCCTGCGCGAGCGATTGGGCGCCCGGCGCCGCATCCTCAAGCCCCTGCTCATGGATCAGACCTTCCTGGCCGGGCTGGGCAACATCTACGCGGACGAAGCCCTGCATCGGGCCCGGCTGCACCCCCGCCGCATGAGTCACTCGCTGACGCCGGCCGAGGGGTCCGCCCTGTGGAGAGGCATACGGGCCTCCCTCCGCAGCGGGCTGCGGCACAACGGCGCCAGCATCGACTGGGTATTCCGCGGCGGCGGCTTCCAGAACCACTTTCGGGTCTATGGCCGGTCGGGGAAACCCTGCCGCACATGCGGCACGCCGATCGAACGGATCGTTCTCGGGCAGCGCTCCACGCACTTCTGCCCCAGTTGCCAGCCGGAGGCTCCCAGATGACTGCCGACAACTTCCTCATCTTCGGCATCGTCCTGATCGTGGCCAGCGTCGCACTGGGCCTGATCGCCTACGCATTCGTGCTCAACCGGCGCGAGGCCGAGAAGCACGGCGCAGAGGACGAGGCGCCCTCGCCGACGGAGACCGAAGAACCACTGCCCGAAACCCCTGCCCCGCCCGTGACCGTTCAACGTGAGGCCGCCGCACCGTCGTGGGTGCGGGGCCTCTCGCAGCCGCCAGCCGCCGCTCCGGCGCCGGCGCCGAGCGCGCCCTCTCCCGCCCCTCCTCCCAGCGCGCGGCCCACCGCCACGCCTGTGGCAGTCATCATGCGTGAGGATTCCAGTGGGCGGGTCTTCATTCGTATGGGCGAACGGGAATTGAGGCGGCCGGAAGACGTGCGCGACCCAGTCGACCGCGCCCTGCTCGACGGGCTACTCTCAGGTCTGAACAGGCTGGCCGCCCTCCCTCAACCCGGCGCGGCAACCCCGGTCGTGACGGAAGGCTACAGCGAGACCCCGTCTCGCCCGCTAAGTATGGTCGAACAGATCAACAACATCATCGAACAGAAACTCTCGAAGCTTGTGGGAGCGCAGCGGGCTGTCCGTCTGGTGGAAGGCACCGCCGGGTCGGTCAGGGTGTACGTCGGCGTGGACCGCTACGATACCATCGACGATGTCCCCGACGCCGAAGTGCGGCGCGTCATCCGCGAAGCGGTAGCCGAGTGGGAGGCGCGCGCCTAGGCTGCTTCGATCTCGACCGGATCCAATTCCAGCCGCCCGCCGCGCTCGACCAGGCGGGCGGCCGGCGTCCCAGGATCGTGTTCGAAGATCATCCAGGCACCGGTCTCGAGTGCACGGCGCTGCCAACGCTGCTTGGTGCGGATGTTCTCCAGAGGCTCGACGTCGAAGGCCGTCAGCCATCCGGCTCGCGTCATGTGAACGGCATAGGTGGCCATGTCGGCGACATACAGCGCTTGCCATTCCCCGGAGTGAAGAAGGACCGACTGGTGTCCACGGGTGTGACCCCGGGTGACGATGCAGCTCACCTGGTCCGTGACCTCTGTGTCGCCGTGCAAGTAGTGCAGGCGGCCCTGGGCCGCCAAGGGGGCATAGTTGTCGGGTAGGTACGTTCCGCGCGTGCGAGCGTCCGGATGCGCCGCCTCGGCCCACTCGAGGCGCTGAACCCAGTAGGTCGCTCGCGGGAAGGTGGCGACGACGGTCCCGTCGGCCAGGGCGGTGTTCCCGCCGCAGTGATCCCAATGCAGGTGCGTGTTGATGACGACGTCGACGTCTTCGGGAGCCACGCCCGCCCGGGCCAAGCCATCCAGCAGCCCGCCCTTCGGCCGCTCCAACCCCCAGCGCTCGACCTCCTCTGAGGTCAGCTTGCTGCCCAGGCCGGTGTCGATCAGGATGGTCAACCCGCGCGATCGCACCAGCAGGCAGCGCAGATTCATCGGCAGATCGTTTGCCTCCGAGGGTGCGTGCTGGCGCTGATAGAGCGCTCGCGGCACCAGGCCGAAGATGCCCCCGGCGTCGGTGCGCACGCACCCGTCATCGACCACCACCAGTTCCAACTCACCGATTCGCATGTGCCGTCACCCTGACACGAACAGACCGGCCTGAAGCTCCCGCTCCAGCCCGGCTCGCTCCCGGCCGGAGAGGAAGGCGCCCTGCGCCGCAGCCAACACCAGGCCGCGCAAGCTCACCAATGACAGCCCGAGCGACTCCATAGCCAACGCGTACTCCCCGGAAAGCGTCACCCCGCAGACGCTCGGATCATCCGTGTTGATCGTCACCTGGAGCCCGGCTTCGATCATGCGCGGCAGCGCATGCTCCTCGATGGCTCCGATCACGCCCGATCGCACGTTGCTGGTCAAGCAGGTCTCGAAAACTACCCGCCGCTCCCGGCATAGGGACACCGCGCCCGGATCCTCGAGCACGCGTACCCCATGGCTGATGCGGGCAGCCTGCAGGATCTCGACCGCTTCAACGACCGACCCGGCGTCGCGCCATTCGCCGGCGTGGACGCTGATCCCCAGTCCGGCCTGACGGGCCCCATCCAGGATTCCGCTGAACGCCGCCGCCGGGAACTCCGCCTCGTTCCCAGCCAGCCCCAGACCGAGGACGCGCTGCCTGCGGTCACACGCCAACTCGACCACCCGCTCCGCCCGCTCGACGGGCTCGTGCCGGTTCACACTGGCGATCAGACCCACCCGAATTCCTGCCCGAGCCTCGGCCTCCTCCACAGCCGAGATCACCCAGTCAAACACGTCCTCGAGCGGGAAGGCACGCGCGCTGGCCAGGGCGACCGGCGTGAAGTGAAGCTCGAGGTAGCGAACGCCGTCTTCGGCCGCGTCGGCCACGGCCTCGGCGGTGATGCGTCGGATGATCTCGCCGGAGACGAAGGCCCGGCGCAGGTGCTCGAACTTCTCCAGGAAGTTGACGTGCGTCGCCGGCTGCCCGGGCAGGACCTCGACCCAGGCGCGCAGCTCGGCCGCCTGGCGCGGGAGATCGAGCCCGTGGCGGGCGACCAGTTCGAGCAGAGTCTCGAAGCGAACGGAGCCTTCCAGGTGCCGGTGGAGCTCAACCTTGGGCAGTCCGACCAGCGACTGTCTGAGCTCGACCCCGGCATCGGCCGCGATCGGTGGCATCACACTCAGCCTCGCACCACGACAGTAGGGACAAGCCCAAGGCTAGCACACTCGGGCAAGGTGGAGGAATAGGTCGCAGGGACCGCCCTCACCGGCGGCGCCGGCGGCGCTTCTTGCTCGAGCCGGCTTCCGACTCGCCGTTCTCCACCGCCGCGGGCGGGCCGGCCGGAGCGCCGACCGGCGGCTGCGCCGTCGGGGCCGGGCCGGCCGGCCCGGCCGGGCGCGGCGCCGGCTGCACGACGCGGAACAACCCCGAGATCAGCCCAGCGCGAATGCTCCCCAGAAGATTCTGGAACATGTCGAAGGCCCGACTCTTGTACTGCACGAGCGGGTCGCGCTGACCGTAGGCTTCCAGACCGATGGCCGTGCGCAGCGCCTCGACCTCCGTGAGGTACTCCACCCACAGCCGATCGCCGACGCCCAGGAATACCCGCCGATGGGCCTGGGTGAGCAGCCAGCGGCCGAGCGCCTCCGCCAGCGCGGCGCGTGCCGGTTGCGAGGCTTGCCCGATCGTCGCGGCCGCCTCCAGCTCCTCAACCACACCCGCCTCAAGGGCGCCCCGCAGCCAGGTGCGCGGCCGCTGTTCCAGGTCCTGGAAACGGGCCGCGCCAATGCGCTGGACTTCCCCGCGGCCGACGAGGGCGCGGATCCTCTCAAGGGCCTGGGTAAGGTGCTCCAGCACGCGCGCCTTGAGAACGTCCGGACGGGTGTCCTCGATCAGGCGTGCCGCGTACGGCGTATACGATAGCCTGGCGACAACCGCCGAACGGCGCTGATGGGTCTTGCGGTCGAAGAAGCTGCGCTGACCGTAGCTGGCGCGTACAAGCGCCCGGGTCTTGACTGCCTCCGGCACAGGCGTCACCTGGGTGCGCAGCGGTTCCAGATCGGCCCGCACCTCGGCGAGAGTTGTCTCCGTGCGCGCCGACCAGTGCGCGTCGATGGCGTCGGCGAGAATCCCCTCCGCCTCGCCCCAATCGATAGGCGAGGCCGGTTGTGTCGGCAGAGTCAGGGTCTCGCCGATTCTCCGCTCCAGCGCCTGCAGCGCCACCGCCCAGGCGCGCGCGTGCATCTCAGCCCCGACGTACGCCGGGAGAGCCTTGCGCAGCTGCCCCAGTTCAGGCTGGCGGGGATCCTCTAGGGCCTCCTCCAACGGCAGCCGCAGGCCGGTCGCTTCTTCGAGCCCGCGCGCCAGATTGTGCACATCCAAGGGCCGGCCGCTCTCCTCTGCCTCCAGGAAGGCGCCCTCCAGCCAGGTCTCGGCCACCTCGAGCTTCTGCCGGGTCTGGTCCTTGGCGTGCTGCTCCGATCGCTCGGTCAGCTCGGTGACGAAGTGCTGCTGGCGTTCTCGCTGCGCGTCGAGGGAGGCGCGCGCGATCTCGAGCAAGCGCTCGATGACCCGATCGGGGGACTCGGCTTCGGCCAGCTGCTCGAGCAGAAGCCGCAGCATGAAGGACGGGTACGGGGCGGGGCTGTCCAGGTCGATGGTCGGCTGGGTTTCCTCCAGCCAGGCCAGGAGCTTCCAGGCCCCATCGGGCTCGCTCAATGCCAGGTCGACCCGCCGCCCGACCTCGGTCCCGAGCATCTCGGCGATATCGTCGTCCAGGTCGTCCTTGAGGAAGATGCGGTTGCGCTGGGAGTAGAAGATCTCACGCTGCTGGTTGAGGACGTCGTCATACTCGAGCAGGTGCTTGCGCGAATCGAAGTTGGCGCCTTCGACCCGCGTCTGTGATTGCTCGATGGAGCGATCGACGATGCCATGCGCGATGGGGACGACGTCGTCGATGTTCAGTCGCTGCATGATGGCCGAGACCTGTCCGCCGCCGAACAGGCGCATCAACTCATCCTCCAGTGAGAGGTAGAACTGCGACGAACCCGGGTCTCCCTGCCGCGCGGCCCGGCCGCGCAGCTGGTTGTCGATCCGGCGGGCTTCATGCCGCTGGCAGCCGACCACGTGCAGGCCGCCCAGCTCACGTACGCGCAAGCTGCGCTGCATGTACTCGCGGAAGGCCTCGACGTCCAGCGCATAGATCCCGATCGCGTCGGCGTTGACCTGCTCCAGCTGCGCCAGCCTCTCGTCCATGTTGAGGGCGAAGGGATCGTGCACCCCCGCCCGCTGCAGCACCCGATTGACGCTGGCCAGCACCGCTTCGGGCACCTCGCCGCCCAGCTTGATATCGACACCGCGGCCGGCCATGTTCGTGGCGATGGTCACTCCGCCCAAGGCGCCGGCGTCGGCGATGATCTGCGACTCGCGATCGTGCTGCTTGGCGTTGAGGACGTTGTGAGGGATGCCCGATTGCAGCACCTCGGCCAGCCGGGGAAGCGACTCGCTTCCCAGGTCCAGGATGCGGCCCAGCCGTTCCAGGTTCTCGGACTTGGCCGGGTTGAGGACCAGCTCGAGATCGCGGGCGAACTGCCGCAGCGTAGCTTGGCCGAGCGAATCCAGGCTTTCGTACAGCGGGGTCAGCGCCTCGACCCGCAGGCCGTCGTCGCGGATGCCCTGGCGCTCCAGGTACGCGTCCCGTAACACCATGGCCATCGTCAGCCGCTGCAGCGGCTCGGCCCGCAGCCTGGCCGAGAGCCGTTCCGAGAGCTCGACCGAAGTCGTTCCGACCAGCATCGGCTGACCGAGGACGTGGCGGCGCAGGATATCGGTAGTGATCGCCCGCAGCTTGGCTTCCTCGGTCCGATAGACCTCGTCGGGGTAGTCCTTGCGCCGCCAGTACACTGGCCGGCGCTCAGGGTCGTCGGGGTGCACGAAGCAGCGGAACTTGTGCCCGTCCTCGCTGTATTCGGTCTCGACCAGGTCGCTGTCCGGCTGGACGGCGATGTACTCCAGATTGGTTGGCAGCGATTCGACATCGACCTTGTAGATCTTGTTGAACTCCTCGGCCTCGGTCATGGCCGTGCCGGTCATCCCGGCCAACTTGCGATACTTGCGGAAGTAGTTCTGCAGGGTGATGGTGGCATAGGTGACGTTCTCTTGCCGAACGCGCACGCCTTCTTTGGCCTCGACTGCCTGGTGAAGCCCGTCCGACCACCTGCGGCCGGCCATCAAGCGTCCGGTGAATTCGTCGACGATGATCACCCGCCCGGCCTGAACGACGTATTCCTTGTTGCGCTTGAAGAGATGCTCAGCCCGCAGCGCCTGCTCGAGATGGCCCAGCATGCGCGCCTGGTCGGGGGTCAGGTCTTCCGGCCGGTCCGGGTCGCGCAGCGCCCTGCCAAGCAGCTGTTCAACGCGTTCCTCGCCGGCCTCCGTCAGGGCCACCGTCCGGTCGCGTTCGCTGACCTCGTAGTCCTCCGGCCGAAGTTGCTTGACGACGCGGGCCATCTCGATGTACATCTCCGGATCCTCCTGCGCCGGGCCGGAGATGATCAGCGGAGTGCGCGCTTCGTCGATCAGGATGTTGTCGACCTCGTCCAGGATGGCGTAGTGGTGCTCGCGCTGCGAGCGCGCCTCCAGGCTGTGCGCCATGTTGTCGCGCAGGTAGTCGAATCCGAATTCGTTGTTGGTTCCGTAGGTAATGTCGGCGGCGTAGGCCTCCCGCCGGTCGACCAGGCGGAGCTGGTGCGAGTCCTCCTGGCTCGAGACCCGCTCGGGGTCGTAAACGAATGCCTTGCGACCGTTCT
Organism: Anaerolineales bacterium; assembly: GCA_036803025.1. Classification (GTDB taxonomy): domain Bacteria; phylum Chloroflexota; class Anaerolineae; order Anaerolineales; family E44-bin32; genus DAIRVC01. Next base: position 23,914 of record DAIRVC010000013.1, read on the forward strand.
CGGTCCGGGAGGCCTCCTGCAGCACACCCACACTCAGTCCCAGGAAGTGGAAGATCGGGCCCATCCAGCGCGCATCGCGCCGGGCCAGGTAGTCGTTGACGGTCACCAGGTGGACGCCCTTGCCCTCCAGGGCATTCAGGACCATCGGCAGGGTCGCTACCAGCGTCTTGCCCTCACCGGTGCGCATCTCGGCGATCTTGCCTTGATGCAGGACCGCACCCCCGATGAGTTGGACGTCGAAGTGCCGCAGGCCGATCGTGCGCACCGAGGCCTCGCGCACGACGGCGAAGACCTCGGGCATGAGATCGTCGAGGGCTTCCCCAGCGGCGAGGCGAGCGCGGAACTCGGCCGCCTTCGCCCGCAAGGCCTCGTCGTCCAGGGCCTGGAGCTTCGACTCCCACGAATTGACCTTGCCAACCAGTTCACGGTGTTGGTCGATCACCCGGCGGATCGGATCGCCGCCGAGCCTCTTAGTGATGTTCTTCAGCATGCCGAACCTGACCTCGTCGGGCGGATTATAGCATGCCGACCTGACCCTCCCATTTCCGCGGCAACCTTGCCCCGTCCACTCACTTAGCGTAGAGTCGGCCGCACCGGGGAAACTGTTGTGAGGACCCGAATCCTGCTCACTGGGATTGTCGCGTTCGTGCTGGCCGGATGCGATGCCGCAGCGCCTTCCGGCGTTCTGGGGCGCGCGGCCGTGGTGGTCATACACGGCGATGGGACGCGCCAGACGGCCTGCCTCAGCCTCGATTCCGACGACACGACCGGCCAGGAGCTTCTGGGCCGCACAGGCTGGGAGTATCAGATCGACGCCGGGAACGCCATGGGGGTTCTGGTCTGCCAGATCGACGGCGAAGGCTGTGAGTTCCCGGCCGAGAACTGCCTGTGCCGCTGCAGGCCGGGGCAGCCGTGCCAATACTGGGCCTACTTCAATCACGACCCCGGCGGGGATTGGAGCTACGGCGCACGGGGCGCCAGCCAGCGGATCGTCCGCGATGGCTCGCTGGACGCCTGGGTCTGGCTGACCAGCGCCAGCGCCGATGAAGCGGCCGCCCCAGTGCTGGAAAGCCTGACCTTCGAGAGCGTGTGTCCTGCACAACCCTGACTCGGGATAGAATGCCTGCGGGGCGGTGGCGGAACTGGCAGACGCCGGGGACTTAAAATCCTCTGAGGGCAACCTCGTGTGGGTTCGACTCCCACCCGCCCCATCTCCTGCCCGCGCACAGCCGAAGCACGGACCCCCTGCGTCGACCCTGGCACGCCACTTGCACCCCGACCTCCTGGCCCGTATACTGCCTTGAGGCGGCTGGTCGGCCATTCGGCTGAGCCGCCCACCCGGAGGGAAGAATGACTCGGCGCCTGATCCAACGAATCCTGTTGATGCTTGTGCTCGCCGCGACCGCGGCCGGATGCACGCTCCCCGGTGCGGCGCTGCCGACTCCGTTCACCTTCCCCACCCCGAACCTCACACTGACGGCGATCTTCGCGCCCACCGCCACTTCGACGGAGGCGCCGCCGACGGTCGAAATCCCGACCATCACGCCCACTGTCCCGGCGCCGACGCTGCCCGGCGGGACACCCGGCGCCACCGCAACGACCGGCGCCTACACCTCGCGCCCCAACGGTTCTCCCGTCACGGCCGGCTTCATGGCTGCCGCGCCGACGATCGACGGCAGCACCGCGGAGTGGACCGGGACGGGAAACGCGGCCGATCGGGCCACGTACGGCGCCAGCAATTGGACAGGCACCAGCGACCTCTCAGCCACCTACTTCCTGGGCTGGGACACCAACTACCTCTACCTGGCCGTGCGCGTGCGCGACGAACGCTTCGTCCAGGCTGCCTCCGGCCGCTACCTGTATCGCGGTGACAGTGTCGAGATACTCTTGGATGTCAACCTGGCGACCGACTACACCTCGACCACGCTCTCCAGCGACGACTATCAGTTGGGTCTGTCGCCGGGCAACTTTGCCTCGCTCTCGACCGAGGCGTACCTCTGGTTTCCGGCCGCTTCCGAAGGCGCCCGTACCGCTGTCGCCGTACGCTCGCGCACGACGACGGACGGATACGAGCTGGAAGCCAGTATCCCCTGGAACGTCTTTGGGGTCGTGCCTTCGGACGGCAGCCGCTTCGGATTCGCCTTCTCCGTTTCGGATAACGACGCGCCGTCGACAACCACGCAGCAGTCGCTCATCTCCGGCGTGAGCACGCGCCGCCTGAGCAACCCGACCACCTGGGGCACGTTGATCCTCGACTGACCGGCGGCGAGCCTGGTTGAGGATGAAAGCGGGGTCCGGGCGAAGCCCGGACCCCGCCGCGTGATCCTTGTTCTCGCTGCGAGGCGCGCCCTGCGAAGGGATCTGCTCGCTAGCGAGGCACTTCCCGGGGGTCGAGCATGGCGATCAGGCCCAGCGCCCCCATGTTCGAGAACAGCATCGGCGCCAGGAACGGAGCCCCGCGCACGAATCGCTCTCCGAGGATCGTCCCCTGTGACGTCAGATTCTCCAGGATATGCAGGACCGTCCCGACAACGCCGACCGCCGCCAGGACCAGGAAGGCTGCCAGCATCACGATCATATCGGCGCGGCGCGGTCGATCGAGCGCGGCCGCAGTCACAGGCAGGATGGTGCCCAGCACGCCGGCCACCGTCGGGATCCAAAGCCAGGGATTGGCGAAGCCCGTGCGGGCGTGGTCCAGCACGCTGCTGATGACGGTCGCCAGCGTGCCCAGACCGACCAAGAACAAGAATGCCCGTGTCTTGCTGTAGGGCATGTGCAGGCGCCGACCGGCCGGGAGGAGCAGCGTGCCGCTGTCTACCGGGTCCTCGATCCATGCGGCGCTGATCCCCAGCACCCCGACCAGAGCAAAGGTCAGCGGCCCGAGCAGCGGCGGCGCCCAGACGAGCAGGTCAATGCTGACCCTCTCCCCGACCGGCGCGTTGGGCAGAATGGCGCGCACGAAGTGGTAGTAGGCGCCCAGCAGCCCGACCCCGATGCTGAGCACGAAGACGGTCGTCGCCAGGATCGTCGCCGCCGGCCGCCGCCGCAGGGCGATCAGCCCCGCCAGCAGCAGGACGATCCCGGCGCACGGGCCAAAGACGATGGGTATCCACTCGCGGGCCGTGATCGTCCCGCTGATGCTGTGCGCCAGGTAGATATCGACGCCCAGGAAGACCTCGTTCACTGCCGCCATCAACAGCATCAGCTGGTCGCGGCTGAGCGGCAGCCGCAGGGCGCGCGCCTGCGGGATGGCGACCGCCAACGGATACACGGCTACTGCTCCGCGCCGGGCGCCGCCAGGCGCTCGTCGACCATCTCGCGCAACTCGGATAGATCACTGAGCAGCTCGTAGACCCCGTGCCACTGCGTGTAGTCCGGACCCTGCATCCACACCCCGAACTTGGCCGTTCTGCCCCAGTGGTGCCAGAGCTCGAAGTAGACGTAGTCGATCGGCTCGTCGAATGGCTCGGCGGTCATCAGCCCGCGGCCGGTCAGCGGCCGCACCAGGTCGTCGCTTTCACGGACCCAGTCATTGACCCGCAGCGTGGCTGTGTCGGCGGCTGCGTAGAAGTCCTCGATGAAAGTGGTGTTGTGGCATTCACGGCAGACGCTTTGCATGCGCACCAGATTGTCCTGCCAGGTCGGACGCCGCTCGCTGATCGGTGCGAACAGGTACCAGGTCAGCCGATCGCCCACATCATGGGTTGTGCCGCTGGCGCCGAAACCGCTGAAGTGGCAAGTGGCGCAGGTCGGGGCCGGGAAGTCCTCAACGGTCAGCGTTCCCGGCTCGGCCTCCCAGTCCCAGCCCTCACCGCCGGTGTGATAGGCGATCCCGTGGGGGGACTCTTCGTAGATCTCCCACTGCGGGTGATCGGGACCGATGTGGCAAGCATTGCAGGTTTCCGGTTTGCGCGCCTGCTCGAGGCTGAACTCATGGCGAAGGTGACACTGCTGGCATTCGCCGACCGAGCCATCCGCCTGAGGGCGCCCGATGTTGTGGCAAGCGGCGCAGGCGAAGCGCGTCACCTCCGGCCCCTCGATCGCGAACAGGGCGTGGCGCATGCGATCGGGAGCGAAACCGCCCTCCGGAATCGCGCCGTACATGGCCAGCTGGTCTTCGCTCAATGCCTCTGTCCCGGCCATAGCCACATAGGCCGGAAGCGAGTGCCGGCTCTGATAGTACTGGGCCACCTCGGATGTATGGCAGCCCTCACAGGTGGCCGGCGTCGGCGAAGCGAGGACGTACGTGCCCTCATGCTCTACCGCGCCGGGGTACGTGCGAGAGACCGTGTGACAGTCGCTGCAGGCGACCTCCGCTGCGGCCATGCTGCTGTGCCCGTACTGGGTCACGATTCCAGGGGTCGCCCGGCGATGGCAGACCACACATGCGTCGCTGCTGTCGGCCAGCGCATCGACCCGCTCGGCCGGGCCGGCCTGCATTGAACGCCCGATGCTCATGACGACCAATGCCAGACCGAGGACCACCAGGACGCCGATGAAACCCAGGATTAGCAGCCGCGCCGAACCCCACAGGGACGCTCGCTCTTCCGACGCCATGCCCCGCTCCTCTCTGTTGTCGATGTGTCGGCCGGATCCCCCCGAGAGGAATCCAAGATTGCTCCGTCGCCTGTCTGCGCCGCGGCAGCAGCGCCGACCAGGTTTGCCCTCGAAGGGCCTGCCTGATTCTACAGCGGCCGCGGCCCCGCGGGAAACTGCCGGCCGGGACAGCCCCGCTTCTCTCAGATGCGCCCGCTCAGGCGCAGGGCCCGCAATGCCTCCAATGTCGCATGAACGTCGAAGGGCTCGCCGTCATCGCTCTCCCACCTCCCTTCGGCGAGTTGACGGGATTCCAGATACTCAGCCGCTCGAGCGAGACAGGGATTCTGCGGGGGCACCCCTGAGGTGAGAAGGGTGACCAGCATCCAGGCCAGGCCCCCGGCGCCCAGGTCTCTCAACCGCGGCGTCAAGTACCGGAGCAGCGATTCGGATGCAGATGGGCGGCTCAGCCGCCACCACAGCCCCGCCGCCAGCCAGTGAGTCTGCATGAACGAGGGCAGGTGGCCTTGTGGAGTCACTCGTAACAGGAGGGCATCGGCCGCGCGCTCGGCCTGCGCCCGCCAGCGTGCGGAACAGGATAGCCAGAACCCGCAATTGGCGGTCAAGTACAGCCGTGCCGCCAGATCGCCGCGCCGCAGCCAGGCAGGAGGCTCTGCCCCAGGGATCTCCTGCTCCTCCCACCCGCCTTCCGCATCTTGCGCATTGGCGAGGAACTCGCCCGCGCGCGCGATCGCCGGATGATCCGGGGCCAGCCCGAGAGCATCGGCCTGCGCCAGTCGAAAGCAGGTGGCGTCGATGGAGGTTGTGGTCTGGGACCAGAAAGCGGCCCAGCCTCCGTCATCCCGTTGGCCCGTCAGGAATTGGAGAACAAGGTCTCCAGCAGGCTGCTCGCCGTGGATCAGGAGATTCAGGCGAGCCTTCTCCACGGCATTGCCACGGCGGACGACGAAGGCAACGGCGGAGGCTAGATCCATCGTAAATCCAGGCCGGCGCCGGAATCAACCGGCGGATGCGTTCCAGGAGTGCAAGACGACCTCTGCACGGGCGGCTCCGGCCGCGTGCGAGGGCGCTCGCAGCCGGTGTGCTCGCTAGAGCAGGGATTGAACCATCAACCCGGCAAAGAGGAGAGCAAGGTAGGTGCTGGAAAAGCGGTACATGCGCCATGCGA
>DAIRVC010000014.1:0-28866 GCA_036803025.1 Anaerolineales bacterium
TCGCCGTCAGGCGCTGACCGTTGAACAGGTCTGCGGCGTTGATGGCTGGGGCGAGCCCCTCGATGCCCGTGCCCTGCGGGGCGTGACAGGTGCGGCAGTTGTTCTCGAACAGCGCCGCGCCGACTTCGATCTGGCGGGCATGATACGACTGGGTGAATCCGGCCATGCGCTCACGCTCGCCCAGAGCGACGAAAGCCAGCAGGCCGACTACGCTCGCGATGGCCAGGGTCCCGAGCAAGATACGCCACTTCATCGCTACTCTCCCTGACCGTAGTTGCTGTCGCGGTGCAGGTAGGCTGTCTGACTGAACTCGCCCGACTCACCGCTGGCGGTCTCGGTCCACAGAACCCGCAGCGTGATCTTCTTCAGGCCGGCCTGCCAGTCTTCGATCACCATGATCCCTTCGACGCCGGTGCGCTCCGCGCTCTCGACTCGCTGTACTTCCTCATCGAACGCCTGCAGCAGGTCTTGAAGCGCGCCGGTCGGCGCGCTGGACCAGGCACTGGCCTCGTAGCTCCCGACGATCAGTTCCTCCCACGGCGCCAGGCGCAGCGGCCCGGGGTGTGTCTGGGGCAGAAGCGTTGCGATCGCTTCCTGGTCGGGCGAGGTGCTGACGCCGTAGTAGGGGGTGCCCATGTACGACAGCACGGCCAGGGCGATCACCGCCACGGCGCCGAGCGACAGGCCGACGCGCCGGTCGCCATAGCGACGGCTCGGCCCGACCTCGAAGTAGGGCAGGACCAGCAGCATCGCGCTCAAGATGCCGGGGATGATCAAGCCCCACAGCACTTTGTCGCCCAGCTTAAGCATCCCTTGGACCCACAGGAAGTACCAGGGCGCAGTCGTGTGCAGCGGGGTCACCAGCGTGTCCGCATGCGGTTCCAACGGCGCATGGTAGAAGAAGGCCGCCGCGCCGATCAGAAGGGCCAGCAGAGCCGACACATAGAAGAGCTCGCGGGTCAAGATGTCCGGCATGAAGTAGGTGCGGCGCTCCATGGGGACCCGCTTGGCGGTGTCGACCCCAACCTCCTCCGCCTCCGGGGGCAGGCTGTGGCCGTGATGGATGACCTTGTAGTAATGGACACCCAGCGCCACCACGCCGACCAGCGGCAGGCCGATGATGTGCAGCAGGTAGAAGCGCAGCAGCCCATTGGCGCCGATCTCGGGCGCGCCGCGCACCAACAGATTGAGTGTCCGGCCGACCATCTCGGGCGGGGCGGCCTCCACCATCGAGGCGCCGATCGTCACCGCCCACAGGCTGAGCTGGTCCCACGGCAGCAGGTAACCGGAGAAGGACAGGACCAGCGTGACACCCAGGAGCACGACGCCGGTCGCCCAGGTGAACTGGCGCGGTTTCTTGTACGAGCCGGTCACGAAAGTCCGCAGCATGTGCAGCGCGACGACGATCACCATCAACTCGGCCCCGAGCTTGTGCATATCCCGCATCAACCGCCCGAAGGGCACGTTGCTGAGCAGGTTGAGCATGTTCTCGTAGGCCACCAGAGGCGACGGCGTGTAGTACACCATCAGGAAGACGCCGGTGAGCACCTCGAAGGCGAAGAAGAAGGTCGAAAGCCAGCCCAGGCGGAAGGTCGGGTAGAGCCCGTCAAGCAGGTTGTGGTAGTAGGTCGGCCGCATGTGCAGCCAGAAACCTTCGTCGTGCGGCTTCAGGCGCGGATTGGGCCGGCCGGGCGGATCGCCGCGCAGCACGCCGCGCACCTCGGCCGTGTTCAGGCCGGCGGTGACGCGGGTGACGACGTCGTCGGCCTTGTCGCGCAGGGCCGGCTTCAGCCCTTTGGCCTTGATCTCATCCAGGATCGGCAAGTGGACACGGAACAGGGACATGCGCTACTCCACGCTCAGCGCCCGCCGCCGGGCCGCGAATTGGGGGCGCCTTGTATGCGCCGGCCGGTGTCGATGCGCAGGGCGACGACCTCCGGGCCGAGGGGCACCGGGCTGCCTTCCTGGCTGCCCAGGCTCGGCTCGGACCGGGCGATCACTTGCCCGGCGGCATTCACCGCCTCAATGATGAAGGTGTCCAGGTTGCGCCGGGCCGGGCCGTCGATACGCGTCCCGGTCTTCAGGAACTTCGACCCGTGGCATGGGCACTCGAAGCGGTCGTTGACCGGCACCCAGCGGTACAGGCAGCCCAGGTGCGTGCACACCTTGTAGATGGCGCGCACGCCGGCCAGCAGGGGGTAGTCTTGCGGCTGACGGGCATCGGCGGTCGTCTGCGAGCCGATGTTGACCAGCCAGAAGCGGCCCTCGGCGAATTCCTTCGGCCCGCTGTCGGGGGCCGGCACCTCGGCGACGGGGACGGAGAAGACCCCGCCAAACTCCCCCTCGCGAAAGCGCGGCAGAGCGAACCACACGAGCGCCCCGCCCGTCTCGGCCATGAACAGGGCCATCGACGCGCCCCACAGGTAGTACAGGAACTCCCGGCGGGTCAACGGCATACGGGCAGGCGCCCCAGCCGCAGCCTGGGCTTCGGCTTCACTCATACAGGCTCTCCTTGGTCAACGGGGTTGGGCTCACTCCGCGGAGCGGCCAAGGCCACAATAGGACCGATGGTGTCCAATTCCTTTTATCACAAGTGCCCGTTAGCGTCAATTGGTACTTCTCCGTAGGATGGCACAGGCCGCCCAGAGCCCGGGCAGCAGCCGTTATAATTCGGCCGTGCCCGAACCCCAGCTTCCGCCTCCCGTGGTCATCACCCAGCCCGGCGAACTGGCGGCCATGGTCTCCCGACTGTCCGGCCGGCCACGCATCGCCGTCGATACCGAATCCAACAGCCTGTACGCCTACCGCGAGCGGGTGTGCCTGATCCAGTTCTCCTACCCCGGGGTGGATTACCTGGTCGATCCGCTTGCACTTGCGGACCTGGCCAGCCTGGCCTCGATCTTCGCCGACCCGGCTGTGGAGAAGGTCTTCCACGCCGCCGAGTACGACTTGATCTGCCTGAAGCGCGATTACGGGTTCGGCTGTGCCTGCCTGTTTGACACCCGAGTCGCCAGCCGCACACTCGGCTGGCCCCAAGATGGGTTGGGCGACCTTCTCTCGCAGCAGTTCGGTCTGCAGCTCAACAAGCGCTTCCAACGCGCCGACTGGGGCCAGCGGCCTCTCCCGCCGGCGCTCCTCGACTACGCTCGCCTGGACACACACTACCTGCTGGCCCTGCGCGATCAGCTGGCCGAGGCCCTGCACGCCGCCGGCCGCTGGGAGATGGCTCGCGAGGAATTCCTCCGTCTGGAGCAGATCGACGCGCACAGCAACGGCTTCGATCCCACGGGCTTTTGGCGCATCCCCAACGCCCGGCAGCTTGAACCCCAGCGGGCCGGCGTGTTGCAGGAGCTGTACAGCCTGCGGGAGCAGCTGGCCCGGCAGGCCGACCGGCCGCCCTTCAAGATCCTGGGAGATAAGACCCTGATGGCCGTCGCTCAGACGCTGCCGACGACGCCTGCGGAACTGGCCGGCCTCCCGGGGATGACCGAGCGCCAGATCCACAAGCACGGTGCGTCGCTCATCGAGGCGGTGGCTCGCGGCCGGCAGTCTCCGCCACCGCGGCCGCCGCAGGCGGAGCGCGCCGACGATGTCGTCCTCGAGCGCTACGAGCGGCTGCGGCTGTGGCGTAAGCACGCGGCTGAAGCAACCGGAGTCGAGTCCGACGTCATCCTGCCGCGCGAGGTCGTCTGGGAGATCGCCCGCCAGGCGCCTCGCAACGCGCAAGACCTGCGTCGAGTCATGGCGCCGTTGGAGTGGCGGTTCGAGACCTACCGGCGCGACCTGCTGCGCCTGCTGTGGGGCTAGCCCGCCCCTGCATGACGAGGTTCCCATGCGGATCACATTTCACGGCGCGGCACAAACGGTCACCGGCTCGCGGCACCTGATCTCCATCAATGGGAGCCAGCTGCTCCTGGATTGTGGGCTGTTCCAGGGCCGCCGTGCCGACACCTACGCTCGCAACCTGAACTTCCCCTTCGACCCACAGCAGTTGGGCGCCGTCGTCCTCTCGCACGCTCACCTCGACCACTGCGGCAACCTGCCCAGCCTGGCTCAGGACGGCTTCCACGGTCCGATCCACGCCACCCCTGCCACCTGCCACCTGACCGAATTGCTGCTGCTCGATTCGGCCAACATCCAGGAGGCGGATGTCGCCTACGTCAACAAGCGGCGTGCCCGGACAGGCGAGCCGCCCGTCAAGCCGCTGTACACGGTGGCCGACGCGCAGGCGGCCATCGGCCAACTCGACGGCCAAGGCTACGATCAGTCTTTCTCGCCCCTGCCCGGCGTGACCGCCCGGATGGTGGAAGCCGGTCACATCCTCGGTTCCGCCGCCATCATCCTCGAGCTCGAGGAGCGCGGCCGCAAGGTGCGCCTGATGTTCTCCGGCGACATCGGCCGCCACGGGCTGCCCATCATCCGCGACCCGGTCCTGCCCGACGATGTCGACTATCTGATCATGGAATGCACCTACGGCGACAAATCGCACGATTCGCCCGACCGGGCCTACGACGAAATGAAAGCCGTCGTGTGGCGTACCTTCGAGCGCGGCGGCAAGCTGATCGTCCCTGCCTTCGCCCTCGGGCGCACGCAGACCCTGGTCTACTACCTCCATCAGATGGTCGACCGCAAGGAGATCCCTTCGGTCCCGGTCTACGTCGACAGCCCGTTGGCCATCAACGTGACGGATGTCTTCGAGGAGCACCCGGAACTCTTCGACGAGGAGGCGCGCGCCGTCCTGCGTGCCCATCCGCGCGGCGAGCCATTCGGCTTCGACAAGCTCACCTTCACCCGTTCGGTCGAGGCGAGCAAGGCCATCAACGAACGCAAGGGCCCGCTGGTGATCATCTCCGCCTCGGGTATGGCCGAGAACGGCCGAATCCTGCACCACCTGCGCAACAACGTCGGCGATCCCCGCAACACCGTGCTGATCACCTCATGGATGGCCCCGCACACGCTCGGCCGCCGGCTGGTAGAGCGGCAGCCGCGCGTCAGGATCTTCGGCGATGAATACGAAGTGCGCGCCGAGGTCACCGCCGTCGACGGACTCTCGGCTCACGCCGGGCAGGAGGGGCTGTTGGCCTATGCCCGGGCCGTGCGCGGCCGGGCACGCGCCGTCTTCCTGGTTCACGGCGAGCCGGGGCCGGCGGCGGCCTTGAAGGCCAAGCTGGGCGACATGGGCTCGACTGCCGTGCATTACCCCGAACCGGAGCAGTTTTTCGAACTCTAGCCGTGCCCCCTCGACCGGCCGGGTTATAATGGAACCCGGAGAGGTGCCGGAGCGGTTGAACGGGGCGGTCTCGAAAACCGTTGTGGCCCTTCGGGCCACCGTGGGTTCGAATCCCACCCTCTCCGCCAGCGTGACCAAGGCCCGCCGCTCAGGCGGGCCGTCATCGCCACGCCTCGACAGCCCCCGAAAACGATCAGCCGCTCGTTGAGTCCCCCCCTGCCATCCACGGCCGCTGGCGCTCGTGGGCGGTGGCATCGGCCGGGACAGCCAGGCGCGCGCGGGCCATAATGTGATAAAGTCAGTCCTAATTATTGCCCGGGCGCGGCCCGGCGGCAGGAGGTGCACCATGCAGATCTACATCACCAGCGTCCTCGTGGACGATCAGGAGAAGGCCTTGCGCTTCTACACCGATGTGCTCGGCTTCGTGAAGAAGACCGATATGCCCGCCGGCGAGTTCCGCTGGCTGACCGTCGTCTCGCCAGAGGCGCCCGAAGGCACGGAGCTGCTCCTCGAGCCGGATGCCAATCCGGCCGCCAAGGCCTTCAAGAAGGCGATCTTCGAGCAAGGCATCCCTCTGACCTCCTTCGCGGTCGCGGACGCCCACAAGGAATACGACCGGCTCCAGCGGCTGGGCGTGAACTTCACCATGGAGCCGACCCGCATGGGACCGGTGACGGTGGCCGTGTTCGACGATACCTGTGGGAATCTGATCCAGATCGCGCAGAGAGCCTAGGTTCCGCTTCTCGCGCACGACCCTCCACAGCGAGGATTGACGGGGAAAAGGATCAGGCGTACGCTGACCGCGCAGGTCGATGGCATCCGGGCCGCCACCCCAGCGGAAAGGGAGCACCCCATAGCCCCGGCGGATCCTCATTCCTACAGCGACCCCGCACAGGGGAGAATCGCACATCTCGAGCTGCGCCTGGCGCCTGACCTGGCCGCACGCAGCCTGCGCATCCGAGCCGTCTACACGCTTGACCGGGCAGTCAGCGGGTCGTTCTTTCTCGACGCCAAAGGCCTCGGCATCGCCGCCGTCGAGGCCGAGCACGGCCGACTCCGCTGGTCGCTGGATCGCGAAGATCCGATCCTGGGGCAACGCCTCCATCTGAGCCGGCTGCAGGAGGTCAGGCGATTCTCGATCGACCTGACGACCTCACCAGGCGCCGCGGCGCTGCAGTGGCTGGACCCGGCCCAGACCGCGGGCGGCGCCCAGCCGTTTCTCTATTCCCAATGCCAGCCGTGCAACGCCCGGACGCTCTTCCCCTGCCAGGATACCCCCGGCGTGCGCTTCACCTATGAGGCCGAGCTGGTCGCGCCCACTCCGCTGGCCGCAGTCATGGCCGCTCAGCCCATTGGGCAGACACAAGACGGCAGCGGCGCGGTCTACCGCTTCCGCATGCCACAGCCGATCCCTTCGTACCTGTTCGCCTTCGCCGTGGGCAACCTGGAGTTTCAGACGATCGGTCCGCGCACGGGCGTCTACGCCGAACCGGAGATCGTGCATGACGCCGCCTGGGAGTTCGACGAGAACGAGGACAAGCTGCGCGCTGGCGAAAGCCTCTTCGGTCCGTACCTGTGGGACCGCTACGACGTGCTGGTCATGCCGCCCGCATTTCCTTACGGCGGCATGGAAAACCCTCGCCTGACGTTCTTCAACTCAGCCTACGTGCAAGGCGATCGAGGAGGAACTTGGCTCATAGCCCATGAACTCGCCCACGCGTGGACCGGCAATCTGGTGACGAACGCCACCTGGGAGGACTTCTGGCTGAATGAGGGGCCGACCACATACGCCCAGACTCGGATCTCAGAAATCGTCCAGGGCGTCAAGCAGGCCGAGATGAGCGTCGCCATCCGGGCGGTCGATCTCCTTGCCACGATCGAACGCCTGGGCGCCGATTCCCCGATGACGTGCCTCAAATTGACCTTGGCCGGGAAGAGCCCGGACGAGACCTACACGATCGTCCCCTACTACAAGGGGATGCTCTTCTTCCGAACGTTGGAGCAAGTCGCCGGCCGAGCACGCTTCGATTCGTTCCTGCGTGACTATATCAACGCCTTCCGCTTCCAGTCGATCACCTCCGAGCGGTTTCTCCAGTTCCTGGAGGAACGGCTTCCGGAGGCGGCGGGCGCCGCCGACGCCCGACAATGGATCTATGCGCCCGGACTGCCTGACGGGGCAGCCGACGTACCCTCCTCGCTGAGAGACGATGTGCTGGCAGTGATCGAGGAGTACCGGCGCGGCAGCTTGCCGCCAGCAGAGCGAGTGGCCGGATGGACGCCCAGTCAGCGAGTCCTGTTCCTTATGAAGCTGCTGCCTCGCATCCCCGCTCCCGACTGCGCCGTCATTGAAAAGCTCTTCAGCGTCCGAGGAACGCGCGACATCGCCCTGTTCTCCACCTTCTGCGAACTGGCAGTCCGCAGCGGCTATGGCGACGTGCTTCCGGCCTATGAGGCCTTCTTCGCTTCGGTGGGGCGATATATCCTTCACGAGGATGTCTTTCGGGCGCTGGCGGATGAAGCCTGGGCGCGGCCGTTGGCCCGGCCGCTCCTTGAACGCTGGCGGCATCGCCATCACACGCTCACGGTCACAGCTCTCGACAGGATCCTCACCCAGGCCGGACTCTAGGGTTCGCGGCGTGTGTGCCGAGCGGGGCCAGATGGACGCCGCCGGCGCGCGAGAAATGCGCCGGCCCGCTCGGGGCCGGTCCTGCTTCGGCTGCTCGCGGTCAAGGTTGAACGAAGGTCAGCTGCCACGACCCGGGGTAACCGGTGCCGTCGGCAGCTGTGCACGCGGGCGACTCAAGGGCGGCGATCGGCTCCTCTGAGTGCGCCACTTGCAGGGTGTAGGCGACCCCGGGCTGCATGGCGAAGTCCGCGTACCCCAGCCCCAGCTCCGGTTTCAGGCCGGTGAAGAAGCGGCTCTGCCCCTCGTCCCAGACGACCAGGATTTCCACGCCCGGGACGGCGCGGCCGGAACGGTCGCGGATCTCGACCATCAAGCGCGGCGGGTCGAGGTCTTGATCACACACCGGCTCGCGGCTCGACAGCGCGAAGGGCGCGCCCGGAGTGGCCGTCGCGGTGCGAATCGGCGGCGCAGTCGGGCTGCGCGTGGCGGTGCGGGTCGGGAAGGAGGTCACCGCCGGCTGCGGGGTCTCTCCTTCGGCGAACGGAGTCGGGCGTTCGCCCAGCGCGCTGGCCAGGACTGCCAATGCCTGCGCCTCGGCCAGCGGCCGTCCGGCGGCCAGCCGCTGCTGGGCCAGCGCCGCCAGTGTCTCGGCCGGGTTGGGGTCGGGCAGGAGCGCCAGCCGTGCCCGAGCGCGAGGCAGGTCTCCCTCACCGGCGTAGGCAGCCGCGATCAGGGTCAAGTAGTCGAGGCGGAAGTCGGCCCGCAGGGAGGCCGGCGCGGTATCGGTGTAGGCCACCGGATTGACCACCCAGGCGTAGTACAGGCCGGCGATGAGGCCGAGCAACACCGCCAACGCGACCGGCAGCCACGCCAGGCGGTTCACGGCCCGTCGATCCCTGCGCCGGGTGAAGCCCGCAGCGCTACGGCCAGACGGTTCAGCGTGTCCAGATCGCGCTGGCTGAAGTTGCGCGCCACCGCGTATTCGATGGCCTCGACGACCAGGTCCAGCGGCGGGCGCGGCCCCAACGCGGCCAGGCGGACGCGTGCGCTCTCCAGGTCGTCATCACCGCCGAAGGCCTGCGCCGTCATCAAGACGTAGTCGGCGCGGAAGTCCTCCCGCAGCGTGTCCGGGGAGGTGTCCACGTACTTGACCGGCCGCAAGACCCAGCCGTAGATCAATCCCGCGGCCAGGCCGATCACCAGACCTACAGCGACGCGAAACGCGATCGTCTTCATTTCATCCGCGAGTCAGACAGACTGAGGCGATTGTGCCACAGACGCCGATAACCGGCAATGCGCGCCGAAACGCGGCACGGCCGATCGCTGCTCGCGTCGGCCGTGCTATAATCGCCTGGTGCCGAAGGTGGGACTCGAACCCACACTCCCGAAGGAACGCGATTTTGAGTCGCGCGCGTCTGCCAGTTCCGCCACTTCGGCCCGCCGGAAGTATAGCCAAGCGGTCGGAGCGGGTCAAGACCGCGGCTTGCGGCAGCCCACGCGGGGAGATTCCAGGTCCACATGCAGCTCGGGATTATCGGCCTGCCGGTCGCCGGCAAGACGACCATCTTTAATGCGCTGACCGGTAGCGCGCTGCCCACCGGTGCCCTGGCCGGCGGGCGCGTTGAAGTTCACACCGCCGTCGTCGATGTGCCCGACGCGCGTGTCGACGCCCTGAGCCGCCTGTACCACCCCAAGAAGACAACCTATGCCAAGGTGACCTACGCCGACATCGGCGGCTTGCAGGCCGAGGCCGGGCGCGAGGGCCTGCCCGGGACCCTGCTCAACCAGCTGGCCCAGATGGACGGCTTCGTCCATGTCGTGCGCGCCTTCGACGATCCGTCTGCCCCGCATCCGAGCGGCAGCGTCGACCCTGCTCGAGACCTGGCCGCCATGGAAAACGAGTTCCTACTCAACGACATGCTGGTCGTCGAGCGGCGGCTCGAGCGGCTGAACGAGGAGCGCCAACGCGGCGGCCGCGAGCGCGCCGTCGTCGAGCGCGAACTGGCAATCTTCAATCGGCTGAGCCAGACCCTGGCGCAGAACCAGCCCCTGCGCACGCAGACCTTCTCGCTCGACGAGGATCGCCTGCTGACCGGCTTCGGCCTGCTCAGCCGCAAACCAATGCTGGTCCTGGTCAACACCGCCGAAGGTGGGACGGGCCCGACCCTGCAGCCGCCCTCGGCGGGAGTCTCGGTGTTGGCGCTGCAGGGCAAGCTGGAGAGCGAGATCGCCCAGCTCCCCCCGGAGGAGACCGCCGCCTACCTGGCCGAGTACAAGATCGACGAGCCGGGCCGCATGCGCGTCATCCGCGAGTCGTACGACCTGCTCGGGCTGCTTTCGTTCTTCACCGTCGGCGAGGACGAGGTGCGCGCCTGGCGCCTGCGCCGCGGCGGCACGGCGCTGGAGGCGGCCGGCACCATCCACACAGATCTGGCGCGCGGCTTCATCCGCGCCGAGGCAATCGCCTGGGACGAACTGCTGGCGCTGGGCGGCCTGCCCCAGGCCCGCACCCACGGCAAGCTTCGCCTGGAGGGCAAGGACTACGTCGTGTCCGAGGGCGAGGTCATCCACATCCGCTTCAACGTCTGACGTTCGCGCCCCGCAGCCGCTCCGCTCGAGTCGGTATAATCGAGAACGCTCGTCTTGACCGCCCGGGAGGCTTGCGATGCGGCCACCAAGGTTCCTCGGTCTGTTGCTGAGCGCGCTCTTGCTGGCCGGACTGGCTTGCAGCCTGCCCGGCCTCGACCGCCTGCTGCCCGGCGCCGAGCCGACGCCGACGCCTCGCCCGCTCGACACGGTCGCGCCGCGCCTGGTCGAAAGCGACCCGGCCGCGGGCGAGGAGATCCTCCCGCTCGACCCCGTCACGCTCTACTTCGATCAGCCCATGGACCGCGCCTCGGTCGAAGGGGCGATTGAGATCCGACCAGGCGTCGATGGAAGCTTCACATGGCTGGATGACCGCAGCCTGCGTTTCCAGCCTGATCCCGGCCTGCAGCGCGGCGGCAGCTACGTTCTCAGCATTGGGAGCGGGGCACACTCGCAGACCGGGCTGGCCCTGGCCGAACCGCTGCGGCTCAGCCTTCAGGTGGCCGGGCCGCTCCAGGTGACGCAGGTCCTGCCGGCGCCTGGGACGACCGATGTGCAACCGGATACGGTCATCACCGTCGTCTTCAGCCGCCCGGTCGTTCCGCTGCAACTCGAGGGCGAGGCCCGCCGGCCGATCTCGATCGAGCCGAGCGTCGATGGCCGCGGCGAGTGGATCGACACCAACATCTATGTGTTTCGTCCGTCGACGGCCCTGATGGGCGGCACGGCCGTCACGGTCCGAGTCGACGAGACCCTGACCGACCTGACCGGCGCCGCGCTGACCGAGCCGTTCTCGTGGTCGTTCAGCACCGCGTTGCCGCGCGTCGTCGAGGTCACACCCGCCGATGCGACCGAGGTGCCGATAGATGCTCCGGTGACCATCCGCTTCGACCAGCCCATGGACGTCGGCAGCGTACAGCAGGCTTTCCGCCTCCAGATCCCGGGTTCGCCGGCGCTGGAGGGCCTGTTCGCCTGGGACGAACGCAACACGCAGATGACCTTCGAGCCGAGCGAGCACCTGATCTACGGGTCCAGCTACGAGATCCTTGTGAGTGAGCAGGCTCGCTCCGCCGGAGGCGCCGGATTGTTGGAGGCATTCCGAGGCGAGTTCCTGGCCGTCCCGCGGCCGGCCGTTGTCCAGACCGATCCGGCCAACGGGGCACAGGCCTCGCCCTATGCGCCGATCGAGGTCACCTTCTCCGCCCCGATGGATCCCGCATCGGTCTTGGGCGCGCTGCGAAGCACCCCGGCCATCGAGAACCTGGGCACATTCTGGGACAGCGACGGGCGAACGCTGCAAATCTACGGCGACCTTCAGCCATCGACGCGCTACACCATTTCCCTGGCGGCCACAGCCTCCGATCCCCATGGGACTCCGCTGGCCGGACAGTACACCTGGTCGTTCGACACCGAGGCGCTGCCGGCACAGGTCGGTTTCAGTCGCTATTCCACTGCGCTCAGCTTGACGCCCGATCGGCCGCCCGTGGTCGAAGTCCTGGCTCGCAACGTCGACCGCCTGGACCTGTCGCTCTACCGGATCGAGGCCTCGACGTTTCTGAGCCTGCTGCGCAGCGGTGATCACCTCTCCAACCCGGCGCGGCCTGCCACCGGCCTTATCCGGCAGTGGTCAGAATCGGTCGCCGTCACACCGGACACCATGGAGACGGTCAGCCTCGTCCTGCAGACCAACCCGCTTCCGTCCGGCGTCTACCTGTTGACCCTCGATACGCCGGAGGATCAGGAGCCCGCCCAAGGCCGGCTGGTCGTGATTCGCCGCGTGGAATTGGTCGTCAAATACGGGCCGCAGGAGAGCCTGGTCTGGGCAGTCGATCTGACCACGGGCGAGCCGCTGCCCGACCTGCCGATCCGACTGCTGGATGAGCACGGAACCGAGATGGGCGCCGGCAGAACCGACTCGGAAGGAGTCTGGCGGGCGAGCCATGCTCAAGTGCCCGAGGACAATCCGTGGGCCGGTGTCACCGCGCTCAGCGGCAGCCCCGGCGATGACCGTTTCGGATTGACCTCGACCACCTGGTCGTACGGCGTCGCCGCCTATGACTTCCGCATCGCGCTTGACCCGGCCGCCGCCTCGCTCACCGCGTACCTGTACACCGACCGGCCGATCTACCGCCCCGGGCAGACCGTCTACTACCGCGGTGTGGTGCGCGCGCCGGGCGACAGCGGCTATGTCCTGCCGGACCTGGCCAACCTCGCGGTGAGCACCTACAGCTCGGAAGGCGAGCCGATCGCCGATGACCTCGCCAGCCTCTCGGCGTACGGGACATTCGACGGCGTGGTGGCCCTCAGCGAGGCTGCACCGTCGGGCACGTATTGGATCTCCACCGACTACGGCTCGGTCACATTCGAGGTGGCCGAATTCCGGCGTCCGGAGTTCCTGGTCGAGGTGACGGCCCGGTCTGCGCAGCTAGCCGCCGGTGAGCGAGTATTCGCCAGCCTGCTGGCCGAGTACAACTTCGGCGCACCCGTCGCCGGGGCGCAGGTATCCTGGACGGCGTGGGCCGAGGCGACCTCGCTCCCGGGTCTCCCGCTTGCCGGGGACCCGTACGCATTCGCCGACTTCGCGTTGGACCCCTTCCAGACCGAGACGCTGGCGGAGGGCGAGGGCCGAACCGGCGCCGACGGCACGCTGGAGATCTCCTTGCCGACGACCGGCGCCGATGATCGCCCGCGCCGGGTGACCGTCGAGGCGATCGTGACGGACCCAGCCGGGCTGCCGGTCACCGCCCGGACTGAGATCACACTCCACCCGGCGCTCTTCTACATCGGCCTGACCCCGGAAGAATACGTTGCACGCGCCGGCGACGAGTCCGTCGTGCAGGTTCGCGCGCTGGATTGGGAATCCACATCACTGGCCGGCATCCCGCTTGATGTCAGCGTCGAGCGCCTGACCTGGCGCCAGACGGTCGATCCCGATGGCGCGCTGGCCTGGGAATCCGAGGCCGACCTGCTCAACCGCGCCACGGTCACCACCGAGGCGGACGGCATCGCCCGCGTCTCCTTCCGCCCGCCCAGCGCCGGGACCTACCGTGTCCGAGCCTCAGGCCGCGACGCGGCCGGCCGCGCGGTCAACGCAGCGCTGATGTTGTATGTGGCCGGGACCGGCGAGGCGACCTGGCGTCAGCCCGGCGCCGGCCGGCTGGCTCTGATCGCGGATCGCGCCATCTACCGCCCGGGCGAGACGGCTGCGATTCTGGTGCCCTCCCCCTTCGAGGGCCCGGTGGCTGCGTTGCTGACCGTTGAACGCGACGGGATCCTCGAGCACAGCGTTCACCAGCTCACTTCGTCGCAGTCGCTGCTGGAGATCCCGATCGAAGCCGCCTACGCGCCGAATGTGTTCGTCAGTGTGACGTTGATCGCGCCGGCCCGGTCCGGGCAGTTGCCCGGGATCGCCGTCGGCCTGGTCGAGCTTCCCGTCGACGCCTCCGACTATCAGCTGCAGATCAGCCTGACGCCGGATCGCCTGGACGCCGGCCCGGGAGAGCAAGTCACGGTCGCCCTTCAGGTGAGCGATGCAGCCGGACGGCCGGTGGAGTCGGAATTCTCGCTGGCGCTTGTCGATATCGCCACGCTGGCGCTCCTTCCACCGAACAGCCGGCCGCCCTTCGAGGCCCTCTACGCTCCCCGGCCGCTGCGCATCCTGACCGGGGCCTCGCTGACGATCAGCGGCGAGGGCGCGACGCCGCTGCCCACCGGCGGGGGCCTGGGAGGCGGCGGCGAGGCCGCCCCGGTCGAGATCCGCACCGAGTTCCCCGACACGGCCTTCTGGCGCGCGGACGTGGTCACCGATCGACAGGGCCGGGCGCAGGTCACCCTGACCCTTCCCGACAGCCTGACCACCTGGCGTATGGAGGCGCGCGGCGCGACCCGCGACACGCGCCTCGGCCGCGCCAGCCTGGATATCGTGGCGACGAAGGACCTGCTCATACGACCGGTCACGCCGCGCTTCTTCACCGCCGGAGACACGGCCGGCGTCGCCGCGGTGGTGCATAACAACACCGCCAGCCCCCTCTCGGCGGAGGTGTGGCTGGAGGCGACTGGCGCCCTGGTGGCCGCGCCGGATCGTATGACCGTCGAGCTGCCGGCGCGCAGCCAGGCGCGGGTCGAATGGTCGCTCTCGGTGCTCGAGCAGGACAGCGTTCGACTGGTGTTCAATGTGACCGGTGGAGGCTTGCAGGACGCCTCCACCCCGACGGTCGGGACCGCCGTAGACGGTGCGCTGCCGGTGCGCCGCTTCAGCGCACCGGACACAGCCGCTACCGCCGGACTCCTCGAACAAGCCGAGCGCCGCCTGGAGGTGGTCAGCCTGCCCCGGCGTTTCGACGCGACGCAAGGCGATCTCCGCCTGACGATCGATCCGTCGCTCGGATCGGCTGTCCTATCCGCGCTCGACGCGCTGGAGACTCGGCCCTCGGGCAGCAATGAATGGCTGGCCTCGCGCCTGCTCGCCAACCTGGGTGCGCTGCAGACCCTCGAAGCGACCGGCATCCAAGATCCGGAACTGCGCGGCCGCTGCGAGCGGGCGGTCCCCTCGGCGGTCGACCTGCTCTCCCGCCGGCAGCTGGCCGACGGCGGTTGGGGCTGGTGGCCGGAAAGCCCCTCCCAGGCCTACCTTACGGCTTCCATCCTGTACGCGCTGGGAGAGGCGCAGGCGGCCGGTTTCTACGTCCGGCCTGAGATCCTGGACGCCGCGGCCGGCCGGCTGCGCTCGGGGCTGGTCCCTGCCGAGCGTTTGCTGACCGGCGAGGAGATCAGCCGGCAGGCGATGCTCTTGCTGGCCCTGGCTACCGCAGAGCGTGGCGACCCTCAGGCCACCCGGGAGCTGGCCGGCCTGACGGATCGGCTCGAAAGCAGCGCAGAGGCACTCGTCGTTCGCACACTGGCTATGCTCGACCCGCTCGACGAATCCATCGCCCGCATGGTCGCCGACCTGAACGCCGCCGCGATCGCCTCGGCCACCGGCGCGCACTGGGACGACGCCGGCGGTGATCGGTCGAGCATGCCGTCCGCCGTCCGCGCCACCGCCCAGGTCGTGCAGGCATTCCTGGCGGCCGACCCGGATCATCCGCTCCTGGCCGGCGCCGTCCGCTGGCTCCTGGCGGCGCGCCGGCCCGAAGGTGCGTGGGGTTCCTCACACGAGACCGGTTGGGCAGTGCTGGCCGTGAGCGGCTGGATCCGTCAGAGCGGAACCGGCGATTCGGCCTATGAGTACACGCTCGACCTGAACGGCCTGCCGCTGGGGACGGGTCAGGCCCTTCCCGGCCAGATTGCTGAGGCGGCTACCTACACAGCGCCGGTGACAAGTCTGTTCCCCGACCAACCGAACCAGGTGGCCGTGGAGCGTGGCCCGGGTCCCGGCGCGCTGGCCTACACCGCGCATCTGACGGTCTATCGGCCGGTGGAGGAGGTTGAGGCGGTCGATCGCGGCCTGTCGGTCAGCCGTGAGTACTTCCGCTACGACGGCGAGTGCGGCGGGCCGGACAGCCCTTGTCCGCTGGTCACGGAACCCGCCGTTGGCGAGGATCTGCTCGTTCGCGTCACGCTGCGCGTCCCGGCCCAGCAGTACTATGTGGTCGTCGAGGACCCGTATCCCGCCGGGGCCGAGCCGATCGATCCGACCCTCGAGACCAGCCCTTCGCGCGCCCCGGCCGAGGCCTGGTCACTGGACGATCCGCTGCACGGAGCCTGGGGCTGGTGGTGGTTCACCCATGCGCAGGTCGGGGACGATCAGGTAACTCTGTTCGCCGACTATCTGCCGCCCGGTACGTATCAGTACACCTACCGGCTGCACGCCGCATTCGCAGGCGAGTTCCGCGTCCTGCCCACGCGCGCCTACGCGGTCTACTTCCCCGAGGTCTACGGACGCGCGGCCGGCCGGGTGCTGACGATCAGACCCGGCGAATGAATCAAGCTGTCCCGCAAGCGCGCTTGCGGGACAGCTCGCTCTTCCATTCGTACGCCGGCTCAGTCAGCGGATAGCGACCGATCCCAGGCCTCGAACGTCTGCAGATGCGCGTGCGCGGTCAGGTCGAGCTGAAGCGGCGTGACGGAGACGAAGCCCTGCGCCAGAGCCCAAAAGTCGGTCCCTTCCTCTTCCACACCGGTTGGGGCCTCGCCGCCGATCCAGTAGTACGGACGCCCGCGCGGATCCTCCCGCCGCACCAGCGCATCGCGGTACAGGCGCAGGCCCTGGCGGGTGAACGTCAGGCCCCGCAGAGCCGCCAGCGGCCGCGAGGGGACGTTGACATTCAGGAGCACGCCCGGCGGCAGACCGCGATCGAGCACCTGGCGCGCCAGCAGCGCCGCCACGCGCGCCGCGCTGGCGTAATCCCGTTCCCCATGACTGTTCTCGGGCGTGTCGAGCGAGACGGCCATCGCCGCCAGCCCCGAGATGGCCGCTTCCATGGCGGCCGTAACGGTGCCGCTGTAGGTGACGTCGTGGCCCACGTTGGCATGCGGGTTGATGCCCGACACCACCAGATCGATCGGTCCTTCGACCAACCCCAGCACGGCCAGCGCCACGCAGTCGGACGGGGCACCGTCGGCGGCCAGCGCCGCCGTCCCATCGGACAGGCGCGCCTCGCGAACGCGCAGCGGGCGGTGCATCGTCTTGACATGCCCAGAGGCCGACCAGTTCTTGTCGGGGGCCAGCACCGTCAGGCGCCCGGCCGAAGCCAGGCCGTGGACGAGCGCCAGCAGGCCGGGTGCGTCGACCCCGTCGTCGTTGGTAACCAGGATGTGAGCCATATCGCCTCGGTCAGCGCACGCACGCCAGGCGCTGCGGGTGCTTGGGTTGGATCATCCCTTCGGATTCTTGCATCGCCCCGCCCCTCCAGTCCGCGCCGCGGATGATACCAGACCGTCCGCGAAGCCAGGCCCGCGCCCGGCACTCAGGTCTCGAGCGAGTCCAGATCGGCTGTCAGCATGCCGCGCTCCTCGGGATCGCCGACCTGCGATAGGAGCTGGCGCGCCTGGCGCAGGTGCTGGCTGCCTTCGGCCTGGTTCCCCAAGAGGAGTGCGGCGCGCGCCAGTGCCTCGAAGGCATAGCCGCGATAGAACGGCGGCAGCTCCTGGCTGACAGCCAATGAGCGCTCGCCATAGCGCCGCGCCCCAACGCCATCCCCCGCCAGCCCGTGCACTCGGGCCAGCTGCCAGTATCCGACCGATAGATTCGTCGGGGTGCGGTCCGCCCGCTGCGCCCAATGCCAGGCGGCGGCGTGGGCCGCGTCGAGCATGGCTTCGTCGTCTTCGCGACTACGAACGGGCTTGTCAATGAAGGCCCAGGCCGCGTTGAAGCAGTGCGCGGAGAAGTAGCGATGAGCGGCGTCTTCGTCAAAGGCTGCCGGTTCCGTCACGCTTCCCTCCACTCCCCTGCGCGTGACCCCCGCGTGCCAGCTGGCCTGGCCCGCCTTCGGGGTCACACATGCGGGAACTCCGGATTCCAGGCGACCTCCCACAGGAAGCCGTCCGGGTCGGCGAAGTAGCCCGAGTACCCGCCCCACTCGGCTTGCCTGCCCGGCTTCACTACGCGGCCCCCGCTCCGCTCGACCTGCGCGAGCAGCCGATCGACCTCGGCCGGCGACCTGACGTTGTGCGCCAGCGTGAAGCCGGTGAACCCGGAGCCTTCGGCCGGCACCCCGGCGTCGGCAGCCAGCAGCGCCCGCGGGTAGAGCGCCAGCCAGACTTTGCCCAATTCGTAGAAGACGATTTCCAGCGACGCGCTCACCCGAGGCAGGCCGAGCACGGTCCCATAGAAGTGCGCCGCGCGCTCCAGGTCCGATACGCCCAGCGTTACGAGACTCAGCCGAGGTTCCATCTCGATCCTATCCCTGCGGGTGCAGGCCCGAGTCCATCGTCCGGTCGCCCGCCGCTCTCTGCGCTTCGGAACCTAGATCCGCTCGATGACGACCTTCTCAGGGCTGATCTCCAACGTCCAGAAGCCCGCGCCTTCGAGCTGGTATGTGACGGTCAGGCTGTCGTGCCCCCGCTCGACGGCCTCCAGCTTGATCGGGCGCTTGAAAGCGAACGTCACCAGCGAGTCATCCCACTCCCCCTGCTGCTCCGGATCGAATCCGTCCGGTGGCCCGAAGACGCGCTCGATCTCGGTCTCCTCCAGAAGGAGCCGAAGGATCGCCTCCGGGACATCCACCGCCGCCAGCAGGCTGGCTCGCGACTGGTCTTCGAGTTCCTGCCCGCGCTCTGCCTCGCCCAGCTCCCACTGGACAGGCGACCAGATTCCTGGGAGCCTGTCCACCGACATGGTTTCAGGAATAATCACGCCAGGCATTGGGTCACCTCTCCCTACGGGCCGGATCCCGAGGCGCTGACCGGCCCGACTCACTCCGCCAGGACGAAGCGTCCGTCGCGCATCAAAGCCTCACCGTCTACATCGATGCTGCAGCGTGTCGGGATGACGTCGATGTGTGTGTTCGCGCTCCAATCCGCGCCGGTCAGGTCGGGGTAGGGACTGCCGAAGGCGACATGCAGCCCGGGCATCTTCTCATCCTGCAGCATCACGCCCGAGAGAGCCGTCAATCCGATGTTCGTCCCGATGGCGAACTCGCCCACCCGGCGGCCGTTTTCCGACGAATCGAGATAGGCGCTCACCTCCGATTCGATGTCTTGCCTGCGGCTGGTCACGCGCCCGACGCGCCCGCCGGCGATCTCGAACGTCACCGGATCGGCCAGGACGCCGTAGCGGGGTGAGAAGTAGTCGCCCAGGACCTCGGCCACCACAACACCCTCAACCGTCGCCGGGCAGGTGAACACCTCGCCCTCAGGCAGATTGCCCCACTGGCGCGGCTGGTGGTACAGGCCGCCCATGCCGACCCACTTCAGATTCCGATCAAAGCCGGCGACAACATCCGTCCCGTTGGGTGAGGTGACATGGATCGTGCGGGCCCGACGGGCAATCTCGTACACCTGTTGGGTCAGCCTGTGCACTTCGCGGTAGTCCGCGCGCATGCCCTCGCGCAGGACCCTGGCTGTAATGCTCGGCATGTGCGCGTGTCGAATGCCGAGCTCCCCCATCACCAAGTGCAGGAAGCCGCCGCGCAAGCTGAGCTCGCCTTCCTTGGCAGCCACCGCCAGAAAGGTGACGCTCGGCCCGAACTCCTTGATCCGCTGCTTCAGCGCCTCCGGCAGCGAAAGCATCGGCCGCGGGCCGAACTCCTCCAACCGGGCGAAAGCGACCTCCGCCCCGGCCGCCCGAGCCTCCTGCTCGAGGGCCCGACCGACCTCGACGGTCTCCTCGTCCGTCGCGATGAAGGCCCGATCCTGCGGGCCGACGTTCATGCACACTCGCACTGCGTTGCGCGCGCCCTGCAGTAAGTCCGCATCGAGTCCCATTCGTCGGCCTCCTGTGCCTCAGACGATCCAGCGCGCCACCTTCGTGTCGGTGGCCACGACTGCGGGCAGCACCACAATCCGGTCGATCACGGCGTCCATCGAGGCGATGTCCGCCCCCTCGACGATGGCGATCGCATCCGGCGACCCGAACAGCGCATCCGCCTTGACCACGCCCTCGATCGCCCTCATCGCCTGGACCGTCTTCCTCGGCTGCCCAGTCGTGACGAACACATACGCCCAGACGCTCATCCTCAGTCCCTCATTCGATCCTTCATCCCGGATTCCCGTTCGGTGACGGCGCACTCTCGAATTCCCCTAGCCGGCGCTGCGCGATGGATAGACCGCGCAGCTGCTCATCAAGCGCCTGGTACTCCGACTGTCGCTGCGCCATGAAGCGCGCGTAGGCGGCTCGGTCGACCCAGCTGTCGGTCGTCAGGTACCGCGATGGATCCCCGACCTGCCGATACAAGCGCGTCCCAAGGAAGCCCGCCGCGGTCTGGAACAGCCGCGACCAGGCGCCGCCGCCGCCGTACTCCAGCTCGAACGCCGCCCGCGCAGGCTGCTCCACTTCATACTCCCACAGGATCAGCAACATCAGCGCCCCTGGCCGGGACCGGCCGCACCCGCCGGAGGCCGCCTCCACCGCCTCACACGCTCGCGGACGGTTGCGTGGATACCCCGGCCGATCATCTTGACGTGCCGCCGGGACGGACGCCTGCCTCTAGACGGCCAGCTTGCGCGTCTCACGAACCGACGTCCGGATCAGTTGCTTCAACGTGGGGTGGTGCACGTCGTCGAGGGTCTTGATGTACAGACAGCCCACCCCGGTCTTGTGCCTGCCCAGCTTCGTCAATAGATCCTTCTGCCGCTCGACCCCGTTCATCAGGTACAGCGTCAGATTCTGCTTGCGGGGGGATAGGCCGATCACAAACCAATCCCCTTCCCGGCCGCTCGCGTAACGGTAGTGGTACTTCCCAAACCCTACAATGCCGGATCCCCACATCACCGGCTTCTCGCCGGTGGCCTGCTTCATCCACTCGACCAAAGTGAGGCAGTCCCGGCGCTGCCTTTCATCGGGGATGCCGCGCAAGAACGCCTCGACACTGCGGCGGTTGCTCTTGGTTTTGTTCTCCGACATCGCCAACGCATCCTCTCCACGCGATTACACCGGCCTCACGAACCATCCTGCAGCCACAGCTCCGCACCGCAGCAGGGCGAGACCTCGATGCGGTGCACGCCCGGGGCAAGCAGTTGCCCCAGTGGCACCTCGAACAGGACCTCCCCTCCGGGCTCGAGCGAGGCCTGCTGACCGGCCAACGACACCTGCAGCACCTCTGCCCGCTGGTTGACGACCCGCAGCTGCTGATCCGGGCGGACCAGCGCGCAGCGCGGGTCGGGGATGTCGGGGAAAATGGTGATCGTGACAATGGCCTGCTCCGATCCACCGCAGATGCCGGCGGCAGGGGAGTCGGCCACGGGAGTCGCCAGGGATTCGCCCGCGTCGGTCACCAGCTCGGTCGCGCTCGGCGTCGGCGCGGTTGAAGCGGCCGGCTGCGATGTCCCGATGCCGGGTGCACAGCCGCAGAGCAACGCCACAGCCAGGAGAAGTACCCTTCGACCTCCCAAGCGGCACCTCCGCAGTCACCCATCCGTGCTCGGAATTCGGGCCGATACCCGCCACGTCAATGGTCAGATCGTCGGGATCTCGGCAAGAGCCGAGGCCGGTGCGTAGGCGATGCCGACCAGGCTGGGACCTGTATGGGCGCCCAGCACCAGCGAGAGCACCCGGCTCGGGAGCCAGCTGCACTGGAATCGCTCGCTCACCTGCGCCTGAAGCTGTTCGGCGCCGTGCGGGTTCTCGGCATGGATCACCTGCATCTGCAGTGAGGCCCTCTCACCGTGCTGGCGGGCAATCAGATCAACCAGTCCCCGCAACGCCCCGGCGAAGGTCCGTGCATTGCCGCGCTGGACGTAAGTCCCGCCTTCCTTCTCCACGCCAATCAGCGGTTTCAGGTTCAGAACGGAGGCGATCAGGCCCTTCATGTGGCTGATCCGGCCTCCATGGATCAGGTACTTCAGCTCGTCGAGCGTGTAGATACTGTCGGTTGCCTGGCCGATGGTGCGCAGCAACGCCTGGATGCGATCCAGCGGCCAGCCGGCCCTGGCCGCCCGCGCCGCAGCCTCCACCTGCCAGCCGGAAGCCACCGAAAGGGTCTTGGTGTCGAGATGCGTCACCCTGGCCTCGGGGACCAACTTGGCGCCTTCCTGGGCCGCATTGAAGGTTCCGCTCAGCCCGGAAGACATGTGGATGGACAGGATGTCGGGGTCCTTGCGCGCCAGATCCCGGTACACCGCGGCGAAGTCTCCCGGCGAGGGCTGCGAGGTCGTCGGCAGCTCAGCGGATGCGATCAGGCGCGGGTAGAACTCCGGAGCGGTCAGGTCAACCCCCTCCCGGTACGACTTCCCTTCCAGGGACACAACAAGCGGCACGACATGGATTCCCAGAGCGGCCTGCTGCGAAGGATCCAGGCTGAGGTCGACGCCTGAATCGGTGACGATCTCCATCAGCATCTCTCCTGATTGTCGGTCGGTCGGACCCGGCCGCGGATGCGCCCGCGCAGCGGGCCCATCCCAGGATAACACAACCGCCGCCGTCGCCGCAGCGGCGAGGTGTGCGCCGAGCACGCGGGGTGCCTGGGAGGCGCCGCCGCGCCGGCTCGGGGCGATGGTTCGGGCGGCAGATACCGGCAGCCCAGTGGCTCAGGCGCCCCCGTCGCCCGGCCGCCGGCCCAAGTGGCTCTCGATCTGGCTGAGGTGGTCATCACGGTGCAGAGCCCGATCGAATCGGAAGTGAGTACCACTGGCCTCGATCTGTTCGATCAGTCCGGCGCTCAGCGACTCGAGCTCGGCATCAATGGTCTGCGCCGACGACAGGCACAGGTCGATGGCCGCCTGTGCAGGCAGCCGCAGGCACAACGGCTGCAGGGCATCATTCGTCATGTCAGGGTCGATGGGTGAGGGCTCAACGCCGGCTACCTTCCACCGGCGCAGCAGGACGATCATTCGCTGATCCCAGAAGGCCAGGTGGGCCAGAAGGGCCGAGACCGTCCAGCCATCCGAGGTCGGGCGGGCGAGATCCTGATCTGAAAGGCTCCTGACCACGGCCTCGAGCCTGCGCCTGGAGCGGTCATTCGATTCGATAAGAGCGGATGGCATTCAAGACTCCTTTGGAGTGACCGGGACGAGGCGAAGGACGCCATGCTGCCCTTGACCCCCTGACTTCGGGTTTCTTGACCGGTGTCCTCTTCTATCACATAATTCAAACCGGCTCTGGTCCAGTTTTGGAACCAGAGATGTGCGGAGATGCGAGCATGGACCGAGGTCCTCAGACGGGCGCCTGGAAGGGCCTGGTTGCCCCGCTGCTGGTGCTGGCTTTGGCGGCGCTGGCCTGCAACTCGCCCTCCCCGGCCACCGATGTGCCGGCGACGGCCGCGCCGGCCGGGCCGGTAGCAGCGCCGAGCGTGGACGACCTGGCCCACGCCACCGTTCAGATCCTGGCCCTGGAAATGCGCGGCGGCAACCGGGTGCCGGTCTGGTCGGGCTCCGGCAGCATCATCCACCCCAACGGCCTGGTCCTGACCAACGCCCACGTGGTCGACGACCGCTACGGGGACTACACCGACCTGGGTGTGGCCGTCCTGGTCGATGCCGATAGCCCACCTGAGTTGCTCTACCTGGCCGAGATCGCCAGCGTCGACTACGGCCTCGATCTGGCCGTCGTTCGCATCACCAGCGACCTGCAGGGCAACCCGGTCACGCCCGATCTGCCCTACATCAATGTCGGCGACTCTGACGCCGTACACATCGGCGACAGCCTGCAGATCCTCGGCTATCCGGGCATCGGCGGGGACACGATCACGTTCACCGAGGGCGTGGTCAGCGGTTTCACCACCGAGCGCAATGTCGACGGGCGTGCCTGGATCAAGACCGATGCCACGATCGCCGGGGGCAACAGCGGCGGGATGGCTGCCAACGCCGCCGGCGAGCTGGTCGGCATCCCAACCCAGGCCTCCTCGGGCGCCGAGGACGCCGACGTCGTCGACTGCCGCCTGATCGCCGATACCAACGGCGACGGACGGATCAACAACAGCGATACTTGCGTCCCGATAGGCGGGTTTATCAACGGCCTTCGGCCGGTCAATCTGGCACTGCCCTTGATCGAGGCCGCCCGCCAGGGCGCTGTCTACCAGGCCGGCCCGGCCGCCAGTCCGCCCCCCAGCGGAGCGTTCGATCTCAGCAACACCCTGCTCTCCAACCTGGTATTCGCCGATGGAGTCACCTCCGATGATCGGCCCACAACGGTGTACGACGCCTTGCCGGCCGGCGTCACCTCCGCCTGCGCCTTCTGGGACTACCAGGCCATGGCCGACGGCATGCGCTGGTCGGCCTACTGGTTCGTCGACCGTGAGCTCGAGCAGGACGGCAGCATGCTCGATCAGACCTGGAGCGGCGGCGCCCGCGGCAACTGGTGGGTGTGCGTCTACAACGATGGCGGGCTGCGCGACGGGCTGTACGAGGTCGTCCTCGAGGTCGAAGGCGAGGTCTTGATCAACGATGCCGTCTACGTTGGCGGGACACATCCGCCGATCCGCTTCACGCTGAACAACTCCTCGACCACGACGGCGTACTACGTGTTCATCTCGCCGACCGAGGCACAGAATTGGGGCCAGGACGATCTGGGCGACACGGAGGTGCTCCCCGCCGGCGGCTCGCGCGTATTCGACCTGCCGGCTGGGGTATACGATCTTCTGGTGGTTGACTCACAGCTCAATCGCCTGGTCGAGGAGTACGGGCTCGACCTGACAGCCGATGCCGGCTTCACCTTTCCGGTCGACGGCTGAGTCGGTCGGTCCGGGTTGTTGCACACTTCCCGGGCCTGCTTGCATAGCAAGAAGTACCCGATTGTGACGGCAGAATCCCAGGCGCCCGGCAGAAGACCGGCCGGCCCTCGGCTTGCTGCAATGAGATTGTAAGGCCCAGGCGCTTGCGCGCCGTGCGGCGCGCTCATATACTGGCGACTATGAGGAATCGGCGCGATCCGGAAGACACGCGGCGACTTCCACCAGGAGGAGAAGATGCACAAACCGTTCCGCTGGCTCCCTGTGATCCTGGTCGGCCTGGCGGTGATCGCGGCCAGCCTGGCTTGCTCGTTCGGCTCGTCGGGCCAGGATTCCGGCGTCACGTTGGTCAATCGGTCCGACAGCACCATCTGCTTCGTTCAGATGAGCCCGGCCACGGACCAGTATTGGGGCGACGATTGGCTGGACTCCGCGGAGACGATCGACCCCGGTGATTCACGCAGCTTCGACGTTGAGCCCGGGGTATGGGACCTGCGTGCAATGACCTGTGACCAGGTCACCATCGACGAAGAGCGCCAGGTCACGGTCCCCGACAGCGGTTACCAGTGGATTGTGGAATAGTGTAGCCAGCACTCCGAATCGCTCACGGTGTGCAGGTTCTCAACCGAACCGACGAGGAGACCGGCGTGATCCGGAACTCACTCGCAAAGACACTCCAGGAGAAGAAGATGTCGAAATCGTACCGCCGGCTTCCGTTGATCTTGTTCGGCCTGGCACTGATCGCCGCCAGCATGGCCTGCTCGTTCCTGTCGCCCGCCGAGCCGACCGCTACGCAGGCGCCGCCACCCACTCTCCCGCCGACGCTGCCGCCTCTCCCGACGCAGGCCCCGATCCCGACCTCCGCCCCAAGCGGCGCGGCCGTGATCACCATGATCAACCAGTCGGGCGAGACCATCTGCTACGTCAACATCAGCCCGGTGACGGACCAATATTGGGGTGACGATTGGCTCGGGTCGACCGAGATGGTCGCCAGCGGCGAATCGCATACTTTCGAGGTCGAACCGGGCGGCTGGGATATGCGCGCCCTCAACTGCGACCAGGACACGATCGACGAGGACCGCCAGATCGAGATCACGGCCAGCGGGTATACGTGGACCGTTCCGCGGCGCGCCCAGGTTCCGCAGGGCGCTCCCACGCTGCGTCTGGTCAACAACTTGACGGTCGACATCTGCTTCGTCAACATCAGCCCGAGCACCGACCAGTACTGGGGCCCCGACTGGCTCGGATCCGACTTCATCCCCGCCGGCGGCTCCCACGACTTCGCCGTCCCGCCCGGCCAGATGTACGACATGCGGGCGCTTGACTGCTCGCAGAACGTCCTGGCCGACGAGCGCGGCATCGATATCTCCAACACCCTGACCACCTGGACGCTCTCTCCGCAGTAGTTACGGCACGCATCGGGTTGACCAACGGCGCTCGCCGGGACCGCACGATCCCCGGCGAGCGCCGGCGTTTCTGCGTGCTGTGGCGCGCCGGTTTCCCCTCCGGGAATCCGGCACTATACTCCAGGCGTGGAGAACCGCCTGTCACACGCTCCGCCCCCCGGGCGTTATCAGCCCAGACCGCTGTAGCCGCCTTAGGAGAAGAGACCCCATGTTCCGCTCCCACTCCGCCCGCCTGATCCTCGTCGTCCTGATGCTCGTCTCTGCCGCTCTGGCCTGCACCCCTCCCGGCCAGACCGGCGACGTCGATGAGTTCGTCCAGCAGACCATCGCCGCCCGTGATACCGCCGCCGCTGCCGCCCAGCCGGGCGGCGCCACCCTCCCACCCGCCGATACGCCCGTCCCGCCGGCCGCTGAGACCCCCGCCGAGCCGCCCGCCCCGACTCCCACCGTCGTTCACGTCCTCCGCCCCGCCAACCCCGCCGCCGTCCAGAGCTTCATGACCGACGTCTCCTCCGCCTCCACCGCCGGCGAGCGCCGCTCCACCGGCGACAACTTCGACACCAACCGCATCGAACGCCCCTTCACCGCCTCCGTCATGGACTACCAGCCCTGGCTCGACATCATCCGCGCTGAACTCAGCGTCGACTCCTCCTGGACCTACATCGTCATCTTCCTCGAAGACCCCCCGCCCGCCGATGCCCAGGCCACCTACGCCGTCGAGATCGACCTCAACCTCGACGGCCGCGGCGACTGGCTTATCGCCGGTCTGCTCCCGCCCTCCAGCGACTGGACCACCGACGGCGTGCGCGTCTTCCGCGACTCCAACGCCGACGTCGGCGCCGCCCATCCCATCCAGGCCGACAGCCCGCCCAACTCCGGCAACGGCTTCGACACCACCGTCTTCGATCAGGGCCAGGGCACCGATCCCGACGCCGCCTGGATCCGCCGCTCTCCCTCCGCTTCCGATCAGGTCCATATCGCCTTCAAGACCTCCCTGATCGGCAACGATGAAGAGCTCCTGTGGGGCGTCTGGGCCGATGCCGCCCTCAACCAGCCCGGCTGGTTCGACTACAACGACCACTTCACCCCCGCCGAAGCCGGCTCTCCCATCGGCGGCAACTCGCTCTACCCCGTCCAGTCCCTCGCCTCCATCGACAACACCTGCCGCTGGGTCTACGACTTCACCCCCGTCGAAGAGCTCCCCGGCATGTGCTACGTGCCGCCAACGCCCACGCCGATCCCAACGGGTTCGATCTCTGGGCGCGTTCTCCAGGGAACCACGTCGGCCGGGCACGAAGGGAACAACGTATCGCTCCACTCTGGGGGCTGCGGCGGCAGCGTGATCGCCTCGGCCACCACACCATCCGACGGTTCCTACAGTTTCACAGGTCTCGCCGCGGGTAACTACTGTGTCACCGTGGCACCCATAAACTGCGACTGGCAACCGACCGATCCGGCCTCTGGCCAGATCCCGGTCACTCTCGCGCCTGGCGAGAACAAGACCGGAGTCAACTTCAGAGGCTGGGATTCCCCCTGCTAGACCCGCACTTGACCAGGCAAGCTCCCGGAGGCCGGCATGCCCCGGGAGCTTGCCTGCTCCGCGCTGCTATCCTGCTGCGCGCCTCCGCCGTATACTCGTGCCCCAAGCCGTGCATGTCACATTCGCGACTGCCAGGACGTTATCAGCCCAGACTGCTGTAGCCGCCTTAGGAGAAGAGACCCCATGTTCCGCTCCCAGCCCGCCCGCCTGATCCTCGTCGTCCTGATGCTCGTCTCTGCCGCTCTGGCCTGCACCCCTCCCGGCCAGACCGGCGACGTCGATGAGTTCGTCCAGCAGACCATCGCCGCCCGTGATACCGCCGCCGCTGCCGCCCAGCCGGGCGGCGCCACCCTCCCACCCGCCGATACGCCCGTCCCGCCGGCCGCTGAGACCCCCGCCGAGCCGCCCGCCCCGACTCCCACCGTCGTTCACGTCCTCCGCCCCGCCAACCCCGCCGCCGTCCAGAGCTTCATGACCGACGTCTCCTCCGCCTCCACCGCCGGCGAGCGCCGCTCCACCGGCGACAACTTCGACACCAACCGCATCGAACGCCCCTTCACCGCCTCCGTCATGGACTACCAGCCCTGGCTCGACATCATCCGCGCTGAACTCAGCGTCGACTCCTCCTGGACCTACATCGTCATCTTCCTCGAAGACCCCCCGCCCGCCGATGCCCAGGCCACCTACGCCGTCGAGATCGACCTCAACCTCGACGGCCGCGGCGACTGGCTTATCGCCGGTCTGCTCCCGCCCTCCAGCGACTGGACCACCGACGGCGTGCGCGTCTTCCGCGACTCCAACGCCGACGTCGGCGCCGCCCATCCCATCCAGGCCGACAGCCCGCCCAACTCCGGCAACGGCTTCGACACCACCGTCTTCGATCAGGGCCAGGGCACCGATCCCGACGCCGCCTGGATCCGCCGCTCTCCCTCCGCTTCCGATCAGGTCCATATCGCCTTCAAGACCTCCCTGATCGGCAACGATGAAGAGCTCCTGTGGGGCGTCTGGGCCGATGCCGCCCTCAACCAGCCCGGCTGGTTCGACTACAACGACCACTTCACCCCCGCCGAAGCCGGCTCTCCCATCGGCGGCAACTCGCTCTACCCCGTCCAGTCCCTCGCCTCCATCGACAACACCTGCCGCTGGGTCTACGACTTCACCCCCGTCGAAGACCTCCCCGGCATGTGCTACCTGCCGCCCACGCCGACGCCCGT
>DAIRVC010000015.1:0-28338 GCA_036803025.1 Anaerolineales bacterium
CTTCCCCAGCCTGGCCCCGGCCACCTGACTGTCTCATATGTATTGGACGAGTACAGGAGCTTGACCTTGGTCTTTAGAAAGCGATAGAATCGCGGCATCCAGCCGCGCGCATCTGGGGGCGCGTGTGTCATCCTTCAATCCTCTCCGCCCTGGTGTTCCCCATGTGATGCCTCCGCCAGGGGGCCCCGACCCATCGCGCCGTAGCCGGCGCGGAGTGCGCCTCTTCCTTCTGGGCGCCTTGATCGGTGCAGTTCTGGTGACCCTCGCACTCTTCGTGGCAGCCAGGATGGGACTCTTCGATGGCCTTCGTGCGCGGCTGGCCCGGGGCGGTCCAGGCCGGGAGACGGCGCCGACCGTTGGCGCGGCCGTAACCCTGCCGCCTGCCTGGACTGCCACGCCCAGTCGGATACCTTCCACTCCGACGGTACGGCCGGCGGCCACGATCACACCCATCGGAGGTCTCCGTTCGATCGACACCTCCGCGGCCCGGCAGCTAGTGGAGGATCAGGATTGGGCCGCCTGCGTGCTGGCCTGGGACGAAGTCCTTCGCAGCTACCCAGACTACGGCGAAGGTTACTACTACCGGTCGATGTGCTACCTGGGTCTGCTGGACAACCAACGGGTCATGGCTGACTACGAGGCCTATCTGAGCCATGCCCTCGAGGACATCGATCGCGCCATTGCCCTTGGCGAGAGCGTCACCGGCGACTACTACTATCTCCGCTACCGCGCCTACGATGATATGGCGGTCAATCGGGCGACCGTTACAGAACGACTGGCGGCTTTCGGGCTGGCACTCGAGAACCTCCAGCGGGCGCTAGCCCTGGGGACCGGTTCGCCCCTTGCTCACCGCTCCCTGCCGGCGTGTCTGATCGCGGCCGGTCATTGCCAGGAAGGCCTGTCTGAGGCTCAGCGCCTGCTTGATGCCATCCGGCCCGGGGACTCACCGAGCGCGTCGATCAACGAGGCCCTGGCGCGTGCTTATCTCTGCCTGGGGGACTATCAGCGAGGCCTCGACCGAATCCGGGCAGCGCTGAGCATCCGCGAGTTTGTGCAGTGGAGGTACACCGAGGCGATGTTGCTCTACGGCCTCGGGCGGGAGGACGAAGCGGCCCGGATCCTGGATCAACTGATCGAGGACGACCCCTACTTCGCCGGCTACCGCTTCTACTTCCGGGCGCTGATCCATT
Source organism: Anaerolineales bacterium (assembly GCA_036803025.1). GTDB lineage: Bacteria > Chloroflexota > Anaerolineae > Anaerolineales > E44-bin32 > DAIRVC01. The sequence continues at coordinate 1,191 of DAIRVC010000015.1, forward strand.
ACGACCAGGGCAGACCGGACTTGGCGGAGGAGGACCTTTGGACCGGCGCCGGAAATACGTGGGGATACGGCGGGGCCGGGTCAATCGTGGCGGGACTCCTGGCGCGGGACGCCGGCAGACTCGACGAGGCGATCGACGAATTCACGTGGGCCCTAGAAAGCATGGACAACCTGGACGGGCCATTCATCAAGCGCGCACTGAGCGAGCTACGGGCTCTTGGCGTGGAGCCGACGATGCAGCCTGCCTTTCCGGCATTCGCCACTCCCCTGCCGGTGATCACACCGGTCCCCTCCGGCGAGATACTGGCCACCCCGGTGGCGCTCGTTAGGGACTATGGCGAGGGATCAGGGCGGATACGTCTGGGTCCCGAGGGCTACCAGGCCGTCCGGTTCCAGAGTCCCCCAGGGTTCGAGGTTGCTGCGGCCCTCAGACTCCGTATCGTGCTCGAACTGCTGCCCAGCGGGGTTCCGCCCGACATCAACCTCTTCATCTGGCAGCCGCACACGAACATCTGGACGATGTACGACTACTTGGGCGGACCGATTGAGGTGGCGGATCCGGATCGCTTCGTGTTGCCCGATGGCGGCTTGGTCCTCGCGGCCTACAACTCGGCCTGTTGCGACTCGATCATAGAGGGCCTCTCTGTCAGCTTCGAGGTGCGACTGTCGAACGGCAGCGTGTTGACGCTGGGTGAGCCATAGATGCGCTCGCCGCGTCTGGGCTCATGCCTGGAAGCCAGGGCCGGCCAATGAGCCAGGGGGGAGGTGGGGTGCGCCTCGGCGGCTTCGTCTTCGGGCTCGCGCTCGGGGCATCCCTGGCGCTGGCCATCGGGTTCGCCGCGGTGATCGCCTCGGACCCGGGCCCGCCGCTGGAGACCCCGTCTCACGCCGCCGGCATGGGCGTGGAACCATCCGCGACTCGGGCGCCGACCTCTACGGCTACCCCCCGGCCGATTGACGGGGCAGCCGAGACCCTGGGGAACGCTGCCGCGTATTTGCAGGATGGCCAGGCGCAGCTTGTCATCGAGCTGCTGGCGCCTCAAGTCCCTCGGTGGTCGGACTACCTCGACCTGGCCGAAGGGTATGATCTCCTCGGCCAGGCAGAGATGTCCCTTTCCCACTCCTCCCTGGCTGCCGAGTACTTCGAGCGAGGACAGGCGTACGTGCCGACGGCGGACCGTCTGTACCGTCTGGCCCTCGCCTATGACCTCGCCGGCAACCTCGAGATGGCCCTGCGCCGCTATGACATGCTCCTGCATTGGCAGGAGAGCGATGCCGGCCAGTATTGGGACTTTGCCTCGACCCGGGCCGACGAACTGCGTACCCTGCTCGGGACCCCTCCAGCTCGCTAGCCCCGTTCGCCGCCATTCCTGGTCCCTCGAGCCTCCTCAGACTGCCGACGCATGCGCGGCCGCGACGGACGGGATCCTCGGATTGTCAACTCACGCAGGTGTTCGGGGCGCGTGGTCGGCCGCTGGCAGGTGGCCGGAGACCTTCCATCTACGAGCCGGCCAGCTCGACAATCACGAGTCAAATCGTCGCGACTTTGCTCCGCTGGCTTGGAGGCCTTCCGACTTCCAGGCTGGCACGCGCTGCCGCTCGGTGACACGCCGAGAGGCGAAGCCCAGACCGTGACAGGGAGCCTGTCATGTGCGTGGCAATCTGTGCATCCGTCGTCGTCGACCGGCCAGTGGACAGGTTGTTCCGCTTCTACGCCGATGACCATGGCCGCAACCCACCTCAACGGGACCCCGATATCCATCTGTTGAAAGATCCCGACGGGCCCATCGGCGTCGCGACCGTGATCCGTAGGCGGAACAGCCGCAGTGGCACGCCGGTCGAGGGGAGGATGGAGGTGGTCGAGTTCGAGCGCGATCTGTCGATCGAGATGGTCGATCGAGATGATCATTCGCGATGGGCCGGTCGAGATGCGCGGGCGGGCGACGTTCGAGCCGGCGGGCCCCGGCGGTACGTGCCTGGCGGCCACCGTCGAGATACCCGGGATGGACGAGTCGACGGACACCATCTTCCTAACAAGCCGGCTGAAACGAAGCGGCCGCGGGATGCAGCAACTGATCGAGGCCGAGATCGAGTCCGGTCGACAATCGCCCGCGCAGCCGCTGCCACCCAGCCGGTGCACCCGGAGAGGGCCTGTAGGCGTACAGCTCGTATTCATCAGCCATAATCCGGCCGGGCATGGCCGGCGAATTCACTCCGCACCATCGGGAAACCGTCCTCATCACCGAGTCCGGCGAACCCCAGATCATCGCCCAGGTGGCCTACATCCATGCCGATGGTACCGAGGTGGACATCCTCCGTCTGTTCGCCGACGCGCAGGGACTGAGCTTCAACATCACGGGGCCGATGAACGATCGAAACGGACCCACGCGTTCAACCGGCCCACACGGATCGAGATCTTCGGGAAGCCTAGCCAAGCGGCGATGAGGTTGATGGACGAGGCGCCGGGGCGGGGGTCGAGATCCGCCTCAGCCCCGATTACATCGGCGGCTGCATGCGCTTGTCGGCAGGTCGAGTCCTAGCGCCGGGCAGCCTCGTGGAGCAGCCTCCGGAACAGCGCCGCCTGGTCGACCGCGTCCTGGAGTGCGTTGTGGGTCAGCGCGGGGTGGTCGGGGTAGCGGGCGGCCAGCGCCGCCTTGGTCGTCTCCGACCAGGCGACGCCGGCCAGCCCCATGTAGAAAGCCTTGATATCGAGCGCCGTGTGGCCGAAGGGGTTGCGGCCAAGGAAGCGGTGAAAGTAGTCGGCCACGAACATCCAGTCGAAGGCGGCGTTGAAGCCGACGAATACCGGCTGGTGCCCCGGCGGGACGACCCTCTGCAGCCACGCCTCGAAGCGGCGCATGGCCTCGGCCGGCGGAAGCCCCTCGCGGCTCAGCCGCTCCAGCGATAGCCCGGTGACCGCCAACGCCTGGGGCGTGGATCGCATCGTCACCGGCTGGAGCTCGATGGTGAAGACTTGCGCCGGGTCGTCGATCAAGCAGGCGCCGATCGTCAACAGCGCGTAGTCGGCCGGGTTTGGGCCGGCCGTCTCGACGTCGACGGAGACGTAGACCTCAAGGGGCGTCGCCATGGGTGGCGAGGGTGGGCGCCCGGGCCGGCACAGGCCCGGGCGCCGGATGCGCTAGCGTCCGCTGAGGAGGTTACCAAGCAGGTCGCCGCCCAGGCCGGCCACGCCCTTCGTCTGTTCGGTGCGCCCGAAGCGCGCCGCCGCCAGAATGCGGTCGGCCATGCGCGAGAAGGGCAGGCTCTGCAGGTAGATCTTGCCCGGGCCGGTCATCTTGGCGAAGAACAGGCCTTCACCGCCGAACAGGACGTTTTTGAAGCCGCCGATGAACTGGATGTCGTAATCGACGGTGGGAGCGAAGGCGACCAGGCAGCCGGTGTCGACCCGCAGCGTCTCGCCCTGTGCCAGGTCCTTCTCGATGATCGTGCCCCCGGCGTGGACGAAGGCCAGCCCTTGCCCTTCCAGCCGCTGCAGGATGAAGCCTTCGCCGCCGAATATGCCGGCGCCCAGGCGCTTGGTGAAAGCCACCTCGATTTCGATCCCCGCCGCAGCGCACAGGAACGAGTCCTTCTGGCACAGGAACTTGCCGCCCAGAGCGCCCAAATCGAGAGGGATGACCTTGCCGGGGTAGGGGGCGGCGAAGGCGGCGCGCGCCTTGTTGCGGCCCTTGTTGGTGAAGTTCGTGATGAAGAAGCTCTCGCCGGTGACGGCCCGCTTCAGCCCGGAAAGCACACCGCCGCCGGTGGAGGTCTGCATCTCGATCCCGTCTTCCAGGTAGGCCATGGTGCCGACTTCGGCCCGCACCCCTTCGCCGGGGTCGAGCTCGACCTCGACCAGTTGCAGATCATCGCCGTAGATCTTGTATTCGATCACGTCTGCCATGAGCTTCGCTCCTTGCGGGGTGATTGTGCTTCATGACCAAGGATACTACGAACCGTCTCAAGCCATCAACTTGGGACCCGTCCGGGGCCCGGCTCCTTCCCAGTGACCCTTGACGCAGCGCCGCGCGACCTGCGCCGGACTCCTGCGCTCACAGCAGCGCAGCACCCCGGGTCCCGCGCCGGAAAAGGTCGCCGCGCCTGCCTGGCGGCGGCCTCGGCGTGACAGCCGCCGAGGGGCAGCCGCATCCCAACCCTCGCCCGGGGGCGGTCATCCGATCAGCCCACGCCACCCGACCGGCGGTCGGGCGACGCCAGGGACGGACCATCGGGCCAGAAAGGCCGCAACCTGGCCAGGACTGGCGGAATCCCCGGTGTCCCAAGGCTGTTGAAACAGGGAAGAACGAGGGGGATAGCCAACCGCCGCCGGCTGTGGTATGCTCCGCGCGGCAGGGGGTTGCACGGGTGGCCTGGAGGGCCGGGCAAGACCCGACGCACGGACGTTTCCGCTTTATTGACGGCCTAAGCCGATAGAACAGTCGTTCGCGTTCGCCCGGGTGGATGTGCTACCTTCTGCCTCTGGGAGTTATGTCATATGGAGCGCCAGCTCGCAGTTGATTGGGTCCTGAAGTCCGACGGGTATTTGGACGCCCTCATCGACTTGCCCACCGCGGACCGACCCCGGGGTTCCCGGGATGGCCGCTGGGTGGCCTGGGTCTGGTACGGCGTGGGTGAGGCGGCCGATATCTATGTCGCCCCGACGGACGGATCGGCTCCGCCGACGCGCCTGACGGTTTCCAGTGATGACACCTTCCTCTTGTCTTGGACCGCGGACAGTCGATCGCTCATCGTGGGGCAGGATCACGGCGGCGACGAACGAGTGCGCCTTTTCCGGGTCGACCTGGATCGCCCGTTGACCATGGTGCCCCTGACCGAAGCCGACCCGGCCTACTACATCCAGGGCGGCGACCTGCACCCCAACGGCCGGTGGCTGGTCTACGGGGCCAACCTGGATCCGGACACGGGGCGGGAGACCGAGGTGACGCCCGTCCTCCGCCATGACCTGGTCACGGGCGAGAGGCGGGTGTTGGCGCGCCCAGAGAAGGCCGGGGCCACATGGCCCGTCCTCAACCCGACTGGCACCCACATCCTGTACTCCCGGAACGATCGGCATCCGGCCGGCCGGCAGGTCTGGCTGGTTGGTATTGACGGCCAGGGCGATCGCGAAATCGCCAACGTCGGCGATGACCAGAAAGTCTTCGGATTCTGGTTCCCGGATGGCCAGCACGTGCTCCTGCTGGCGGATGGGGATACCCATCGCCGGCTGGGGATGTGGGAGCTGGAGTCTGGTAAGTTGCGCTGGCTGATCGATGACCCTCAACGCTACATCGAAGCCGCCTATGTCCCGGATCTCTCCGATCAGATCGTCGTGATTGAGAGTCGGGAGGCCCGGGTGCGCGCCTCGCTCCTCGACTGGCGCACAGGGATCGAGGTCTTCGCTCCGCAGATTCCCGGGAACCTGATTCCGCTGGCCCCGGTTGGACCCGATCAATGGATCGGGGTCTACTTCAGCAGCTCCTGGCCCAGCGACCTCGTGCGGTTCCCTCTTGGGGCGAGCTCGGTCGAGGATCTGACCAGCCTGACGCGCGTTTGGGAGATGACGCCTCTGACTCCGGAGGACATGGTGTCGCCCGAGGACATCCGCTGGCGATCGGTCGATGGCCGGGAAATCCAGGGCTGGCTCTACCGGCCGAGAGGCGAGGCGGTCGGCACGATCGTTATGGTTCATGGCGGTCCGACCTACCACAGCATGGACATGCTTGACGCCCAGGGGCAGTACTTCGTCCGCGAAGGATTCAACGTGCTCGACCCCAACTATAGGGGCAGCACCGGCTTCAGCCTCGAGTTTCGGGAGGCCATCAAGGAGGATGGCTGGGGCGGCCGCGAACAGGATGACATCCGTGCGGGCATTGAAGCCCTGATGGCCAGGGGCATTGCCGTGCCGGGGAAGGTCGGCATCACCGGCGTTTCCTATGGCGGTTATTCGGCCTGGTGGGCGATTACCCACCTGCCGGTCGATCTGGTCGCCGCCACGGCGCCGGTGTGCGGCATGACCGACCTGGTAGTGGATTACGAGACCACCCGGCCGGATCTGCGCCCTTACAGTGCCGAGATGATGGGCGGCTCTCCGCAAGAAGCGCCGGAGCGATTCTATGAACGCTCCCCGATCCGCTTCGTCGACCGAATTCGCGGGCGTCTGCTGATTGTCCAGGGGCTGCGCGATCCGAACGTTACCCCCGAGAATGTCCGCAGTGTGATCGCCGAGCTGCAGCGGCACGGCGTCGCCTACGATCTGCTGGCGTTCGACGATGAAGGCCACGGGATCACGCTGCCGAAAAACCAGCGCATCCTGTACCGGCGCATGGCGGAGTTCTTCGCTGAGGCCTTCTCCGGCTCCGATGCGCGCGCCTAGACCGGCCTTGCATCACAGGTGAGAGCCGCCCGCCTGGCGCGCTGCTCTCCCCTGGCAGGGCGATTCCTCCGCTGGGCGGTCTGTCACATGAGCTTCGCTATCCCCGCTGTGCGCTTGCGCGAGACCGAGACGCTGCTCGCCTTCCATCACCCGCAGCCGAGCCATGCCGTCCACATCCTGATTCTGCCCAAGCGGGAGTACGCGTCGCTGCTGGATATCCGGCCGGAGGACGGCGCGCTGCTTGCCGACCTCGTCGGTGTCGTCCAGGATCTGGTGCGCGAGCTGGGCCTGGAGCACCTCGGCTACCGGCTGATCGCCAATGGCGGTGCATACCAAGACGTCCCCGTACTCCACTTCCACCTGATCGCCGATCGGCCCGCGGCTGCCTGAGCTCCCAGCCGGGTAGGCCGAGGCTCCCGGCCGCTCAGACGCCCGGGCCGCATATATAGACAAAACATGGGCATAATGGTATACTTAGGTGGACATCGGAGGGCGAGCGTGCGCAGCATCGGTTCAGTCGAGGTCAGGGTGCGTGAGGTGGCGGAAGAGCTCCGCACGGTCCTGTTGGGCCGAGTCGGCCTGATCGACGCCTTCCTGCCTGCCCTGGCCTTCCTAGTGCTCAACGCTCTGGCCGGACCACAACCGGCCGTCTGGGGCGCGCTGATCATCGGCAGCAGCCTGGCAGCCATCCGTCTCGCCCGGCGCCAGTCGTTTCTGTTCGCGCTGGCCGGCGCGGGTGTTTCACTGCTGGCGGCCGTGTCGGCGGGCTGGCTTCAGCGCGCTGACATCTTCTTTCTGCCCGATGTGTTGACCCACGCTGCTCTGGCCGTCATCAGCCTGGGCACACTCCTCCTCGGCCGACCGCTGGCAGCCTGGACCAGCCACCTGGTCCGGCGCTGGCCGCGGGGTTGGTACTGGCAGCCTCGCGTCCGTCCGGCCTACGCCGAGGTCACGCTCGCCTGGGCGGTGTACTTCGCTGCTCAGAGCGCCATCCAGGTGCTGATCATCCGACAACAGGATCCCGGCCTGATGGCCGTTGCCAGCCTGGCCGGCGGCTGGCCTGCCACCATAGGGCTTCTGGTGTTGAGCTATCTATACGGAACCTGGCGGCTCAGCCGCCTGGGCGGCCCGAGCGTCGACGAGTTCGTCCGCCAAAGCCGGCCCCCGTGGCAAGGCCAGAAGCGAGGCTTCTAGTGCCATCCATCTCGGTCATTCGACAAGGAGCGATCTCATGTCCCTGATTCAAGTCCTGCAGATCATCGCCGCGCTGGCGACCGCCGCAACCGGCCTGGTCTCACTGTTGGTGCCGCGCAAGGTCACCGGCTTCACCGGGCTGGAGCCGATCGGCGGGCGCGGCGTCACCGAGATCCGCGCCGTCCTGGGGGCCTTGTTCATCGCCCTCGGCCTGGCGCCGCTGTTCATCGGAGCTCCCGCCTACCTGGTGCTCGGCATCGGCTACCTGTCGATCGCGGCCGTGCGCGCGGTGTCGATGTTGATCGACCGCTCGGTAGTGTCCTCGAATATCATCAGCCTGGTGACCGAGATCGTTCTGGGCGTGATCCTCGTCCTGCAGCCGTAGACGACGATCGGCGCCGGACGCAGCTCTCCAGGCGAAGGACGGTATCCGTGACCTTGCGGATTGTGACCGACAGCACCTGCGACTTGCCGGCGGAGGTCATCGCCGAGCGGCAGATCAGCCTCGTTCCGCTCTATGTCAACATCGGAGGCGCGAGCTTCCTGGATGGGGTCGAGCTCTCGCGTCGCGACTTCTACGATCGCCTGCCCAAGGCCCACCCGGCACCGACGACTTCCGCTCCCGGGACGGAGGCGTTCGGCCGGGTGTATGAGCGGCTGGCCGACGAGGGGGCGACCGGGATCGTGTCGATTCACATCGGCTCCAGCCTGAGCAATGTCTACAACGTGGCCCAGCTGGCGGCCGCGGACTTCGAACGCATCCCGGTGCATGTCATCGACGGAGGCCAGATCACACTGGGGACCGGCCTCCTGGTGACCCATGCCGCTGAACTGGCCGCCGCCGGGCGCCCGCTCGACGAGGTCGTCGCTTCGGTCAGCGCCCTGGCGCAGCGGACGCACAGCTTCGCCGCGCTCGATACGCTCGAATACCTGCGCCGCAGCGGGCGGGTTAACCATTTCGCCTTCGGCGTTGGCACCCTGCTGCAGCTCAAGCCGATCCTGAAGATGCACGCCGGCCGGGCCGAGACCGATCGGGCACGCACAAGCAGCGGCGCCATCGACCGAATGATCGATCTGGCGGCGGGCCTCGGGCCGCTGGAGAAGGTCGCCCTGGTGCACAGCAATGCGCTCGAGAGGCTGGAAACCTTGCGGCAACGCCTGACTGCCCGGCTGCCGGACGTCCCCATCGTCCTGGTGGGTGAGGTGGCGCCCGTCATCGGCGTGCACGTGGGGCCGGGGGCCGTGGGGGTCGTGTGCGTCGCGGCCGCTGCGCCGGCCGATCATCAACACCAGGCAAGTCAAGGAGTTTGACCATGGATCTACTTCAACTCTTCCTCCTGTCCGGCGCGGCGATTCTGCTGCTCATGATCCTGCTCTGGCTTCTCAGCCTGGCGCTGAAGAACTCGAGCATTGTCGATATCTTCTGGGGAACCGGCTTCGTCATCACCGCCTGGATCGTCTTCGCCCTGACCCCCGAGGGTGCCCTGGCCCGCAGGCTGCTGCTTTGCACGCTGGTCACGCTCTGGGGACTGCGCCTCAGCCTGCACATCCTGGTGCGCAACTGGGGCAAACCGGAGGACTTCCGCTACCGGGCCTGGCGGGAGGAGGCCGGGCGGCCGTGGTGGTGGAAGAGCTTCTTCAAGGTCTTCCTCCTGCAGGGCGTCCTGATGTGGATCGTCGCCGCGCCGCTCGTGGCGGCGCAGTTCCCCGGCCGGCCGGCCGGGCTGACGGTCTGGGACGGCCTCGGGGCGGCCGTGTGGGCGATCGGCTTCACCTTCGAGGCGGTCGGCGATTGGCAGTTGACCCGCTTCAAAGCCGATCCGGCCAACAAGGGCAAGCTGCTGACCTCCGGCGTCTGGCGCTACACCCGTCACCCGAACTACTTCGGCGACGCGGCGCAATGGTGGGGATTCTTCCTGATCGCGGTCGCGGCCGGGGGGTGGTGGACCGTTTTCAGCCCGATCGTGATGACGACGCTGCTGGTGCGCGTCTCCGGCGTGGCCATGCTTGAGAAGTCACTGGCGACGACCAAGCCGGGCTACCGCGAGTACATCGAAACGACGAGCGCCTTCATCCCCCGGCCGCCGCGGCGGCGGGCGTGAGGGGGCTTCATTCACGAGAGGAGAACCGGATGAGGATCGCCAAGACGCTGACTGCGGTGGGCGCGCTGGCCATGGCTGCGGCTCTGGTCTATGGTTTCGCGGCAGGGAACTTCGCCGGCGAGGGGTCGTACCTGCTGGCGATGCCGTGGGGGATCGTCTCGCTGGTCGACCTGTATGTCGGTTTCGTGCTGTTCTCGGCCTGGATCATCTTTCGCGAAGGGCTGACCCTGCGAGCGGCGGTGTGGGTCGTCCTGATGATGGTCCTGGGTTTCTTTGCTGCCAGCGTGTATGCCTACCTGGCGTTGGAGAAGTCCGGCGGCGACTGGACGCGCTTCTGGATGGGGGTCAAGGCACCCGGCTAGATGCCGCCGGAAGGCGGCCCTCCCCGAGCGCGCCCTTGCGTCAAAGCCTGCCCATCCATGTCATTGCGAGGAGCGGCGCAGCCGCGACGAAGCAATCGCCTCGCGGGCGTGCAGTGCCCAGGAGGCGATTGCTTCGTCGGCCCTGCCGGCCGTCTTGCAATGACACACTGGCAGGCGGTCTCCTCGCCATGACCCGTGGGGAATGGCTCCGCTCGGGATGACTCCTTGGTTGGTTAGCTCGGACGTCGTGTGTACAGCCCGACCTGATTCCCGGTCGGGTCGGCGAAGATGCCGAACCAACCATAGCCGGGGATTTCCGTCTTCGGCTGCAGCACCTTGCCGCCCTGCGCGGTGATCTGCTGGAGCGTCCCCTCAATGTCCTCGGTATCGATGTAGACCAGCACAGTTCCTGCTGGGGCCTGCTGCGTGAGCGGGTTGAATCCTCCGCCTGGACCGCCTTCCGCCTCGAACGTGGCGTAGTTCATCTCCGGCATCGGCTGGATCTTCCAGCCGAAGATCGAGCTGTAGAACTGGCCTGCCTTCTCCAGGTCCGCGGCAGAGAACTCGATGTGAACGATCGGATGGCTCGACATGGGCGATCTCCTCCGTTGGCGATAATGGGATAACCCCGCACCAGGCGGGGTGGTTCATCCCCCGCGCAGGGGATTTCGACCGGATGGACGTCCGGCGGCGCTAGTCCGAGTCGGGGGGCTCGTCGATATGGCCGAGGATCCGACGCAGCGTGCGGAACCGCTCGCTAACGCGCTGCTCAGCCCGTGCGGCGCGCCGCCGCAGGAGGAGCCCCAACGCGCTCAGGCCTGCCCCCAGGATCAAGACACGCACGTCCGCCTGGTCGACGCTGAAGGTGACCAGGAAGATCATCAGGGCGATCAGCCCGATGAGCACGAGGGCGGAGCCGGCGCGGGAGGCCATGAGAAACGAAAAGCCCCCTCCGTCCAGCGCGGCGGAGGGGGCTGTCGGTCGCTAGGCGACCAGGGTCTGGATCTGCTCGTGCATATACAGCTGGACGTAGTAGTGGCCGCCGGCGTTCTTCCCGGATGAGCCCGACCCCTTCCACCCGCCGAAGGGTTGGAAGCCGGGCCAGGCGCCCGTGGTGGAGCCCTGCGGCCGGTTGGCGTAGTTGACACCCGCCTCGATGCGATCGAAGAACACGGCCGCTTCCTGCTTGCTGCCATAGAAGCCGGCCGTCAGGCCGTACTCGGTGTCGTTGGCCAGCTTCATGCCCTCTTCCATGCTGTTGATCGGGGCCACCATGGTGATCGGCAGGAACATCTCGTGCTTCCACAGCCGGTGCGTGAGGGGCACGTCGCCGACCAACGTCGGCTGGCAGAAGTAGCCCTTGGCAAACTCCCCGTCGGTGCGCACCTTGCCGCCGGCGAGGATCTTGCCGGCCTGGCTGAGCTCCTCCGTGAATTGTTTGAAGTCGCGATAGGAACCGTCGTTAATGACCGGTCCCAGGAACACGCCGCGCACGGTCGGGTCGCCGATGGCCAGCTTGTTGGTCATGTCGACCAGCCGCCCGACCAGCTTGTCGTAGACCGGCTTCTCGACATAGATGCGCGAGTTGGCCGAGCACTTCTGTCCCTGCAGGCCGAAGGCCGAGCGGACGATGCCCAGCGAGGCCCGCTCAAGGTCGGCGTGGCGCGTGACGACACACGGGTTCTTGCCGCCCAGCTCCAGGATGGCCGGGCGGACGTAGCGCCCGCCGGCGAAAGTGCGGAAGATCTTCATGCCGACGTCGTAGGAACCGGTGAAGGTGATACCGTCGACCAGCGGGTTTTCGATCAGTTCCTGGCCGATGGAGCTGCCCGGACCGGTGACATAGTTGAACACGCCGTCGGGCAGTCCCGCGTCGCGCAGCGCCTCGGCGATCAGGCGCACCGTCCAGGGAGTGTTGGTGGCCGGCTTCATCACCACAGTGTTGCCCGCCACGAGCGCCGCGCCCACCGGACCGCCGGTCAGCGCGCAGGGGAAGTTGAACGGGCTGATGACCACCCAGACGCCATACGGCCGCAGGACCGATACATTGGTGATATTGAAGCCGGGGATCGGGTCCTTGCCCATGGGCACGATGAAGCCCTTGTTCTCTTCCACCCGATCGCAGGAGTAGCGGATCAGGTCGGCGGTCTCGGCCGCGTCGCCGAGCCCCTCGGTGCGGTTCTTGCCCACCTCGAGCGAGAGCACCGCGCCGAACTCGTAGATGCGCTTGTCGATGATATCGGCCGCCTTGCGCATCAGCCGGACGCGCTCCTTCCAAGGCATCCTCGACCAGCCGTAGAAGGCCTTGCGTGCCGCCTCGAGCGCCTGGCGGCCGTGCTCGACGGTCCCTTTCTGGAACACGCCCAGGACCCAATCCTGATTGATCGGCGAACGGTCCTGGAACTTGTCGTCCGCCAGAACCTCTTTGCCGTCGATGATCATGCCGCGTTCGCGGCCCATCTCGGCCTTGATCTTCGCCAGGGCGTTCTCGAAGCGAGTGTGGAACTCCTCCGGCGGGTTGAACATCGTGGCGTAGGTCAGTTTGAAACCGGGCGCCTTCTTGGCGCCGGCCTTGCGGGCCGCCGGCTTGCGCGCGGCCGGTTTCTTGACGGCGCGTGCTCTTTTGACGACCTTCTTGACCGACTTGCGGGCGGCGGTCTTCTTCGGCTTGCGCGTGGCCATACGAGGGACCTCCTGGTGTGGGTGAGGACAGCGAGGCGTCGAGGCTGCCTGCGGTTGGATACGCTCGCGTGTCTTTGCGGCTGGGTATCGGGAACTGCATCCTAGTATAGCCAGGATGCTCGTCGCCGTCAAAAGGGGGATGTATACTCAGCCCGGCCGCTGCGGACTGACGCTTCCGGAGGTCCAAGCGTGACCTGGGTTCATGACCGCATCTTCGCCGCAGGCGGCGAGCGCCTTCCGGCCACATGGAAAGCGTTCGCGGATCAGACCGGCATCAGTGCCGTGCTGCACCTGCGCCCGCAGCGGCCGGCTGTGTTTGAGGGACCGCCGCCGCGGTCCTTCTTGTGGCTCGATGTGCAGGACGAGTCGCAGGCGGACGCCCCGACGCGCTGGCTGGCGGCCCGCTTTCTGGAGGACTGTCTGGGCGCCGGTCAGGCAGTTCTGCTGCACAGCAGCCTGGGCCGGCATCGCGGCCGCTGGGCCTTCGTCGCCTACCGCATTCTGAGCGGCAGAACAGCGGCCGCGGCGCTGCGCGAGGCCGCCCAGCGGCCCTGGCTCGGGCCGTACCGGACCGACCCCGGCGCCTGGGAAGCGTTCGCCGCCGAACTGCACGGCCGGGCGGGGTAGGGAGGGAAGATGCTCTTCGACCAGGTCGTCTATGTCGGGATCGACCCGACCGCTGGCGAACGCCCGATGCATTTCGCCGTGCTCGATCAGGACCTGCGTCTGGTGGCCCTCAGCCAGGGCGACCTGGAGACGGTGCTCGCCTTCGTCGGCGGGCTCGAGCGGGCGGTGGTGGCTATCGATGCGCCGCAATCCCCCAATCAGGGCTTGATGCTGCGGCCGGAGTTCCGCCGCCGGTTCGACTTGCCGCCCGGCGGGCGGAGCTGGGGGCAGTGGAAGGTGTGCGAGTACGAAATGCGCCGGCGCAACATCCGGCTGTACAACACACCCCGCCAGGAGGACGAGGCTCCCACCTGGATGCAGATCGGGTTCACTATGTACCGCCGCGCGCGAGAGATGGGGTTCCAGTTCTTCGTCGACGGCCGGACGCCGACAGAGCGCACGCTCCTGGAGGTCCATCCCCATGCCTGCTTCGCCGCGCTCCTGGGCCGACGCCCCTTCCTCAAGCAGACCCTCGAGGGACGCCTGCAGCGGCAGCTGATCCTCTTCGTCGAGGGTCTGGATATCGTTGACCCCCTGAATGTGCTGGAGGAAGTCACACGCCACCATCTGCTCAGCGGCCGGCTGCCGCTGACCGGCCTGCTCGACCACGACCAGCTCGATGCCATTGTCTCGGCCTTCACGGCCTACCTGGTCGGGCTCAAGCCGGACCGCGTGTCGCAGGTGGGCGACGTCCAGGAGGGGCTGATCACCGTCCCCGTTCCAGAGCTGCTGGATTTCTACGCGTAGATCTACTGGTTGCCGGCGAGCTGACTGCTCGCGGGAATCTCCCTACACCACCCGCACATCGAGCGAGCCCGCCAGAAGGACCGCCCGGGCGCTGTCGAACCAGGTCTGCGTGCATTCGATGGCGCCGGCGCTCCCGTAAGTCACGTTGAGCACGCTCATCGGCGCGGTGCTGGATTCCCAGAACGGCGCCAGCTCGGGCGGCAGGGGCGCCAGCGAGACCTCGTAGTCGGCCTTGAAGAAATCGTCGTTGGGGAAGGCTCTCTCCAGGTAGCGCAGTACCGAAAAATCGCCGCGCAGTTCGATCTCCCGCAGCGCCTCCTCCAGGAATGCCGGCAAGAGCGCGGTCGGCACGGCCGTGCGTTCGATGGCCACGACGGTCCACGGACCGCGTGGACGGCTGCGCGTCTCCCGCAGCCGGCAGAGCAACTGGAGGGTCTCGCCCGGCTCCGGCCGCAGGCCAGCCAAGGCCGCGGCTTGTGCGCGGCTCAGCTGCCGGGCGGTGAGGACGCCGCAGGCCTCCGGAATGGCCTGCGAGCGGGTCATCAGGCGGTGGCGGTGCGCGAGAGTGAACAGGGACAGGTGGTGGCGGCTGAGGCGGCTGGGGCGCTCCGGGCGGCGGGAGCGGATTTCGAAACCCTTGTTGGGGACCCGGCGCAGGTAGCCGCGGTAGACAAGCTCGTCCATCACCCGCGAGAGCGTGTTGCGGTGGATCGGATTGCGTCGAGCGAGCGAGAGCGTCGACAGCCGCTCGCCGAGGCGGAAGCCGGGCCGGGAGGTTCGGATGGCGGCCTCGATCGCCCGGCGCGCCTGGCGCTGCAAAGTTTCCGGACGGCGGCGGTCTAGATCAAGCCGGTAATCGGGGGAGGGAAGGCGCGGCCGGGACATTCACCCTCCTGGTGCCGGTTGCACTGTGCAACAGGATTCTACTATAATCCTCCCAGCCGGCCGCGCCGGCCGTCCGCTTCGGCGTCGCCCCTCCGGCGCCGCCTCCCCACGAAAGGGGACCCCGATGCCCGACATCCTTGAGAAGTACGTCCTGGCGATCGATCTGGGGACGTCCGCCGCCAAGGTGGCCCTGGTCTCCCTGCAGGGCGAGGTCTGCTGCTGGGAGTCTCAGAGCGTGCCTCTGCATGTCCTGCCGGGCGGCGGAGCGGAGCAGGATCCGGATGAGTGGTGGCGGGCGATCCTGACGTTGGCCAAGCGGCTGCTGGGCAAGGGCCTGGTCAGGGTGGAGGACATCGTGGCCGTCTGCCCGA
This sequence comes from Anaerolineales bacterium, assembly GCA_036803025.1. GTDB lineage: Bacteria > Chloroflexota > Anaerolineae > Anaerolineales > E44-bin32 > DAIRVC01. The sequence continues at coordinate 16,572 of DAIRVC010000015.1, forward strand.
ACACGCAGGGCGCCGGCACCGTTCCGATCGACCGCGACGGGAACTGCGTCGGCAACGCCATCATCTGGTTGGACACACGCGGCGCCGAGTGGAACGCCCGCCTGCTGAACGGCCCGATTCGCCTGCAGGGCTTCGATGTCTTCAAGCTCAGCCGCTGGATCCGGATCACCGGCGGGCTGCCGGCGCGCACGGGCAAGGACTTCATCGGTCACGTCCTGTTCCTCAAGAATGAGAGGCCGGAGGTCTACCGGCAAGCCCACAAGCTGCTGGAAGTGGATGGCTACATCGATTACCGGCTGAGCGGCCGCCTGATAGCCACGCCGGACACGATGGGCATGTCCTGGCTGACAGACAATCGCAATCCGAATCGGATCGTCTATCACGAGGGGTTGATCGCCGCAGCCGGGATCGAGCGCGACAAGCTGCCCGAAATCGTGCGCTGCATCGATGTGCTCGGGCCGCTGCGCCCCGAGGTCGCCCGAGAGCTCGGTCTGCGGCCGGAGGTGAAGGTGGTGGCCGGTGCCTTCGATCTCCCGGCAACGGCCATCGGTTCGGGCGCGGTGGACGACTACGCCGCGCACCTGTCGGTCTCAACCTCGGCCTTCCTGACGGTTCACGTCCCGTTCAAGAAGACCGATCTGTTCAACATGATCGCCTCGCTCCCCAGCGCCATCCCCGGCCGCTATATCGTCATGGGCGAGCAGGAGGCGGCCGGCGTTCATCTGACCTTCTTGCGCGACAACCTGCTGTTCCCTGAGGATGCCCTTTCAACGGGGCCGGCGCCGCAGGACTACTACCCGGCGCTGAACGAGGCCGCCGCTCAGGCGCCTCCCGGCAGCCATGGCCTGATCTACACCCCCTGGATCCACGGGGAGCGCGCCCCGGTCGAAGATCCCTGGGTGCGCGGCGGCCTGCACAACCTCTCGCTCTCCACGACCCGCGCCGACTGGATCCGGGCGATCATGGAAGGTGTGGCCTTCAACGTCCGCTGGATGCTGGAGCCGATCGAGCGCTTCTGCGGGCGCAAGCTCGATCCGATCGTCATCGCCGGGGGCGGCGCCAACTCGGCGCTGTGGTGCCAGATCCAGGCCGACGTCCTCGGCCGGACGATTCGACAGACCAAGGACCCCATTCAGACCGCGGCGCGCGGCGCGGCCTACATGGCCGCCGTCGGGCTGGGGGCTATGCAATTCGCCGATATTCAGGCCCACGTTCAGATGCAGGCCGACTACCACCCCGACCCGTCCAACCGGAAGGTATATGACGAGATGTTCGCCGAGTTCGTGAACATCTACAAGCAGAACAAGTCGATCTACGCCCGTCTGAACCGTTCCCGGGATCACAGAAGCTGAGTAGCACGGCCGAGAGCGGGCACAGTCCCCCATGCGGAGGCAACGATGGATATGTCTGATTCAGCGGCCATGATGGCCGAAGTTGAGAAGGCCCTCAAACCCTACCGCGACACCTTCCCGGCCCATGCGCAGCTGCCTGAAAAGGGGATCGACCAGGCGAAGATCCTCGACGAGATCGAGAAGCTGCGTGCGCTGGAGGAGACCCGCTGGCGGGAGGGTTTCGTTTCGGGGGCGGTCTATCACGGTGACCAGGAGCACATCGACTTCCTCAACCGGGTCTACGCCCTCAACTCGCAAAGCAATCCGCTCCACCCGGACGTCTGGCCGAGCACGACCAAGTTCGAGGCCGAAGTCGTATCGATGACGGCGCACATGCTGCACGGCGACCCAGAACAGGGCGTCTGCGGGACGGTCTCATCGGGCGGGACGGAGAGCATCCTGCTGGCCATGAAGACCTACCGTGATTGGGCGCGCGCCACCAAGGGCATCACCGATCCGGAGATCATCATCCCCACCACGGCGCACGCCGCCTTCGTCAAGGCCGGCGACTACTTCGGGATCAAGGTCGTCCGCATCCCTGTTGGCCCGGACTTCCGGGCAGATGTGGCCGCTACGCGGGCGGCCGTGACCCCCAACACGATCGCGCTGGTCGGGTCAGCGCCGCCCTTCCCGCACGGCCTAGTCGATCCGATCGAGGAACTTTCGGAACTGGCCCGCGAGCACGGTGCCGGATTCCACACCGACGGCTGCCTGGGCGGGTTCCTGCTGCCTTGGGCCGAGAAGCTTGGCTATCCAGTTCCGCCGTTCGACTTCCGCCTGCCGGGCGTCACCTCGATCTCGGCCGACACCCACAAGTTCGGATACGCCGCCAAGGGGACCTCGGTGATCCTGTACCGCACGCCCGAGCTGCGGCACTTTCAGTACTTCGCCATCACCGATTGGCCGGGCGGGCTGTACAACTCGCCGACCTTCGCCGGGAGCCGGCCGGGTGGGCTGAGCGCCGCCTGTTGGGCGGCGATGGTGTCGATGGGTGAGTCGGGCTATCTTGAATCGGCCCGGCGCATCCTGGAGACGGCCGCCTGGATGAAGGCGGAGCTGCGCAAGCTCCCCGACCTCCAGCTGATCGGCGATCCGCTGTTCGTGATCGCTTTCCAGTCGCCGTCCCTGAACATCTATCAGGTGCTCGAGTTCATGACGCAGCGCGGTTGGGGACTGAACGGCCTGCATCTGCCCCCCGCCATCCACCTGTGCGTCACCTTGCGACACACGCAGCCGGGCGTTCGGGAGCGCTTGATCGAAGACCTGCGGCAGGCGGTGGCACACGTCAAGGCCAACCCGCAGGCCCCGCAGGGCGTCGGGCCGGTGTATGGAATGGCCGCTTCGGCCGAGCTGCGCGGGATGGTGGCTGACGTGTTGCAGTGGTACATGGATACGCAGTACAAGGTCTAGCTGTGGCGCGGATCAACAGACGCCTGAGGGGCAGGGGGAGGGAACCTACACCCTCGCGGGGCAGCCCCGAGGCGCATCCGAGGGGGCCCTCGCCCCGTGCCCCCCGGTGACGATGTGCATGGCCCGCGGGCGTTGGCCCAGGCTGTCCAGCCCGATTGGCTGCGGGCAGTACCCCTCTCCAATGCCGGCGAGGCGAAACGAAAAGACCCCTGCGTTGCAGGAGTCAGCCGTCAACGCCCACCGGCCGCCCTGCCCGTTCGCGGGGAGGGAGCCGCCGCAATCGGCGCGATACTCGGGAAGCCAACTTCGAGTCCAGGCGGGAGGAACGAGATGAACTCCGTCCGCGTGCGCCGGATAATCGAAACCGCGTCGATCGTGCTCTTCTTCCTCCAGGCACTGCGCGTCATCTTCTCGGTCCTGTTCGGGATCATCTACGACCAGGTCTTCGAGGGGCCGATGGATGCTTGGCTTGTGATCAGCGTGCTGCTCGTGTTGGGCGCGCTGCTGGCCCCAGCGGCCTTGCCTGGCGGGCTTTCGGCGCGATCTGTGGCCGTGCTCGCCGCGGCGGCCGCGTTGGCTCGCGTGGCGCTGTGTGTGAACGACGCGGGCGTCCGCTACTGGGGCGCGGTCGTGGTGCTGCTGGCCGGCGGGCTCTACCTGGCATGTCGTCTGTCGCAGGATGGGCGGATGACCTTCGTTGCGCTGGCGGCCGCGTTGGCGGCCGATCAGGTCCTGCGCGCGCTGGGGCAGACCTACGATCTCGGTTTGCGGGCGGCCTGGTTGCCGGTCCAGATCGTGTGGGCAGTCGGGCTGATAGGCATCGGCTGGCGGATCGCGAAGGAGGACGACCAGGCGGCCGCTCGGGCAGGGTTGTCCATGGCCGGCGGGCTGGCCTTCGGCGGCCTGCTTTTCCTCGAGGTCTCCCTCCTGTCGCTGCCCAACGCGGTCGCCCGCTGGGGGGAAAACCCGTACGCGTTGGCAGCTCCGCTTGTGTTTGCGGCGACGATCGCCGCCGCCTGGGATGCCGGGCGCGTAGCCCGACGGATGGCGGCGCACGCGACCAGCCTGCGCATCGTTCTGGCGGTCATCCTCATCACCTGCTTGCTTGTCGGTTACTTCGTCAACGGGCCGGTCTCGCTGCTGGCATTGCTGCTGGCCCAGATGGCCGCGCTCTTGTCGCTGGGGATGCTCCTCTCCGGCAGCGGGCGCGGCGCGGGCCGCGGCCTGGCGCTCGGGTTGGTGCTCTTCCTGCTGCTCAACTTCCTGAACGCGTTCGCCTTCACCTACCCGTACGTGTTGCCGGCCATGCGCGGCATGGGTTGGGCGGTCTATCTCGCAGCTGCGGCGCTGACCGCGCTCGGCGGCGCGGCTGCCGACCGGTCCCAGGCGGCGCAGCCGGACGCCCGGCGGCTGCCGGCAGCGATCATGGCTGCGATCGGGTTGGTGATCGTCGCCGCAGCCGCCTGGCCGGTGCGCTCGGACCCGCGGGCAGGCGACGGTTCGCTGCGGCTGGCGACCTACAACATGCACTATGGCTACGACGACGTGTGGCACCTCACGCTGGAAGAACAGGCTCGACTGATCGAGGACAACCAGCTGGACGTCGTCGCTCTGCAGGAGGTCGATGCCGGCAGGCTGACAAGCTACGCGGTCGACGACGCCCACTATCTGGCCCGCCGTCTGCGGATGAACGTCGCCTACCTTCCGACGGTGGAGCACCTGACCGGGATCGCTGTCCTGTATCACGGACCGGCCGTCGGTGTGGAGATGGCGCTGCTGCCCAGCCTGCAGGAACAGACCGGCATCGTGCGGATCGACCTGCCCGTCGGGGGCACGACACTCTCGGCGCATGGGATCTGGATGGGTCTTTCCGCCGAAGACACCCTGGGACAGATCGCTGCTGCCCTGGACTTCATCGGCGAGCGGGAACCGGCCTCATTCGGCGGCGACTTCAATGCGGAGTTCGACGACCCCGAGGCGCTGGCGGTGCGCCAGGCGGGATTCATCGATCCGTTCACCGAGCTGGGCATCGATCCTATCCCGCTGACTGATCCGGCGGTCGACCCCGACACGCGCATTGACTTCGTCTGGCTGCGGGGCCTGGAACCGCTGCGGGCCTGGGTCCCCGACTCGACCGCCTCCGACCACCGCATGGTCGTGGTCGAGGTCGGGCCGAGGCCGTGAGGTTGCAGGCGTGCCTGAGCTCCAGACTGCGGATGGGTGCCTTCACTACAGCGTCTACCCTGCCGTATTCCCCGGCGGCGCGCCGGTCGTGCTGCTGCATGGACTGGGTTCTTGCGGTGACGATTGGCCCCTGCAGGTCCAGGCGCTGAACGACCGGCGGAGCGTGCTGACGGTCGATCTGCCCGGGCATGGCCGGTCGACGGCGCCGAGGGGCCGCGCGCACATCGCCGGTTTCGCCCAGGCCGTGCTGCGCCTGCTCGAAGCGCGCGGAGAACCGCCGCTGCATCTGGTAGGGCTGTCGCTGGGTGGGGCGGTGGCCCTGCAAATCGCAGCCGACGCGCCCGCGCGCGTGCTTTCGCTGACCGTCGTCAACACATTCGCCCGTTTCAGGCCGGCCGGGCATGGGCTCGGCCGCGGCCTGAAACGCGTCTGGCTCTTGCTCTTCGCCCCCATGCAGCGCCTCGGGGAGTGGGTCGCTGAGGGATTGTTCCCAAGGGAGGATCAGGACGGGTTGCGCCGGCTGGCCGCCGAACGCCTGGCCGCCAATCGGCGCCGGAGCTACCTGCAGGCCGTCGGCGCCATCCTGCGCTTCGACCTGCGTGAACGTCTGGGGGAGATCACTTGCCCCACGTTGATTGTGGCCGGCGAACGCGATGCCACCGTTCCCTTCTCATCCAAGGCGGAGATCCGGGCTGGGATCCGCAGGGCGCGCCTGGAGGTCGTGCGTGACTCGGGACACGCCACGCCGCTGGATGCTCCCCAGGCGTTCAACGAGCTGCTGCGAGGATTCCTCGATGAGGTGGAGGGAGCGCCCGCCCGCTCGTCGGCCGGCGAATCACAACGGCCACCCTGAGGGTGGCCGTTCCTTCCTGCCCCGTCCCGTATGCTATCCGCCCAACTCCATGTCGATGACCTGCTGGAAGACGTTGGCCGGCTGGGCGCCGACGATGGCGATGCCGTTGACGAAGAAGGTCGGCGTCGAATTGACGCCCAGTTGCAGCGCGAACTGCAGATCAGCCTGGACCTCGGCTTCGTGGTAGCCGGTATCCAGACATTCGGCCAGCGCCTCCGGATCCAGGCCCAGACTGCCGGCATATTGCGCATACGCCTCCCGAGTCAGGCCGAATCCGCCGCTGAAGAGCAGGTTGTGGAATTCCCAGTACGCTCCCTGGTCACCGGCGCAGTTGGCGGCCTGGGCGGCTTCAGCGCCGACGGCGCCGCCGCCAACGACCGGCAGGTCGCGGTACACGAAGCGGATCTGATCGGGATAGGCCGCCATCAGGGCCGGGAAGGTCTCTTCGTGCCAGCGGCGGCAGAACGGGCAGTTGAAATCGCTGAACTCGATGATCGTGATGGCCGCGTCGGATGGGCCGAGGGACGGGTCGTCGTCCACGGGCACGTCGTAGCGCCGGACCTCGCCAGGTTCCGGGGTGGCCTGCGCTGTGGCCTGCGGTGCCCGTCCCCACACGAAGTAGCCCAGCCCCAAGCCGGCGGCGAAGGCGACCGGGACCAGTAGGGCTAGCAGGCGCGGGGTGCGAATGGGGCGGGAGGCGGGCTCATTCTGTGGCGGCGCCACGGGATCCATCGGGGACGGGTCGGCCATGGCGCGCATTATAGCATGCGCCCCCGGGAGACAGGCCGGCCCGCTCTCAGCGGCACTTGTGCGCAGGCTGCGGTCGATCTAGACTCCCCACCGCGCGCTGGCCCGCTGGTCAGGTAGTCGCCTTTCCTGCATCCCACGAGTTGGTATTCCACAGGAACGCCTTGACGGGTGGGTGTGTCACATCCTCCGGCCCCACCTCGTTTCAAGGGCAGTTGCCGTAACGGGGATCTTCCCCCTGCTGACTCATGGCCATAGGAGGGGCGGATGCGCCTCCGAAGCGTTCCCATCCGAGCCATTCTCCTGGTTGGGTTTGTGTTGGTCGGCTGCGGCCGCGTCGAATCGTCCGATGGACTCACGGCCTGGATCGATGCGCCCGTCGACGGCTTGACTCTCCCGCCGGGCAGCCTGATCTCGATCCAGGGCCATGCTGCCGGCCCGGAGGGCGTCGCCCGGATCGAGATTTGGGTCAACGGGGATTTGATGATCGAGCAGGCCGACCCGCCGACGGACGGCGGGCTGGCCCACTTCGACCATATCCTGGTGCTCGACCGGCCGGGCGACTGGGTGATCCAGCTCGTCCCCTTCGGGCCCGATGAGGCTGTTGGTGTTTCCGACGACATCACGCTGCACGTCGTTGCATACACCCCCACCTCGACGGCAACGCCTACCTCCACCGCCACGCACACGCCGGTGCCGGCGACACACACGCCGACCCCGACGATCACCCCGAGCGTCACGCCGCCGCCGCCGGACCAGGAAGGGCCGCCCGCGCCGGCGCCGATTTCCCCTTCCGGCAATGTGACGCTCGGCTGTGTGGGGCAGGTCGATTTGGTGTGGGGCAGCGTGTCGGACCGCAGTGGGATTTCCGAGTACCGGGTCCGGGTCGAGCGGCAGTCCGGTGACGGGAATTGGCAGGGTGTCAGCGGCAGCCCGTGGAGCGGGTTGTCGGGCACATCGTTGTCCGTCCCGGTCTCATGCGGTTGGTACTACCGCTGGCGCGTCGTCGCCGTCGACGGACTCGGCAATGTCGGTCCGGTCTCGTCCTGGGCGACCTTCGCCGTCACATTGACCTAGGCAGGAGGCGATCATGCGCCAGTCCCGTGTCATCCTGGTCGGAGCTCTGACGATCGCGGTCCTGTGTCTGGTTGCGGCGGCCCTGGGTATCTTGGGGATGCGGCGCGGCCTGTTGCGGGACCGACCGATCGTCCTGATCCACAATCCTTTGCGGCACCAGCAAGTGTTCCTGGGCGAGGGCGTGATGGTGCACGCAACGGCAAGATCGTCGAGCGGCGTCAGCCGGATGGAGTTGTGGGTGGATGGGGAAGCAGTCGCGGCCGACGAGTCGGCCGACGGCTCCGACTCCCCGGCGGTGCTGGTGACCGACTGGCAGCCGGCCACGTTGGGGGATCACACGCTGGTCGTTCGGGCCGTCTCGCGCTGGGGAGTCGCCGGGCAGTCGACCGTCGCGGGGGTCAGCGTTTCGGCGGGTGTGTCCGGCGCGACGCCGCCCGATGCGGCGGTAGGAATCGGGGTCGGCGATTCGGGCGAGGCCGATCAGGCGGGCGGGGGAGGGGCGGGCCCCGGCGCGGCGGCGGGGGGAGAGGCACCGCCCCCGGCGCTGCCTTCCGCACCCGGCTCGGCCCAAGGGGCGGTCGAGTCGGTCGACTTCCTGAGGGCGTATCGGGTTGGCGAGGCCGCGGGGCAGGAGATCACGTTGCGAATGGAATTGCTCTCCCTGCAGTCCGGCGCCGCCTATGAGGGCCTGCACTGCTACATCGGGATGGGCGGTGAGCCGCCACGTTGGCTGCCTGATCAGGACGACGACCCTTCGACCGACGAGTCCTTCGCTCCACTGGGCGGGCAGATGTGGGACGTCGGCGCCCACCTGGCTGGACCGGAGGCCGTGCTCGTCCCGTGGCCCGGGGATGAGACCCTGCCGATCGACATCAGCTGCGTGGGGCTCGGCAACGGGGGATTGGAGGCCTACGACCTCGGCAGCCTGGCACTGATCCTGCGGCCCGAGACCTGGGATGGGGCCATTCGTCGGGACGAGGCCGCAGGAAGCGAAGGGACCTTCGCCATCGAGTATCGCATCACCGAGGAAAGCGGCACGCCGCACGGGATTCCCCTGGCTCTGGACCGCGACATGGCCATGCCCACGAACCTGCGGCTGGATTGGCGCAGCGCCCTCTTGCTCTGGGATTTTGAGCCGCTGCCAGACCAGGATCCGATCGACGGGTTCCGCGTCCTGCTGAACGGAACGGTTCAGTGGACAGAGGTGCCGGAGGCGCGCCAGAGCCGGCTGCCCTTCGAATGGATCTTTCCTCCGTGTGGGACGCAATACAGCTTCACCGTGGAGGCCTATCGAGGGGAGGACTGGTCGCGTTCCCCTGACCCCGTTCTGGTCCCCGAGGGCGGGGCGATCGAGGATTGCACACGCACGATCGAGATCTCCTTCGATACCCTGACGACTCACGATCTTGGCGGAGATGAGGACTACCACTACCATGTCGGGCCGGTCTACGGGATGTTCTATGTGGAGAATGAGCGGACCGACTTTGACGGGCGCTGCGGCTACGGGTCAGGGATCTGTGGGACCGTGGGCCTGGACTGGGATTCGACCTACGACCTCCACGGCTTCTTGGAAGGCCTGCCCCCGGCGGTGAGCGAGTTTCGCCTGGACGTGGACGAAAACGAGCGGATCTTCGCCGGTTTCAGCATCGAAGACCACGATGACTGGAATCCCAACGACCACGTCTGCGATGGCCAGGCTGAGATCACTCCGGCGCTCGACCGGCTGGTCGAGGGCACGATCATGTCCGGGGACGGCCGGTGCGAGGTGTCTTTCACCGCCCGTCCGGCCTTCGCCAGCCCGGTGGGCGGCATCGGCGGCGCGCCGCCGCGTCCGATGCTGGTGGTCGAGGACCTGACTCTGGACGAGGAAACCGGCCAATTGCAGATTCACATCCGCAACGTGGGGTCGGCGACCGCCGCAGAGCAGATCCTGGATGTGGCGCTTAGCTGGCCCTCCGGTGAGGCCATCGGCACCTACTCGTTCCCCGTCTACCTGGCTGTGGGCGGCCGGACGATCCTGCAGAGCCCGCAGATGATGCCCGGGCCGGCGCCGGCGTTGAGCGCTTGCGTGACCCTCGACCCGAACAACACGATCCTCGAGGAAGATGAGGACGATGCCTCTCTGGCGCGTGCGCCCTTCTGCCGCAACCTGCCGGACCTGGTCATCACGGGAGTCAACTACGATTCGGAGCGGCAGGGCCTGCAGATCACTGTGGTGAACTACGGAGAGGGCTCGCTGGAGGCGCAGGGGTTGGAGATGGACCTGGCGTTTGCTGACGGCGGGAGCAGCCTGCAGATCGAATGGCCCGCCATCGGGCTTGAGCCCTTGGTGGCGACGCAGCTGGAATGGCCGGGACTGGGTGGGATGCGCGAGCGCCTGCTCGGCGGGTACACGCTGACGCTGGATCCCAACGGACGCATTGGCGAAGAGGATCCCTCCAACAATCAGTTCACTGTCAGCATCGCAGAACCGGGCATGTATCGGCTGACGTGGAGCAATGTGTTTCTGCCCTACTATCAAGCACAACACCACATGGATGACAACAACGCCAGCGGGCTGTGGGCAACCCTGCAGACCGTTGACCGGGAGACCGGGCGGATCCTGTGGATTGAGGAATGGAGCACCGGGCAGGATGAAGGCTGTTGGCTCGAGTCAGACGGCTGGTCCGCTCGGACCGGCAACCGCGCGCTCAGCTGCCATGAGAGCGAATCCACCGAGCGCGGTCTGGGACCGAACATGAGGATCGAGTTCAGAGTGTCCGGCAGCCTGGGCTTCGGAGGCGGCTCCGGCGGCGGGGCGCTGGCCGAGTACGACCTGGGCGAGGGCCACTTGGCCATCGAGCCGGATGCCTGGGCGTCAGCGCCCACTTGTTCTCAGACGGGTACGTTCCCACTCAGCTTTGAGGTCTGGGTCACGCCGGAGACCAGGTTGATGGGGCCGCCCTGGTACACGGTTCTGTACGTGTGCCGGCTGTCTGACTAGGCCGTCGGTTCAGCGCTATTGCCAAGCCGCCCGGGGGTCGGTATAATGCCGGCAACCGGGCGGTTAGCTCAGTTGGTTAGAGCGTTGCGTTGACATCGCAAAGGTCGTAGGTTCGAGTCCTATACCGCCCACACAATCGAACAGCAAGCGGCGACGACCGGGACGAGTAGCCGGCGTGCCCCGCCACAGGGAGAGGGGATCGGAGACTGAAAGTCCCCTCGGCGGCGGACCGGCGAACACCCCCCGCGAGCCTGAACCGGAAAGGCTGGCCCAGGCCGGCTGAGTAAGGGAAACGTCCCAGCCCCGTTACCGGCTGCACGAGATGGCTGCGCAGACTGCGGCGCGGCCAATCTGGGTGGAACCGCGTGAGCCTCGGCTCTCGCCCCAGATGGGCGAGGGCCGTTTGCTTTAACTCGATCGATGGGTCCAGACGGGAGGGTCGAAACATGGACGCGCATCAAGAGCAAGACCAGGATCAGGGCGAACTCCTGCGCATCCGGCACTCCGCTGCGCACGTGATGGCCCAGGCGGTGATGGAGAAGTTCCCCGGCCAAGCCAAGTTCGCCATCGGGCCAGCCATCGCCGACGGCTTCTACTACGATTTCGATCTGCCGCGCGCCCTGACTCCCGAGGACCTGACCCAGATCGAAAAGCGCATGCGCGAGATCATCGCCGGCAAGCACGTCTTCGTGCGCAAGGCCATCTCGGCCGACGAGGCCCGGAAGATCTTCGCCGACCAGCCCTATAAGCTGGAGCTGATCGAGGCGCTGGAGCAGGGCGACGTCGACGAACACGGCAACCCGCTGACCGAGAAACCGGAGCTCTCGATCTACACCAGCGACACATTCGTTGACCTGTGCCGCGGCCCGCACGTCGAGCGCAGCGACCAAATCAACCCGGATGCCCTGCGGTTGCTGAATGTCGCCGGGGCCTACTGGCGCGGCGACGAGAAGAACCCCATGCTCCAGCGCATCTACGGGACGGCCTGGAAGACCTCCGAGGAGCTCGAGCAGCATCTGTGGAGGCTCGAGGAGGCCAAGAAGCGCGACCACCGCAAGCTCGGCCGCGAGCTCGACCTGTTCAGCGTGACGGACGACATCGGGCCGGGGCTCATCCTGTGGC